>NZ_BAEH01000017.1 GCF_000241305.1 Gordonia effusa NBRC 100432
AACACATCCGTGCTCGATCGAACTATGCGCCCCAAGCGCACGCAAACCAGCCTGGTGCATATCGAGCGGACGCGAACCGATCGCGTCGCCGCCTGGCAGCGCGACCACCGCACGATGACACCGCGCCATCAGCGGCCCCAGTACGCAGACCGAGGCACGGAACTGCTTCACGGCATCGAAATCGGCGTGATACTTCGGTTCAGCCGGAACATCGATGGTGACGGTGTCGTGGTCGACTTCGACGGTGGCGCCGAGGCCGCGGAGGACATCGGCCATCAACGGGACGTCGGCGATGTCGGGTGAGTTGGTCAGCACGGTCGTACCTTCGGCGAGCAAAGCGGCCGCCATCAGCTTCAACACGCTGTTCTTGGCCCCGCCGACGGACACCTCACCGGATAAGCGGGCACCACCGGTCACCAGAAAGCGATCATTCACCCAGACAGTTTATCTGTCCGACCACGCGGGTAGATTGCCAGCATGGCCGTGCATCTGACTCGCATTTACACCCGGACCGGCGACGACGGCAGCACCGGCCTGTCGGACTTCTCACGGGTCGCCAAAACCGATGCACGCGTCGTCGCCTACGCCGACTGCGACGAGGCGAACGCTGTTCTTGGCACCGCACTGACACTTGGTGCGCTCCCCGATGACGTCGCTGTCGTATTGCGAACCGTTCAGAACGACCTGTTCGACGCTGGTGCGGATCTCTCGACGCCGGTCGTCGAAGATCCGAAGTATCCACCGCTGCGCATCGAGCAGTCCTATATCGACGCCCTGGAGTCGTGGTGCGATTCCTACGGCGAGGATTTGCCCGCGCTCGATTCGTTCATCCTGCCCGGCGGGACGGCCGGCGCAGCGCTGCTCCATCACGCCCGGACCGTCGTACGTCGGGCCGAACGTTCCGCGTGGGCGGCGATCGACGAGAATCCCGACAACACCTCGGTACTGCCGGCGAAATACCTCAACCGACTCTCGGATCTGCTGTTCATCCTCGCGCGCGTCGTCGCGCGGCGAGATGGGAGTGGAGACGTGAAGTGGGTGCCGGGCGGCGAACGGGCACGGTAGTTTGTCGGGCCACCGGTTTAGCGTCAACTAGCGCTGGCCGAGGTACGTGGTCTCGATACACCCGGCTCGGCTAACGCCTCGCCGGGCACTCGACCAGCCGAAGGGGTGCCGGCACCCCACTTACCGGCGTTACCTCCGACGTTGCGAACGCGCCGACTGCCGCGATTCGAGCCACGAGGTGAACGCGGTCATCGCCTCGGCGCTCATCGCCAACTCGAATGCTCCCCCGATACCGTCGGCGCCTGGCTCCAATTCGACGATGCGCATTCCGGCGAGGATTTCATCCTCGGTCCCCTCCGGCCCGCGACGTCGTTGAATCTCGATGGCGGTACGGATGAGAGTCACCGTTGGCCCCGGCCTCAGCGACGACAGGCGGTAGAAACGCAAAACCTCGTCGCTGTACGCGATGGTCCCGTGCCGCCAGCCCTCGTCGGCCGCGGCGGGCACCAAACGCAACAGCACCGGAGTGCCTTCCCTACGCAACTCGGTCAACCGATATGCGATGAGGGCGAAGAACAGAATCCCGACGATCAGTGCGACGCCCAGCGCGATCAGTACAGCGCCCATCGGCTCACACCTCCTGCTCTCGTCCCGGTCCCCCTCCAGAATGCCAGTCGCCCGGAAGGTTCAAAACAAACCTTCCGGGCGATCAGCATATATGCCTTGCGAACTGCTACTTGGCGAGCTGCTCGGCGGCTACCAACCGCGAACGAGCACGCGCGTAGTCTTCCGAACCTGGCTCAGCCGCTTCGACGGCTTCGCGCTCGGCGGCGACGTCGACATCGTCGGCCCATTCGGCGAACTCGGCGAGGATAGTGACTACCTCGCCGGTCACCGAAAGGAATCCACCCGTGACCGCAGCGGCACGACGGTTTCCGCCTTCCTCGACGATCACCACGAACCCACCGGAGATCAGCTCTCCGAGCAGCGGCTCGTGGTTGGCGAGGATGCCGAGTTCACCACTGGTGGTGTGCGCGATGACGAAGGTGGCACTACCCGAGTACAACCGGTCATCCGCCGAGACAATCTCGACCTGAAAGCTCTTGTCTGCCATCGCGGACCGCTACTTTCCGGCGATCTTCGCGGCGGCAGCCTCCACGTCGTCCAGACCACCGCAGCTGTCGAATGCCTGCTCGGGCAGGTGATCGAACTCGCCCTTGCAGACGCGGTCGAATGCCTCGATCGTGTCGGCAAGCGGCACAACCGAACCGGTCTGACCGGTGAACTTCTCAGCGACGAGGAAGTTCTGACCCAGGAACTTCTGAATGCGGCGGGCACGCTGAACGGTGACCTTGTCCTCTTCGGAGAGCTCGTCCATACCGAGGATAGCGATGATGTCCTGCAGTTCCTTGTACTTCTGCAGGATGCGCTTGACCTCGTTAGCGACGCGGAAGTGCTCGTCACCGACGATCGATGCCTCCAGGATGCGCGAGGTCGAGGTCAGCGGATCCACGGCCGGGTAGATACCCAGCTGCGAGATCGGGCGCGAGAGCTCGGTGGTCGCATCGAGGTGGGCGAAGGTGGTCGCCGGCGCCGGGTCGGTGTAGTCGTCGGCGGGGACGTAGATCGCCTGCAGCGAGGTGATCGAGCGACCCTTCGTCGAGGTGATGCGCTCCTGGAGCTCACCCATCTCGTCGGCCAGCGTCGGCTGGTAACCCACGGCCGACGGCATACGACCGAGCAGCGTGGAGACCTCGGAACCGGCCTGGGTGAAACGGAAGATGTTGTCGATGAACAGCAGCACGTCCTGCTCCTTCACATCGCGGAAGTACTCCGCCATGGTCAGGGCCGACAACGCCACGCGCATACGCGTGCCTGGGGGCTCATCCATCTGGCCGAACACCAGCGCGGTGTCCTGCAGAACGCCCATCTCCTCCATTTCGAGGTGAAGGTCGGTGCCCTCACGGGTGCGCTCACCGACGCCGGCGAACACCGACGTACCGGAGAACTCACGCGCGATACGGGTGATCATCTCCTGGATCAGAACGGTCTTGCCGACACCGGCACCACCGAACAAACCGATCTTGCCGCCCTTGACGTACGGGGTCAGCAGGTCGATGACCTTAATACCGGTTTCGAGGATCTCGGTCTTACCTTCGAGCTCGTCGAATGATGGGGGCTTGCGGTGGATGCCCCACTGCTCGCCGTCGCGGCCGAGTCCGGGGGTGTCCAGGCAGTCGCCCAGTGCGTTGAAGACGTGACCCTTGACGACGTCGCCGACGGGCACCGAGATCGGCTTGCCGGTGTCGGTGACGGTGGCGCCACGAACCAGACCGTCGGTCGGCTGCATCGAGATAGCGCGGACCAAGTTGTCACCGAGGTGCTGGGCAACCTCGAGTGTCAGAGTCTTGGCCACCGACGGCAGCTCGACCTGCGAATGCAGGGCGTTGAACAGGTCGGGCACCGAGCCACGAGGGAACTCGATGTCGACCACGGGGCCGATGATGCGAACGACGCGCCCTGCCGCGGAGTCGCTCGCATTCGAGGATGCGGGATTTGTTACTGCAGCGGTCATTGTGGTTGGGTCACTTTCCTCTTCGGGGGTCTGGGTGGCAGCGATCTGGCGTGGGACTCGGGGCTAACCGAGCGCGCTCGCACCGCCGACGATCTCGCTGATTTCCTGGGTGATCTGGGCCTGGCGCAACTGGTTGGCCTCGCGCGACAACGACGTCGAGAGTTCTTCTGCGTTGTCGGTAGCAGCCTTCATCGCGGTACGGCGCGCGGCCGACTCCGATGCGGAACTGTCGAGCAGTGCCGCGTAGACGCGCGTCGCGACGTACTTCGGCAGCAGCGATGACAGCAAGTTCTCCGCGCTGGGCTCGAAGTCGTAGTTCCGCGACGGCTTCGAGTCGGCGTCGTCGGAATCGTCCTCGGTGACCACCAGCGGTGCCACCCGACGAACCTCGGGATTCTGCGTCAGCATCGACACGAACTTCGTGTAGACGATGTGCAGTTCGTCGACGCCCTCAAGGGAGCCTTCGCCGTCCGGCCGCTCGACGTCGGTGCCCGACCCCGCCACGAACAGGTCGACCAGGAAGTTTGATGCGGTGGCCGCATCGGAGTACTCCGGTGCCTGCGAAAAACCGGTCCACGAATCGGCGACCTCGGTGCCGCGGAAGCTGAAGTAGCCCAGCCCCTTCTGACCGGTCACGAACAGAACCGGCTCTTTCCCCTCTTCGCCGAGCAGCGAGAGGAGTTCACGCGTTGCCTTGAGCACATTCGAGTTGTAGCCACCGCACATACCGCGGTCACTGGTCACGACCAGCACCGCAGCACGCTTGGGGTTCTCCCGCTCGACGAGCAACGGATGATCGAGCGAACCTGCCGAGGAGGCCAGCTCGGAGAGCACCGTCGTCATCTCCTGCGAGTACGGCTTAGCCGCCGCGACCCGCGCTTGTGCCTTGGTGATACGCGAGGTCGCGATCAGTTCCTGCGCCTTGGTGATCTTCTTGGTCGACTGAACCGACCGGATACGCGAGCGCAACTCGCGAATGCTTGCCATCAGCGCACCCTCCTCTCAGATCGTGTAGAGCTCGATACAAATTCGATCATGGTCAGGACTTCCGGACCTTGATCTGCTCGTTCTCCACGTCCTCGGCATCCATCGCCTCGGCGGCCGCCTCGTTGACGACGCGCTTGCCGTCGTGGGTGAGGTAGCCGTTCTTGAACTTGTTGGTCTCGGCGACCAGCGACTCGGCCTGATCCGACGACAGCTTCGCGCCGCCGGCGATCGAGTCGTAGACACCCTGTGCGTTGTGGTGCAGGTGGCTGAGCAGCTGCTCCTCGAAGTTGCGGATGTCGTCGATCGGCACCGAGTCGTAGTGGCCCTCACCGCAGAGGTAGATCGAAACGATCTGATCCTCGACCGAGTACGGGCTGTACTGATCCTGCTTGAGCATTTCGACCCAGCGAGCACCGCGCTCGAGGCGAGCCTTCGAGGCATCGTCGAGGTCGGAGGCGAAGGCCGAGAAGGCTTCGAGCTCACGGAACTGTGCGAGCTCCAGACGCAGCGAACCGGAAACGGCCTTGAGGCCCTTAGTCTGTGCGGCACCACCGACACGCGACACCGAGGTACCGACGTTGATCGCGGGGCGAACGCCCTTGTTGAACAGGTCCGACTCCAGGAAGACCTGGCCGTCGGTGATCGAGATGACGTTGGTCGGGATGAACGCCGAGACGTCGTTGGCCTTGGTCTCGATGATCGGCAGGCCGGTCATCGAACCCGCACCCAGCTCGTCGGAGAGCTTCGCACAACGCTCCAGCAGGCGCGAGTGCAAGTAGAAGACGTCACCGGGGTATGCCTCGCGGCCCGGCGGGCGGCGCAGCAGCAGCGAGATCGCGCGGTAGGCCTCAGCCTGCTTGGTGAGGTCGTCGAACACGATGAGGACGTGCTTGCCGTCGTACATCCAGTGCTGACCGATGGCCGAACCGGTGTACGGAGCGAGCCACTTGAAGCCGGCCGAATCCGATGCCGGGGCTGCGACGATGGTGGTGTACTCCATCGCGCCGGCCTCTTCGAGAGCGGTCTTGACGCCGGCGATGGTCGAACCCTTCTGACCAATCGCGACGTAGATGCAGCGAACCTGCTTGGTCGGGTCGCCGGTCTCCCAGTTCGCCTTCTGGTTCAGGATGGCGTCGATGCAGACCGCGGTCTTGCCGGTCTTGCGGTCGCCGATGACGAGCTGACGCTGGCCGCGGCCGATGGCGGTCATGGCGTCGATGGCCTTGATTCCGGTGGCGAGGGATTCCTCAACCGGCTGGCGCTCGAGCACACTGGCTGCCTGCAGTTCGAGAACACGCTGCGCTTCGGCTTCGATGTCGCCCTGGCCGTCGATCGGCTGACCGAGCGGGTTGACGACGCGTCCGAGGAACTTGTCGCCGACCGGCACCGAGAGCACGTCGCCGGTACGGCTGACCTGCTGGCCTTCTTCGATCGTGTCGTAGTCACCCAGGATGACGGCACCGATCTGGTCCTCGTCGAGGTTAAGGGCAACGCCGAGCACTCCGCCGGGGAATTCCAGCAGCTCGTTGGCCATCGCGCCGGGCAGGCCACTTACGTGGGCGATGCCGTCGGATGTGTCGGTTACGGTGCCGACCTCTTCGCGGGAGGCATCGGCGTCGAACGACGAGACATAGCTCTCGATCGCTCCCTTAATCTCGTCTGGTGAGATCGTCAACTCAGCCATTGGGTTCTCGTCCTTCTTTTAGCGTGGCTTGTGGGATTCGGTGGTTAGCGCGTGCTAACTCGGTAGGTTCTCGGCGGCCTTCTGCAGTCGCGTCGCGACATCGCCTTCGATGACGTCGTCGCCGACGCTGATCCGCAATCCACCCAGCAGTTCCGGGTCGATTTCGGTCTGCACCGACATCGCGCGCCCATAGATATCGCCCAGCACCGAGGTCAGGCGAGTGGCCTGCGCGTCGGTGAGCTCCAACGGCGACACCACGTGCGCGACGGTTTCGCTCCGGCGGGCGGCGGCCAGTTCGGCCAGATTGGCGACAGCGACGTCGGCGTGCTGTCCGTTCAGGCCGGTGATGGTCTGTGTTAGCAGCGCTGCGGTGTGCGAACCGATCTGATCACCGAGTACCGACGTCAGCAGGCTGACACGACCGGCAACCGGCGTCGAGGTATCCGACAGATGCCGAGTCAGCTCAGGATTCGCATCGAGCAGGCGCCCGACGCGGAACAACTCGTCTTCGACTCGGTCGATGACGCCGTCGTTCTCCGCGGCCGCGAGGACCGCCAAGTCGCTCTGGCGCTGCAGGGCCGCGGTGAAGTCAGTACCCGACGACCACTTCTCCGCACTCGCCACCGCGACGATCGATACCGCGGCATCGGAGACCTTGCCGCGCAGCAGCGACGCTGCGAACGCCTTCTTGGCCTCACCGGCGTCAGCCGGCTCGGCAAGCTTCTTACGCAACACCGGCTCGCTGTTGAGCAGCGCGACAACCTGCGCCAGCTCGCCGCCGAGCGATGTCAGAGCCGCCGAATCGAGACCGTCGGTAACGGAGGTGAATTCCCGCGAAACCGCTTGTGCCGCATCGCGACTCGACGCACGCATGCCATGCAGGCCCACGAGGTCGGCGCTGGTGGGCACCGCGGTGTCGGGGCGTCCGCTACCGGACATCGCCGACAGTTCGTCGATCACGCGGTCGACCGACGCCGACTGCTCGGCCGGGTCGGCCAGTTGCGCCCGCACCAATTCGTCAGCACGCACGACCGCGGCCTGTCCCAGCTCACCGCGCAGGTCGCGCAGCAGGTTGGCGCGTTGCAGTTCAGCCTGCGATGCACCATGGCTGGAGATCCGCTTGACCTCTGCTTCCGACGCCGCGTGCAGATCCTCGGCGATAGCCTCGGCATCCTTGGCGCCGTCGGCCTTCAGCTGCTCGGCCTCGACCTTGGCATCGGCCACGGCCTGGTCGTGGGCGGCCTGCGCCTTGAGCAGGTTGGCCTTGGCGGCCTCACTCTCGGCGACCTGATCTTCGATCTTCTGCTGCGACGATTTGACCGCCTTGTTCAGCGGTGGCCATACGTACTTCCACAGCAGGAAGACGATCACGGCAAAGCCGATCAGCTGTCCAATGAAAACGCTCACTAGTTATTCACCTTCGCATCCGGGCGCGAACTTGCGGACTGACCCTTGAGGTCGCTACCGAGAATTCGACCGGCCAGGGTGGTCGCGAGATTGTCGAGGTCACCACGCGCGGACGATGCCGCGTCGGCTCCCTGGGCGGCCAATGCCTCAGCAGATGCGGCACGTGCCGCGTCTGCCTCGGCGGTCGCTTGATGGCGTGCGGCCACCAACTCCTCGTTGCCCTTTGCACGAGCCGCGTCGCGAAGGCCGGTGGCCTCGCCACGCGCATCCTTCAGCGCGGCCCGGTATTCCGAATCGGCACTCTCGAAGCTCGCCGCGGCAGCCTTGTTGTCCTCAGCCGTCTTAGCCACCATCGCCTCGCGCTCTTCCATTGCCTTCTTGATCGGCGGCACCACAAAGATGCCGATCACAGCGAAGACCACAAAGAAGATCACCAAGCACACAAAAAATGTGCCATTGGGGATGAGGAAGTTTTCTGCGGCGAGATTCGTCGTCATGTCGCTCCGTTTACTAGTTGTGCTCCGTCTCGCGCAGACTTAGGAAGTCTGGCCGCTGATGGGGGTAGCGAAGACGAACAGAGCCATGAAGGCCAGGTTGATGAAGTATGCGGCTTCAACCAGACCGACGGTGATGAAGAACGGGGTGAACAGGCGTCCCTGAGCCTCAGGCTGACGGGCGATGCCAGCGATCAGCTGCGCGCCGGCCAGGCCGTCACCGATACCTGCACCGATAGCACCGCCGGCCATGATCAGGCCGCCGCCGATGAGTGCACCCAGGCCAATCAGATTGGGATCCATTGAGAACTTTCCTTTCGGGTTACTGACAAGTCGCTTGTCAGGTCTGTGGTCCGAGCCGACACCGTGTCGGCCAGGAGGTCATTCAGTTGGGTCGATAGGTCTTCGCGTTGCCGCGGCGACGTTGTTCTCGCTGCTAGTGAGCGTCTTCTTTAGCCGTGGACTGGCTGAAGTAGAGGATGGTCAGCAATGAGAAGATGAAGGCCTGGATCAGTCCGACGAACAGGTCGAAGGATTTCCAGAGTGCGTTCGGCGCCCACAAGATGTAGGCGGGGAACATCGCGATCAAACCGACCATGATGCCGCCTGCGAACAGGTTGCCGAAGAGACGAAGACTGAGCGAGATCGGCTTGGCGATTTCCTCGATGATGTTGATCGGCGCCAGGCCCCAACCGTGCCCCTTGACCAGCAGTTTGGGATGGCCGATGATGCCACGCTCCATGAAGCCGGCGATGTGGTAGGCGAGGAAGACGAACAGTGCCATCGCGTAGACGAAGTTGGCGTCGGAGGCCGGCGGCTTGAGCCACTCACCTGCCGACGGGTTGCCGTGCTCGTTGGTGGTGCCGTACTGCACCGGCAGGACCGACAGCCAGTTGGCGACCAAAATGTAGACGAACAGCGTCACCGACAGCGGCAGCACGAAGGCGCTGATGCGGTGGCCGATCGAACCCTCGATCTGGCTGCGCATCTGCACAAAGATCAGTTCGAAGAAGGACTGGACCCAGCCCGGCTTACCCGAGGTGACCTTCCAGCGGACGATGAACGCCAGAGCGATGACGATGATCGCCGCGACCGAACTTCCCAAGATGGTGTCGGTGTTGACCGTCATGCCGAACCACTCGGCATGGGTGTGGTGACCGACCTCTAGCTCGAACTTCCCTTCCTCGCCACCTTCAGCGAGGAAAGTCGTCAGCGCCGCGGTCGGCGTAGATGACAGGATTGTCATGGTTGCTTGCGAAGTCCTTTCATCACCGGAATCACCGTATTCAGAACCAAGATGACCTGACCGATGGCGAGTCCAAACATCACGCCCAGCCCATCAGGCTGAACCAAAAACGCTGCGATCAGGGCGAGGACCGTGATGGTCCCTAGCCGAACCGCGGAATTAACCGCAAGAATCTTCTTACGTGGGTGGTCTTCGGCCGTGACCGCCTTGACCGAGTTGATCACCATCTGCGCGTTTCCGAAGATGGCGGCGGTGCCTAATAAAAAGAAAACGCCGAACCACGGGTGGTCCAGCGCGATGGCGGCGGCGGCAACGGCGAGTACGACGACCCCCACGATGATCGCGGGGCGACGCATACTGGTCGGAGCGGTCGGAAATACGTATGGCATGGAGTCGGCTGACGTGCTAGCGCTCATGAGCCTCTCCTCCACTCTTAGCGGGGCACCCTTCTTTGGGCACCAATCATCGTGCGTGCGTCGTCGACTATGCGGTCGCGGCGTAAGCTCACGAATTTCTCAGACTGTACCAAGCCGCCCTTACCTCCCTCACCGGGGGGTATTCCTAGCTACCGAGCGGCTACTACAGCCCATAGTACACGGTTCTTTACCAGGACATTAATCGCGGCGCCCGACGCCAACTCTGCGACGGCCGACGGCCTGATTGAGTACTCCGAGCGCGGACAATACCAGCACCACGACGACCATTGCTACCAACTGAGTACGCGCATCGTCGTCGGTCAGCATCAACACGGTCAGTGCGGCGAGCAATGCGAGCGCGAGAAACCCCGAATAGGGGTAGCCCCACATCCGTACCGGCAGATCACCCTCGGCGTCGAACTTGCGGCGCAACACCAGTTGAGCTGCCGCCGACATACCCCAGATGAAGAGCAACGTGGCACCAACCGCGTTGAGCAGGAAGGTCAATAGTCCCTTGATCTCCAGGAAGTTCAGCAGCACCACCAGAAAACCAGCAGCCACCGAGACCAGCAGTGCCACGGTCGGAACGCCTGACCCGCTGACCCGAGCGAGCGCGCGTGGACCGGCCCCCCGACGACACAGCGCGTACATCATCCTCGACGTCCCGTACATCTGGGCGTTGAACGCCGAGAGCAACGCAATCACGATCACGACTTCCATCACTCCGACGATGCCGTCGATCTTCGCCATCGACAGCACCGCGGTGAACGGGCTCTGAGCGGCCTCGTCTGCCTTGGCGAGGGTGTCCCACGGCAGCAGTAGCGCGATGATCAGCACCGATCCCAGGTAGAACACGACGATCCGCCCGACGACACTGCGCACCGCTCGACGTACCGCCGTCGCCGGATCGGAGGATTCCGCGGCGGCGATCGTCACCAATTCGATGCCCCCAAATGCGAAAGCCACCGCGAGCAAACCCGCTGCCACACCGCTCCACCCGTTCGGCATGAACCCCCCGTGGTGGAGCAGGTTGTCCAACCCAGGGGCGTCGGTGTTGGGCAGCCAGCCGAATACCAGCAGCACGCCGATCACCAAAAACGCGATAATTACCGCAACTTTGATGAACGCGAACCAGAATTCGAACTCACCGAAATTGGCGACCCGAGTCAGGTTGACGACGGTGAACCCGACCATGGCGATCATCGCCGGGATCCACGGATCGACGTCGAACCAGCCCCCGACAATCTGCGCCGCGCCGGTCAACTCGGCGCCCATCACCATCACCAGCATGTACCAGTACAACCACCCGGTCACAAAGCCGGGAAGTCGGCCGAAAGCCAGCTCGGCATAGGTGGAGAACGACCCCGACTCCGGGCGTGCCGCTGACATCTCGCCGAGTCCCCACATGACCAGCACGACGAGCAAACCCGCGGCCGCGTAGGAAAGCAGGACCGCCGGACCTGCGACGTTGATGGCCGCGCCGGTGCCGAGGAACAACCCCGCACCGATCGCCGAGCCCAACCCCATCATGGTGAGGTGGCGCGTCTTCAGTCCGGTTGATAGCGACTGTGTGCCAGCGTCGCTCCCCTGCGTGTCGGCCACGAGCCGCCTTTCATTTCGGTCACCCAGATATTCGGGCGTGAACAATCGGATCAGTCAACTCGCGTATGCGAGGTTCGCCAGCCGGCGATATTACGCCGGATGCGGGGAGCAAAAGTCGCCAATAGCGCCAACACAACACCGCAGGCGAATGCCGGTACTACCACCGAGAGCGGAAAGAGGGTGCTGGCCGCCACGGAGAACGCAAGCACGCCAACCCACAGGTAGATCACTAAGGCCACGCGACTCTGCGAGTGACCCAATTCCAGCAGCCGATGATGCAAATGCATCTTGTCCGGCGTGTAGAACCCGACGCCGGCCCGAGTACGTCGGATGACGGCCATCAGCATGTCCAGCATCGGAATGAAGGTCACCGCCGCGACCAGGATCAGCGGCGACAGAAGCGTGAACACGTCGGCCGGTCCGTAGGCGTTGACCGCGATACGACCCGACGCGCTCGTCGACGCCGCCGCGAGCATCAGGCCAATCAGCATCGCGCCGGAATCCCCCATGAAAATGCGGGCGGGCGAGAAATTATGCGGCAGAAAGCCGAGGCAGGCACCGGCCAGCGCGACTGCGATCAGCGCCGGCGGGTAGTAGCTGACATTGCCGCCCTGGTCGTGCAGCAGTCCCAGCGAGAACATGCAGATCGCCAGCGCCGCAATCAGTCCCAATCCGGCGGCAAGACCATCGAGACCGTCGACGAAGTTCACCGCGTTGATGGTCGCGACGGTAATCGCGACGGTCAGCAGGCCGGATTGGAGTGGATCGAGGACCAGGGTGCCAATATTGCCGAACGGCACATAGATGACATTCCAACTCACCCCCATCAACACCATCACACCCGCCGCGGTGAGCTGTCCGGCGAATTTTGTCAGGGCATCGAGCCCCCAGCGATCGTCGATGACGCCGACCAGCACGATGACCAGGCCCGAAACGATGACTGCCATCATGTCCGGCGTGTACGCGAAGCCTCGGTTGAGCGCCGGTAACTGCGCGGCGAGAGCAATCGCCGCGACCGCGCCGACAAACATTCCGACGCCGCCGAGTCGAGGCGTCGGGATGACGTGCACGTCGCGTACCCGCGGTACCGCGACGGCACCAACTCGAATCGCGAAGACCCGGACCAGCGACGTGAGGAAATAGGTGATGGCAGCGGCAGAGAGCCCAATCAGCATCAACTCGCGGATCGGTACGCCGATGCCGCCGCTGTTACTCGGCGCGGCTAATTCCCACATCGCTGCTCGATCTGGTCCTTGATCTCGGCCCGCGCCCCTTCGTCGGTCAATGCTCGTGCGATCCAGTCGGCGACGGTCGTCATCTCGGGCGCGGCGAATCCCTGTGTGGTCAGTACCGCTGTGCCCAGGCGGATCGCGGAGCCGTCGGCAACCGGGGCGGTGTCGTATGGCAGTACCGCCTTATCGACGACAATGCCGGCGTCGGCCAATGCGGCGGCCGCAGCGCGGCCAGTCAGTCCCGACGACGTCACGTCGATGACCGCCAAATGTGTGTCCGTTCCCGCCGATACCGTCCGTAGGCCCCGCTCGGCCAGCGCGATACTCAGCTCCTGCGCGTTGCGCACTACCGCGCGAGCGTATTCGGCAAACTTGGGTGTCGCCGCTTCGGCAAAGGTAATCGCTTTGGCCGCAATAGAATTCATGGCAGGACCACCCTGCAAGAATGGAAATACCGCCTTCTGCAGCGCCGGGGCATGCTCCTCGCGAGCCAATATCGCGCCACCGCGCGGACCCCAAAACACCTTCTGCGTCGACACCGTTACGACGTCGGCAAACGGAACCGGCGACGGCGCGGCGCCGCCCGCCACGAGCCCGGCCAAATGAGCGGCGTCGCACCAGAGGATGGCGTCGGCTTCGTCGGCGATCGATCGCAGCGCGGCCCAATCGATATGTCGCGAATAGCTCGACGAACCAGCCACGATGATCCCCGGCCGATGCACCAGCGCGGTATCACGCAGTTGGTCGTAATCGATCAATTCATCGTCTTCCCGCACGCGATAGGTAATCGGCGAGAACCAGCGGCCGGAAAAGTTCGCGCGCGACCCGTGCGTCTGATGGCCGCCGTGCATCAGTCGTAACGCCAACACCGGGTCACCCGGCTGGGCGAATGCCGCGTATACCGCTTGCCCGGCCGCAGATCCCGAAATCGCCTGCACGTTGGCGTAATCCGCGCCGAAGAGTCCACGCGCGCGCGAGATCGCGAGATTTTCTACCTCATCGACAACGCCGCAACCCCCGTGGTAGCGCGCACCCGGGTAGCCCTCCGCGTACTTGTCCCCCAGGTCGCTGGCTAGCGCGGCGCGCACCGCGGGCGACGCCACCGACTCGCTCGCGACTAATTGCAGTGTGCTGCGGCGCCGAGTCGATTCGGACTCGATAAGTGCGGCAACTTCCGGATCGGCATCAGCCAGCGACGAAGAGACAGCGGAGAAGGTCATGGACGCGGCTCCAGCAGCTCCTCGACGGCGATGTCGAGGACCTCGGCGACCGCGGTTGCGGCGACCGCGCCCTCGCGCAGGATGCGTGGAGTAGACGTAGACACATCGACGATGGTCGATGCCACCGCTGCCGTCGCCGGCCCACCGTCGAGGTAGACGGACACGTTGTCGCCCAACTGATCTCGCGCTTCACCTACCGTCGTCGCGGGCGGAAGACCGGATACGTTGGCACTCGACAGAGCCATCGGCCCAACCTCGCGCAATACTTCGATCGCCACTGGATGCAACGGCATGCGCAACATGACCGTGCCGTCGGTGTCACCCAAATCCCAGGCGAGCGAAGGTGCCTGCTGGACAACCAGACTCAATCCACCGGGCCAGAAGGCCTGCACGAGATCACGTGCCTGCTGCGATACCGACAACACCAAACCCTCAATGGTGTGCCAGGAGCCAACCACCACCGGGACCGGCATGTCGCGGCCGCGGTTCTTCGCACCGAGGAGATCGGCGACCGCGTCGGAATCGAAAGCGTCGCAGCCTATTCCATAGACGGTGTCGGTGGGCAGGACGACCAGCCGGCCGCCCTTCGCCGCACGCACCGCGGCGTCTATGCCGGCCGAGCGCGTCTGCGGATCGTTGCAGTCGAAAACCGTGCTCATCTATTCTCCCGTCGGGTGGGCTCGCCCTGTACTTTTCCCGTCGCGGGCTCGCGTTTGTCACATTCCGTCGTGCTCGCCTCTGTCATCCTTCCACGCGGGTCGCCGTGACGAACCGAGGCCGTCCGGCCAAGTCGCGATGCCCGGCGATTGCGGTGAAGAGGCCGTCATCTGCCAGTCGTGCACCTACCGCGTCGGGAGTGCTGTCATCGTGCTCGATGCCGACAACCCCGCCGGCCTTACAGACCTTGGCCAGCACCGGCACCATCGGATTAATCACGCTCATCCCGTCGAACCCCGCGAACACGGCCTCGGCCGGGTCGATATCGACCTCCGGCTCAACCTCGGTGTCCTCGGGAACATACGGCGGATTTGCCACGACAACATCGCAGGACGCCGGAGCCAGCCACTTCGCGACGTCGGAAGCTCGGGTCACGTCAGCATGAACCACCGTTATCCGGTCCGCCACATCGGCTGGCTGGGCGGCGACATTCCGCTTGAGCCACATCAACGCGGGTAGTGATTCTTCGATCGCGACCAAGCGCGCGTTCGGCAACTCGGTTGCCAACGAAATCGCCAACGCACCACTGCCACTACAGAAGTCGGCAATCAGGCAATCTCCATGGGGCGCAACCGAAATCGCCCACTCAGCCAAGAGTTCAGTCTCCGGCCGCGGGATAAACACACCATTGCCGACCTGTAGTTCCAGCGTACGAAAGGCCGCGGTGCCGACCAGGTACTGCAACGGGTAGCGCGCGGCCCGCGCTCGCACGAGGCGGCCGAACTCAGCCACTGCCCCGGCATCGATCTCATCCACGATCACCAATCGACCTCGGTCGACATCGGCAACATGCGCCAGCAGCCACTGCGCGTCCGCCAGCGGCGACGACACCCCCGCGTCATGCAAAAGTCCAGTGGCCCAGGCTAATTGATCATCGGTCCGCCGGGAACTCGGTTGCCCGCCGACACTCTCGCTCGCCCCGGTGACATTCCCCGTCGCTTCGATCACTGTGCTTGCAACCGCGCTTGCTTGTCGGCGTCCACTAGCGCGTCCAACAATGCGTCCATCTCTCCGTTCAGCACGGCGTCGAGGTTGTTGGCCTTGTAACCGATGCGATGATCGGTAATGCGGTTCTCGGGAAAGTTATAGGTACGGATGCGCTCGGAACGGTCGACCGTGCGAATCTGCGCGGCGCGGCCCTCAGCGGCGGCTGCATCGGCTTCTTCCTCAGCTAGAGCTTGCAAACGCGCGGCGAGTACCTGCATCGCGCGCGCCTTGTTCTGCAGCTGCGATCGCTCGTTCTGACAGGTGACGACGATGCCGGTGGGCAGATGGGTCAGCCGGACCGCAGAGTCGGTGGTGTTGACACCCTGACCGCCCTTGCCCGAGCTGCGGTAAACGTCCACGCGCAAATCGGTTTCGTCGATGACAACTTCGGCGACCTCTTCGGGTTCGGGGTAGATGAGCACGCCCGCTGCCGACGTATGGATACGCCCCTGCGACTCGGTGACGGGCACCCGCTGCACGCGGTGCACGCCGCCCTCGAACTTGAGTCGCGACCACACGCCGTCGCGCGTCGCCTCTTTCGACTTGATGGCGATGGTGGCCTCTTTGTAACCGCCGAGGTCGGATTCGGTGACACCGAGCAACTGAGCTTTAAAGCCCCGTCGCTCGCAGTATTTGAGGTACATCCGCGCGAGGTCCGCGGCGAACAACGCGGACTCCTCGCCCCCGGCACCCGATTTCACTTCCAACACAACGTCATCGCCGTCGTGCGGATCGCGGGGTGCCAGCAGATCGGTGAGCGTGGCGTCGAGTTCAGCGACCGACTCGGTCAGTGCCGGGATTTCCTCGGCGAACGCGGGATCGTCGGCCGCCAGTTCCTGCGCCGCGGCAAGATCGTCCCGCGCCGCGCACAGCTTCTGGTACGTCGCCATCACCGGCGCCAATTCAGCGAACCGCTTGCCGACTCGTCGTGCGGCAGTCGGATCGTCGTGTAACGACGGGTCCGACAGTTGCTGCTCAAGTCCGGCATGCTCGGCCAGAATGTCGTCGATCGCCGATGGCGCGTCGTGGGTGCTCACCGTCGTCCCTTCGTGAATGGTCTGGCAAATACAAACGACACCCGACCTGTGCCGATGCACAAGTTCGGGTGTCGAATGGAAAAGCTAAGCGTCGGCCTTGTCAGCCTTGGCGCGCTTGCCGTACCGAGCCTCGAAGCGGGCAACACGGCCGCCGGTATCGAGGATCTTCTGCTTACCCGTGTAGAACGGGTGGCACTGGGAGCAGACTTCGACGTTGATGCGGCCATCGGCCTTGGTGCTGTGGGTCTCGAAAGTATTGCCACAGCCGCAGACGACGGTGGTCGCTACGTAGTCGGGGTGAATACCCTGTTTCATGATGGATGTCCCTTTCTCATGGTCGCCGGGTCACCATCGTGGATCGATGGTGTGAACCGGAACCGGACTCGACCGATCAGTATGCCACGACGGGCGGTATTGCTACCAATCCGTCGACACACTGGGCGATCTCAGCAGCCTCAACCGCGATCGCGGAGCGAAAATTCCCGCGAACCGTGTCGGGGCTACCCACACCGGCACTACTGGACCGAGCGGATGCTCCACCAGCACCGATGATGCCCACGGGCACCGGCTGCCGTGCTAACACTGTGACGAAACCGACCTTCATCCGCGATCAGAGACGTCCACGGCTCCCCTAAAATAGTCCGGTGACCACGCGCGGGAGCGCATACCCCAACCTCCTCCCAACTGAGATATGACTTCGACGCATTTACACAACGCCGCCGACTCTGGCCGCCGAGACAACGGGCCCACCTCCCCGACGACTCCGAGTCGTCCCGAACGCCGTAAACGTTCGACGTGGGGCCGCAAGAACCCGTACCGCGCGGCGATAGTCGAGCGTGTTCAGTTGTCGGGACCCGACTCGGAGAAAGAGGTCCACCATCTGGTTCTGGACCTCGGCGACAGTGGCATCGAATATCAGCCAGGCGACGGCATCGGCGTGACGCCGGTCAACGACCCGACGCTCGTCGCCGCGATCCTCACTCGTCTCGACGTCGACCCGTCGACGCCGGTCACCGTCGGGCGCGACGAGGTCACGCTACTGGAGGCATTGAGTCACCGAGTTGAAATCTCAACTCCGTCAACGTATTTCGCAGACTTCCTAGCGGGGCGCCTACCTGGTTCGGAGTTAGCCGAAGCGATAGCCACCGACACCCTCGGCGTCTGGTTGCGCGGAAAAGATGTTCTCGACCTGCTCAATATCGACGACCAATTAGAGATTTCCGCGCAGGAGCTGATTGAGGAGTTGTCGCCCCTGGCCCACCGCACCTACTCGATCGCGTCGAGTCCGACCGAACATGCCGGAACCGTGCATATCACCATGTCGACCGTCCGCTACCACGCCGGCGACCGCATGCGCGGAGGCGTCTGCTCGACATACCTCGCCGACCGACGTGTTGTCGGCCATCCCGAGGACGCCCATATCGGCGTATTCGTCACCGCCAACCGCAGTTTCCGTCTTCCCGACCCGGCCACCAAGGTGATTATGGTCGGCCCCGGCACGGGTATCGCGCCATTCCGCGCATTCCTGTACGAGCGCAAGGCGACCGGCGCTACCGGCGAGAATTGGTTGTTCTTCGGTGACCAACGTCGCGATCACGACTTCCTTTACGCGGATGAGTTGATGCGGTTCACCGAAGAGGGTTTGCTATCCCACCTTGACTTGGCCTTTTCCCGCGATCAGGAGCACAAGGTCTATGTCCAGGATCGCATGCGTGAGCGCGGGGCAGACCTCTACGCATGGTTGGCCGATGGCGCCCACTTCTATGTCTGCGGCGACGCCGATCAGATGGCGGTCGACGTCGAAGGCGCTTTGCTGGATATCGTCGCCGAACACGGCGCGATGTCGAGGACGCAAGCCGAGGAATTCGTCGCCGAACTCAAGAAAACGAAGCGGTACCTGCGCGACGTCTACTGAGACGGCGCGGCTCAACTCTGCGGACCGAACTGCAGGGTTCCTGCGTGTTTGTTAATAGGTGCAGTGTACGAGTCTGAGGCCTGCCCGGTTCTTGTGCCGTGGCGGGCTGTGTTCGGCATCACATTCTCGCTATAGCCGGTGTGTGCGATAGTAAAGTTTCTCATTGCTGGTTCGGACTGGCGATTTTATGGGGTTTACCACTACAAGAGGTCGGGGATTGTGATGCGTAAGTTTTTAATTCCGCTGGGAGTGTTGCTCTCGGCGGCTGTTTTTTGTTAGCTCAGCTCGGGGCGGGGATAGCTAATGCTCAGGTGAAGCGGACTATTGACGGTAATGTGATAGCCGTCAATGCTTCGAAATCACGGGTTTTCCGGGTGGCTCCCATGGGTGCGCCGCTGCTCAACCATGCTGGGCAGATGGCCCTTGATGTTCGGGCAGGTATCTCGAATATTCGTGCTGATCAGATTGTGTCGGCGAAACTTGAAGTCGGTTATGTCGTCGGGTACACGGCTAATCTTGCCCCCAGTGGGGCGAAGGTCACCGCCAATACGCCTGAACTTAAGGTGAATGGTGGGGTCAATGCGAAGTTGAATCCGACCGTGAACATCAGTAGCACCGGCGGCGGAGGCAGTATTGGTGAGGTCGGCGGCCAGGCTGGTGTCGAAGCAACTATTGTTCCGTCGTCGACTGTCGAGTTTGATGTTGAGCCTGGCCGGGAAAAGATGGTGACAGTCGCCGAGGTTTCTCTGACTCGGCCGCGTGCGGAGATCACGGTTACTGGTATTCGGATTTCGGTGACAGGCGCTCCGGGTACTACCGGTGCGCAGGCCTATGCGCGGATCACGGTCTATACCGACACGGGTTCGTATGTCCTAACAAGTTATTCTTCGCGTACGGAAATCTGAGGCTGATGATCATGCGAATAACACGCAATAAAGCGTTTGGCACTCAAATCACTGCTGTTGTTGCAGTGTCTGCCGCTCTGGTGGTGGGAATCGCTGCTCTGGCAGGCACAGCGAGCGCTGAGACTCCTGCCGAGCGGTGCAAGCGGGAGACCGCTGCCTACAATGCCGCGTGGAAGCAGTCATGGCTGGCGACACATCCAGGGGCTGATCCGAGTGATGCTCCACCTCCGGCGATACCGTATAAGTGTGGTCAGCCACCGGCTACGGTGACGCCCACTACCTCAGCACCGACCTCATCGTCGCCATCAGCGACACCAACGAGTTCGGCAGCGCCCTCGTCGACTACGTCTCGACCCTCTCGGCCGTCAACCGATCCGCTCGCCCCAGATACGGTCACACCTCGTGGTGCGTTGCCGACGATTAACGCGCCCGGGGCGGGTATCGACACGGTAGAGCGCGCGAAGTTGCAGATCATTTCTGAACGTAACTACAACACTCCACTTCAGGTGGTGAAGCGCACTTTAGAATCGTATGCACAGAAGGTGTCGAAACCTTACTCGCAGGTATTGACTCAGGCCGCCAATAATGCTTTATCAGCCGTACCCCGCAACAACGCGTCAGATAACGGCGGTCCTAACTGCCGCAATGGCTCTGCATCGTCCTATACTCCGCCAGCACCCCGCGCGACCGGAGAAGCCCGCCACCGTGGGGACTACTTCTTCTCCAAGTCATGCACTTTCAACTTTAATCACGGGCACAACGGCATATTCATAAACTCCAGGGATACCGTTGAGGCCAGCAACGAGGAAACCCCCCGTCACAAGCCAGGCGTATTTGTTTCCAGAGGCTCGGCATTTAGCAAATCCCGCATTGAGCCGAGAATGTATGCGGTAAAAGCGCAGGATTGGGAGAAGGACAAAGCTGCTGACGTCGCCGAAGGGTACCCTGGTCGGAATATGAGTTATAACAACAGTTTTTATGACAATCGTAAGTCCGGCGATGGGGTGACTTCAATGAACTGCTCGCAGGTGGTGTGGGCAGCTTGGTGGGACAGCAGCAGTCATAAGATTGACCTCGACCATGATGGTGGCCCCGGCGTTTATCCTAAGGACCTTGCCAGGACGGGGTGGTCCAATGAGTACCCCACCTAGAGAGAGTTTTAAGCCGCATCGTGCGGGACTTTTCGTTGTGATTGCGTGCCTGGTCGGTGTGATGGCAGCCTGTGCAGACTCACCTCCCAAGGAAGCCTCAGCATTTGGTCCGAATGTTGACCGCATCCCCGCTGACGCGGTGTCGCTGGTCGTGATTTCTCCTATGGATGTCGCCAAAGACACTAAACCGTACTCGTGGCTGGTGTTTCTGAACGCACTTCGCAAACCCATCGGCTATCGCATTTATGACGGACTGGTCCACGGACAAGCAGCCATTACGCAGTCCAAAGCGATTGCGATCGGAGCTGGCGATTTCGTCGAAGTAATCACCGATAAAGGCGTGCAGCAGGCACCGAGTCAACCCAACGGCCGCGGATGGGGCGCATACTCCACCCCCCGTGATTCTGGACTCGACGCCTACCTGTGGCTTGACGCCGGGATCGGCGGGGACGGCAACCAGATGCGCGCCACTCAGATCAACGTTCGCGGGCAGACCGCAATGTTCGGCGAAAAGGGTTACCTCGCCGCTCAGGGCTACTGCAAGGACACGTACTATTATGCACTCTTCAAGGGATCCTCTGGTCCCGCCGGTGGCACGATGACCCTCAAAGCAAGGAAAACAGGGGCGAATCAATCGCGACACATCGCATCCTGGCATTCAGGATTCTCAATTGACCGCGGTCGAACCATCGTGTGTGCAGCAGATGGGCGCCGGGTAGAATTACCACTCATCAGCGGAACCGATGGCCCCATTAGGTCAGATGATTCAGGCCCGGATGGGCTCGCTGGCATGCGGTTAGTCGACCCCGATACCGGCACTTCCACGTTCCGGCCACTGAACGAGGCCTACGTGGGGTCCATGCATGAGCGACTCAGCGCCGCCGGGGGCAGCAACGTGTCGTGGTCGGAGTTGGGACGAACGTTCTACATCGACATGCACGGAAATCTGCAATCGGTTGCCAATGCCGCCGATGCACCACGCCTTGAAGCCGATCTCATTCCCGGTATACCGGTGGCCGATCGCTACATCACTGCGGCCAGTGTCAACTTTGGCACCGTCGGCATGATCGCCTACAAACGACTTGTTGACGGTGGACTAGCTGGGCGGGATTCGATCGTCTGGGTCGACCTGCACACTCGCAAGGAGATCGCGAGAGACGAGTCCCCCGACTGGCTCACTGGAGTCACAGCCAGCACACAGTACGAGGTCACCGACCTGATATCACTGCGTTAGCCGATATCGGGGAACGCAACCGTTACCGGTCAGTCTTTGGTGCCTGGTCGCCGATCATGGTTTTTCAGATGTGTTTGGCGAGTTGACGTTTGAGGCAGCGTAGGGCTTCGCGGCGGGTTCTGCCTTGATCGAGTTTCGGTGATAGTAGCTGTGGCCGGGACTTGATGCGGTTCTGGCTTGGCTGGCGGCTGCGGTGGGGATGGCGGCGTTGAGCCTGCGAACGCCCCGGACCCGACAGTCTGTGGCGTTGTCTGTCGGCGGAAGCAACTTCGATGGGTGCAGTTCCGGAGTAGGCGGCGGCGCAAGCCGACTGGTTGGGGATCGCGTCGGAGCGCGCCGGTACAGACCAGGGGGCGGCAGGCGACGATCGGCCCGATACCGCTGATAGTGGTCAAGGTGGCACACCTACGTACAAGTCGGAAGGGCATATCTCCCTCGGGCTGCCTGAAAGTGCAGGTACCGGCTCGACTTCGCGCAGTGACGCGAACCACAATCCGCAAAGGTTAGGCTTAGCTAAATCAGCCGCTAGACTCTCACCTGTCGCTTCAACGGCGCAGCGGCGCCACCCATCGGTAACCCGGGATCCCCGGGCCCGCTGGGTGTCTGCGAAGTAGTCCGTTGTGTCGAGAGTGTGGGACGTACATGGTGGTGCAAGCGCCACAGCCGTTGCTGTGGGATCCAAGCGATGAGAAAAGCAGTTGTGGAGTCGGGTTCATCACCCGGAAAGACGGCGTCCAGGGGCACGACGTCATCGACAGAGCACGCGAAGCACTTTGCTCGGTACCGCATCGCGGCGGAATGTCCTCACTCGGCGTCGGCGATGGCGGCGGTGTCTCAATGGACTTGTCGCAGAGCTTCTTTCGCAAGGTCACCGGTCGCCCGACGCTGAATCTCGGGCAGTTCTGCGTCGGCAACTTCTTCCTGCCCACCGGCGACGGCGCCGCACGCGCCCGCGAACTCATCGAACGTGTGATGACAGACCGCGGCTTCACGACGCTGACCGTACGGCCGGTTCCGGTCGACAATTCGGTGCTTCGACCAGCCGCGGTCGCATTGCAACTGCCCATCACCCAGTGGATATTCGCTGCCCCCTCCCGATGTCCAGACCCAACCGAACTCGATCGGCTCATCCAGCAGGCGCTGCTGCAGATCGAATCACTCGGATTCACCAGGCCAGAACTCGCCGGCCTCTATCCGTTGTCGTTGTCAGCGCGCACCCAGGTACTCAAAGGCAGACTGTCCTCCCCCGAGGTCGTCGACTATTTCACCGACCTCGCAGATCCAGATCACAAGATTCACACCCTGTACTTCCACACCCGCTTCTCCACCAATACCGACCCGCACCCGACGATGGCGCAGCCATTCCGCTATCTGGCGCACAACGGCGAGCTGAATACCGACAAGAAGAACCGGATCGCGCAGGTGACCGACGCTGCGGCACAACGCAAGAAGATCGTCCGACCGCCTGGACAGTCCGACAGTTGCCGGCTCGACCAGACCATCGCCGCCCGGGTGACCAACGACGAGATCGATCTGGTCACCGCGATCGTTTCGATGATGCCGCCGGCGTGGGAGAACGATCCGAGCCTCTCGCCGCGTGTGCGCGCTATGTTCGAGTACTTCTCGCTGTTCGAGGAGAAGAACGACGGCCCCGCGGCAGTTGTTTTCGGTGACGGCACCGTGATCGGCGCGCGCCTGGACCGACTCGGCCTACGACCGCTGCGAACCCTGGAGACATCGCAGTATCTCTGCGCCTTTTCCGAAGCCGGTCAGATCTCCGTTCCGCCCGAGACCGTGCTGTCGCGGGGGCGGGTTCGCGCCGGCGGCATGATCTATTACGACCATCGCGAGCATCGCACCTACACCACCGAGGAAGCGTACGAATCGCTCGCTGCCGCACGAGATTACCCGGCCTTGCTGGCCGCGGCGAAGGTTGATCTCGGCGAATTATCCGCCGCGCCAATAGATAACGCCCCCGTTGCGGATACCTATTCGGCGGCTACCCGCTATCGCGCGTACTTCTTGGACCAGGAGAGCTTCCGCTTCTTCATGGATCCGATGATCTCCGACGGCGTCGAGCGTGTGTCGGCCATGGGTTTCGGCAATGCGATCAACGCTTTAACCAATGTCGAAGCCAATGTCGCACGCTTCTTCTCCCAACGATTCGCACAAGTCACCAACCCGCCACTCGATAGCATTCGGGAAGCCGACGGCATGAGTCTGCGCGTCTCGCTCGGCCCGCGAGCGGCTCGCCGCGACCGCACACCGGTCCGAAAGATAGTGCTGCGCACTCCAGTTCTGACCGCCGCGGACCTCAACCTCCTGCGCGCCCAGTCGGAGGTACCTGTCGCGACCTTCGACGCGGTATTCGCCCTCGACGACGGAGCCGATCCGCATGCGGTGGTCGCCTCCTTCGTCAGCGCCGTCGAGCACCTGGGTGATCAAGTCGTCGACTTCGCACGCGGCGGCGGCATAGCCATCATCAGCGACCGTGCCGTGTCGCCGACGACGCCAGCATTGCCGATCATCTTCGCAATCTCGGCACTCAACCAGCGTCTCGTCAATGCCGGACTGCGCCTTAAGGTTTCACTGATCGCCGACACGGGCCAAATAGAGTCGTCACACCACCTGGCCGCTACCTTGGGCTTCGGCGCGGCCGCCGTGCATCCGCATTCGGTCGCTCGTCGGGCGAGCGAACTGGCTCCCGCCGATCAAGCACAAGCCGGCTTCGACCGGTGGGCGCGCGCGGCGGAGAAGTCGTTGATGAAGACGATGGGGCGCGTCGGATTGTGCACGGTAGAGAGCTATATCGGTGGAGAGTTCTTCGAACCGAATTTTCTCGACACCTCCGACGACCATCTATATCGCTGGTTTCCCGACCTGCGTTCACCGGTGGGCGGTGTTGGCTTGACCCCTATCGTCGAATCCCTCGTCACCGCTCATCGCGCGGCCTTCGCCCCCGAAACAGGCAGCACCGCAGTAGATCTCCCACTACTCGGCCTGTTCAAAGAACGCGCGGACGGCGCCGGCCATTCATTCGGCGCGACCGCCATTCGAACCTATGGCGACTTGACCGCTGAGCCCATCTCTTTCCCGACCGTCGATCCCAGCACCGACGCCGCACCGCGCGATGACCGAAATGCGTTGCGGCGCCTCACTCTCGCCGACCTGGACGGTGCTTTCGGCCTCGATGCCGACGCATACGTCGACACCAGCTTCGATCGCCTGCGCCCCGAACAGATCGACGCCTTCCAGATAACACCGGCATATCGATCTTTCGCGAGCGAGATGACGCAGGCACGTGCATTGCGCCCCAGTGCGTTACGCGACGTCTTGGGCTTCTACGAGGCACGTCGGGCGGGAAGCATCGACCTGGCGGACGTGGTTCCGGCACACCAGATAACAACCACCTTCGCCTCGGGAGCGATGAGCCACGGCGCTCTCGTGGCCCCGGCACACGAGGCGGTTGCCCACGGCACCAACATGGTTGGCGGAATGTCGAATAGCGGTGAAGGTGGCGAACATATTTCGCGCTACGGCACACTGCGCGCCTCGCGGATTAAGCAGTTCGCATCCGGGCGTTTCGGTATCTGGTCCGGCTACCTGGCCGATCCGATGCTTGAAGAACTGGAAATCAAGATCGGTCAGGGCGCCAAGCCGGGCGAGGGTGGCCAACTTCCGGCGCCAAAGGTGACCGTCGAGATCGCGGCAGCACGCGGCGGTACCCCCGGCGTCGAATTGGTCTCTCCCCCACCACATCACGACACCTATTCGATCGAAGACCTCGCACAACTCATCCACGACTGTAAGGCCGCACGAGTACGGGTCATCGTGAAACTGGTGTCCTCCGAAGGAATCGGCACCATCGCCGTGGGTGTGGCAAAAGCCGGCGCCGACGTCATCAATGTCGCGGGCAACACCGGTGGCACGGGAGCCGCATCGGTGAGCAGCCTTCGCTACGCCGGGCGCGCAGCCGAAATCGGGCTGTCCGAGGTGCATCAGGCGTTGTCCGCCAACGGTTTACGGCAGAAGGTGATTCTTCGCGCGTCAGGTGCCCACCAGATCGGACGCGATGTCGTGGTCTCCGCGCTCCTCGGCGCCGACAGCTTCGAGTTCGGCACCGCCGCACTGATGATGGTCGGCTGCGTGATGGCGAAGAACTGCAACATCAAATGCCCAGCCGGCCTCACCACGAATCCCGAAGTGTTCGAGGGAGATCCGCGTGCGATGGCTCAGTACCTACTGAATCTGGCCCATGACGTGCGGGAGACGCTAGCGGCGCTGGGACTGCCCAGTCTGCGGGACGCACGCGGACGCACCGACCTGCTGCACTTGATCGATCACCCGGCAATCGTCGGCGAACTGCGAGTTGATGCTTTGCTCGGATCTGTCCAAGCGCCAACCATCGTCGACCCGGTCTACCTTGAGCGCGACTATGCGATAGACGACGCCGCGGCTACGCAGGTACGGACCGCACTTCTCGACGATGGCGCCGAATTCGTCTCCACCACGCCGGTTGTCCTCGGCAACCGCAACAAGAGCGTCGGCGCTCAGCTCGCTGTCGATATTGAACGTATGCTCAATCACGAACTCGACGATGAGGTGGCTGACCGACTCGTCTGCGCCGACCTCGATGACCGGGGACGTCGCTACCTTCGGCCCGACACAGTCCGAATGGCGACCAGTGGGTCGGCTGGACTTTCCTACGCGGCGTTTTGCAACGACGGAATGTCGTTGACACACACCGGGACGTGTAACGACGGCGTCGGCAAGTCAATGTCGGGCGGAACCGTCACGGTGCGTTCCCCCGGCGGCGGTTCGGCGATCACCGGCGGAAATGTACTGATCGGCAACTTCGCTCTCTTCGGAGCCACCGGCGGACGCCTCTTCGTCGCCGGTGAGGCTGGTGACCGGTTCGCCGTCCGTAATTCTGGCGCGACGGCAGTTGTCGAGGGCATCGGTGAATACGGTTGCGAATACATGACCAATGGCGCGGTTCTCAATCTCGGCGACTACGGCAACGGCCTGGGTAACGGGATGAGCGGCGGATTCCTCTATCAGTATGACCCCGCCTGCCGACTCGAAGAAGCGATCAGCTCGGCATCGGTCCTCGTCGGCGCCATCACCGGAGTCGGCGACCCACTGGCCCCGATTCATCACGCCGCGGTTCACCACCTGCTCGAAATGCACGCCGAGGCAACGCAATCGCCCCTCGCGATGAGGCTCCTGCAGAACTGGGAGACCGAGCGTCACTACATCAGCTACGCGATGCCGCGCGCACTCGCGGCATACCAAGACAGTGACGCACTGGCCGCATCCATTGGTCACCGGGCGCTACTCGACGAATTGGCAACCTCATTGGCGACCGACCAGGTCCGCCAGTTGAAGATCAGTCTGCGACAACGACATCCCGTCGCCGACGGCGTAGTGCCGGAATACGGGCACACCGACGACGCCGATATGTACCGGCTACTCAACGCCTTCACCGTCTTCGCTTTCGCACGAGATGTCGCAACCAAGCGTCTCTCGCGCGGCAAGCGAGCAGGCGAGGCGACTAGGTGGAACGAGAGCCAAATAGGCACGGCGGCAGCCAATCTCGTCCTCACCGAGGATCACGAGTTACTGACGAAAATCGGCCGCTATGCCCGCGATGTTCTCGCCGGCTATACCCACGAGCAACTCGCCGCACTGATCTCGGCCAAACGTGTGGACGATTACAAGCGCGCATTGGCCCTGCGCAACGTCCGCTCGATGGACGCACCCGCGACATACGGCTGGATTCTGCTGCAGGACCGCAAGAACACCGAGAAGCTAGGCACTCTGCCGGATTTCGACGAACTCTTCGCCGCTGCCGCTATCCCCGACGTCGCCGCCGCTTTGCCTACCTCCGAAAGGGTCGGATAGTACGATGCAACTCCCTTACATTCCCGCCGACGTTCCCTTTACCGGCGACCAAAAGGCATGGCTCGCTGGGTTTCTGGCAGGACTCAACACTCGAATCAACATCGCGCCCGCCACACCGGGCGTCCCCGCGGTCGCCGGTTCTACCTCGACTGCCGACGCCGGACCGGTGGCGATCCAGATTGTTTACGGCAGTCAAACCGGTACCGCCGAGTTCTTGGCCGAGGAGGCCGCGAACGTCGCACGTGCCAAAGGCTTTCTGCCGTTGATATGCGGACTCGATGAACTGGAAATCTCGACACTGGCCGCGGTTCGCCGGCTACTCGTAATCACCTCGACTTACGGCGAGGGAGACATGCCCGACAATGCCGAATTCTTCTGGCAGGAGTTGGCCGCTCCCACCGCACCGCCGCTACCCGGACTCTTTTACAGTGTTCTGGCCCTTGGTGATTCGAGCTACGACGGCTTTTGTCAGGCTGGCAAGAATATCGATGCTCGCCTGGCCGAATTGGGCGCTACACGCGTCGTCGACCGCACCGACTGCGACCTCGATTTCGAAGACCCTGCAGCGGCGTGGACCGCGGCAGCCATCGATGCGCTGGCCCGTGTCGACGCGGACTCCGCGCCGGCAGTGTCCGCTATCGAAGACACCACCGCCGACGCCGCGCCGAGCAAAACGCCGCGCAAGTCCACCTGGAATCGCAAGAATCCTTATCGCGCAACAATTCTGGCGAATTCGGTGCTGTCCGGCCCCGGCTCGGACAAGGAGGTGCGCCACGTCGTCCTCTCGCTGGGCGACAGTGGCATCACCTACCGCCCAGGCGACGGCATTAGTATCGCGCCGATTAACGACCCGGCCCTAGTGTCGGCTGTCATCGAACGACTCGGCGTGTCCGGCGACACGGTAATCACCGACCGCAAGGGTGAAGTGACGCTGGCCGACGCGCTCACCCATCGCTTCGAGATCTCGACTCCGTCGAAGTATCTTGTCGACTACATCGCGCAACGTAGTCAGGATCCCGAACTCACCCATCTGACCGCGACCGGCGATCGGGAGGCGCTCGACGCCTGGCTCTGGGGTAAGGATGTACTCGATCTGCTCAATATCGATGCGGCACTGCCGATCACGCCCGACGAATTGCTCGCCGAACTGCGTCCCCTTCAGCCTCGCGTGTACTCGATTTCATCGAGCCCGCTGGCGCACGCCGACACGGTACACATCACGATGGACACGGTCCGCTACCGCTCGGGAGGCCGTCGGCGCGGGGGTGTCTGCTCCACTTTTCTCGCCGACCGCTGCGAGGTGGGAAGTGATGTGGGAGTGTTTATTTCCACCAACAACTCGTTCCGACTGCCCGACGACGACACCGATGTCGTCATGATCGGGCCGGGCACGGGCATCGCGCCATTTCGTTCGTTTCTGCACGAGCGAGCCCAGCGCGGTGCGTCGGGCCGCAACTGGTTGTTCTTCGGCGATCAGCATCAGGCCTGCGATTTCAGCTACGCCGACGAACTCGATCAGTTCAGCGCCGACGGTGTGTTGACCCGCCTCGATCTCGCCTTCTCCCGCGACCAGGACCACAAGATCTACGTGCAGAATCGGATGAACGACGCTGGCGCTGAGTTGTTCTCCTGGCTCGACGGTGGTGCGCACCTATATGTCTGCGGCGATGCGACCCGAATGGCGCGAGATGTCGACGCGATGCTCCACGAAATCGTCGGCAAACATGGCGGTTTCGATCCGGCCGGCGCGCAAGACTTCATCAATCAACTGAAGAAGAACAAGCGCTACGTGCGCGATGTCTACTGAAACCGATGGGATACGACGACGATGTCTACACCACATGACTCGGCCGCGCGCAATGATCTCGACGACCTACTAGGCGCACCGGGTTTTGCCGGTCAGGTACTGCGGGGATGCCCCGGTCGAGTGGCCGGACATCTGCCATTGCTCGACCAGGTCGTTGGGGTGACCGTCGCGGGCCCGGTGATCATGAACGACGTGGGAACCTATGCCGATCCCACCGGCATGGGTGGTCCGATTCGTTGTCGCGAATCGCAAATCACTTTACGACTCAACGCATCTCATTTGCGCACCGCGCTAATCACCGAACCGACCACGCAACGTTTACCCCCGACTCTACGGCTGTTCGACAACGACGGAGGTTGTGCGCATGTCACCTACCTGACCGATCGGTCCGATCGGCTGGCATTTGAATCCCTCACTCTCGCTGGCTATCTCACCCCGGCGACCGACATCGACGTCGATGCGCATCCGATCGCGTTGCGATTCGGCCAATGCGACCAACTGGACCAGCTCGATTCGGTGCTCTTCGATGGCGGACTCACTCGGCTTCGATCACTCCCCGCGCCCCACACCGACGCAACCCGCGTTTGTGAACGCCGCGCGATCGCGGCACTGAGTCACGCCGCACTACTGACTATGCCCACCACTCTCATCGCCGGTGGAGCGGGTTGCCTGCAGATGCACGACGGCGTGTTGACCGGATCTCGCGAACACGAAGGCTCGATGGTGCTGGCGTCGGGAAGCGCGCGAACCATGATCGACTTCAACCACATCAGCGAATGCTGGGTGACCTGGGCCAACGGAGCATGCGGCCGAACCGGGTCGCTCGAACTCTACGACGACAGCGGAAAGTGCCGCTTCATCGCCACGCAGACCGGGCCGCAGACAAGGGCGGGCGCCGCCGGCTGGGCCCAGTTGGTAGAGGACATAGCCGACCAGGCCGCATAGGAATATCGACGGGCCAAACCGACGCCCACCTCCCGATGGTCGAGTGCCGACGCCCGCCACCGACGGTCGAGTGCCGACGCCACCTCCGATGGTCGAGTGCCGGCGGGCGAGCTCGCGAGCACGCCGGTGTATCGAGACCACGCAACACAGACTCGAAAACCCAACCCCCACAACAAAATCCACGCAAACTCACGGAGTCTCGATACACCCGACTCGGCTAACGCCTCGTCGGCCACTCGACCAGCGGGGAAGGATCGGCAAGCGCCTCGCCGGCCACTCGACCAGCGCGACAGATCAACTAACGCCGCATCGACCACACGGCCGACCGACACCCACCACCGACGGTCGAGTGCCGACGAGCGAGCTCGCGAGCACGCCGGCGTATCGAGACCACGCAACCCGATCTAGTCGTCGTTTACGACTCCGGGCGCGTTCTTCTGCACCTGCATCAAGAATTCGACGTTGCTCTTGGTCTTCTTCAGCTGACTCATCAGCAGATCAATCGCCTGCTGACTGTCCAGACCCGACAAAATCCGGCGCAACTTGTGGACGATCTGGAATTCCTCTGGGGCAAGGAGCAATTCGTCCTTACGGGTGCTCGACGGATTGACGTCGACGGCCGGGAAGACCCGACGCTCGGCGATCTTGCGGTCCAATTTCAGCTCGGCGTTACCGGTGCCCTTGAACTCTTCGAAGATCACCGTGTCACCGGTCGAACCGGTTTCCACCATCGCGGTGGCGATAATCGTCAGCGACCCACCGTTTTCGATGTTGCGCGCCGCGCCGAGGAAACGCTTCGGCGGGTACAGTGCCGTTGAATCGACACCACCGGACAAGATACGTCCCGACGCCGGCGAGGAGTTGTTGTACGCACGGCCCAGGCGCGTGATCGAGTCCAGCAGCACGACAACATCTTTGCCGGTCTCGACGAGACGCTTGGCGCGCTCAATGGCCAATTCGGCGACGGCGGTGTGATCTGACGGCGGACGATCGAAGGTCGAGGCAATAACCTCACCGCGGACCGAGCGGGTCATATCGGTGACTTCTTCGGGGCGCTCGTCCACCAGCACGACCATCAGATGACACTCGGGATTGTTGGTGGTGATCGCATTCGCGATGTCCTGCATGATCGTGGTCTTACCGGCCTTAGGCGGCGACACGATCAGGGCACGCTGCCCCTTGCCGATCGGCATGATGAGGTCGATGACGCGGGTGGTCAACCGCTCCGGCGTCGTCTCCAAACGCAGCCGCTGATTCGGGTACAGCGGGGTAAGTTTGTTGAACTCGGGACGGTTCCGCGCGGCTTCAACCTCACCACCATTGACGGTGTCGAGCCGGACCAGCGGATTGAACTTCTGCCGCTGATTATTCTGCTCACCTTCACGGGGCACCTTCACGGCGCCGGTGATCGCGTCGCCACGACGCAGGCCGTTCTTGCGAACCATATTCATCGACACGTACACGTCGTTCGGCCCCGACAGGTAACCCGACGTCCGGACGAACGCGTAGTTGTCGAGAACGTCGAGGATGCCCGCGACCGGTGCGACGACGTCGTCCTCGTTCAGTTGCGGCTCGCCGCCACCGGCGCCGTCACGGTCACGTCCACGACGACGTTCACGGAATCGACGGCCCCGACGATTACGTCCGCCTTCGCCATCCTCGTCACGATTGTCGTCGCGGTTGTTCTGGTTGTTGCCCTGGCCCGAGTTTTGGTTCTGGCCACCGCCGCGATTGTTGGTGCCTTCGCGGTTGTTGTTGCCCTCGCGGTTGTTGTTGCCACCCTCGCGGTTATTGCGGTTGCGGTTCCGGTTGCGATCGCCACCGGTCGACTCGCCGTCTGACTTATCCCCCGCGGCCTTATCCCCGGCACCCTTATCTGCTGCGCCTCGGTCGCTCGCGGACTTGTCACCGGCAGGGTTGTCACCGGACTCGACGGCAGGCTTCTGGCCGGCCGACTTCTCCTCGCTCGCCGCTTGACCTGCGGGAGCCGAGGCTTCGGATGCCTTCTCGGCGACCGCGACCTGATCGGCGGTCTTATCGCCAACCGGTGTGTCATCGCCAGACTTCGCGTCTGCCTTCTTCGCACGCGAAGCCTTCGGTTCGCCCTTGGCCGCCTTCGCCGCCGATGGAGGCGGTGCGCCGGCACCTTCGGCCTGACGCTCGCGAATCGCGGCGATCAGATCGCCCTTGCGCATCCCGGAGGTTCCAGAGATGCCCAGCTCGCCGGCCAGCACACGCAGCTCGGAGAGAACCATGCCGGTGAGTCCGATGCGCACCGACGCGCGGCGGGGCTCGGCAGGTGAGGCTGCGTCCGCTTCCGGAGCAGCCGGTGTGATCAGGTCCGTATCGGTCACGGATATCCTTTCGTTCCCCGTCAGGTCGACAAACCACGGGGCTTGGCGCTTCCCCTGAGATCAGCGGAAGCTTCCACCCGACGAACGGGTGGTATAAGAGGCTTTCGGGTCTGGCACGAAATGCTTGTTAGAACACAGGTCCTGACCACGCAGAACTACGAGGTGGGACGGGCTGGTGACAAGCACGGCAGAACGTGGTCTGCATGGCTAGACGTTGCCATCATAACGCCGCTTCCGTTATCTGGGCAATAAGAGCAGCAAAATTCTCCATTCGGCGTGTCACGCCGACCGGCTGACTCCCCCGGCGATTGCCGCCTTACGCACTGCGAACCCCCGCTCACCGGCGTGTGCACACAGGTTAGCGGGAACATCTGCGGTGCCGAGCACCAGCACCGTTGGTCCCGCGCCAGAAATCGTCGCCGCGTGCCCCGCTCCTCGTAGCTTTGCCACCAATTCGGCCGACGGCGGCATCGCCGCACTTCGATATCCCTGGTGCAGACGATCGTCGGTGGCTTCGAGGAGCAAACTCGGATCCGACGTTAGCGCAACGACATTCAGCGCTGATCGACTCAAATTGAAGATCGCGTCGGTGCGCGGCACCATCTCCGGCAGCAGTCCCCTCGTCTCCGATGTCGACGATTCGACCGACGGCACGAATACGGTGGCCGTGATATTGGGGTGCACTTCGATATTGCTGGCACGATAGGCCGGGGTCCCACCCGGCGTCGTCCAGGTGACGACCGCGCCGCCGAGCACACTCGCCGCCGCGTTGTCCGGATGTCCTTCGAATTCGCTGGCCTGCTCGACCAGTACCTCATTGGAAAAACGTTGTCCCACACCGGATTCGGCAATCAGCTCCGATGCCGCGGCCAGTCCGGACACGACCGCGGCTGCCGACGACCCCAATCCTCGCGAGTGTGGAATGGCGTTGGTACACCGCACCCAGAGGCCGTTGACTTTCACCCCGGCAACCCCTAGGCCCCGCAGGATCGCACGCGCCACCAAGTGAGTTTCGTCACGCGGAACACCCGCGCTGCTCTCGCCGGTGGCGGTGACCTGCACACCATCGCCTCCGGTGGTCACCGTTACCTCGTCATAGATACCCAGCGCCAGCCCCAGACAATCGAAGCCCGGACCAAGGTTCGCACTCGATGCCGGGACCCGGATGGTCACCGACACACCATCGGGTAGTACCGGCACAGCGGTTCTCAGCGGCACGTCGTCACACCCGAATCATTGCGCGACGCCGAGCGCGCCAGCCACCGCGACCGGATCGACGTCGATCGCCTCCACCTGCGGCATATCCGACAGCGCGGTGTCGGGATCCTTCAAGCCGTTACCGGTAACCGTGCACACCACCGTCGAACCCGCCTCGATCCAGCCGTCGGCGCGCGCCGCAAGGAGTCCGGCCACGCTTGCCGCTGACGCCGGCTCCACGAACACGCCGTCGCGGCCGGCGATCAGTCGATACGCCTCGAGAAGTTTCTCGTCGGTCGCGGCGCGGAATTGACCACCCGACTCATCTTTGGCCGCAACCGCCTGGTTCCAGCTGGCCGGTGAGCCGATGCGGATCGCGGTGGCAATGGTTTCCGGATTAGTTACCGGTGCCCCGTTGACCAGTGGCGCCGCCCCAGCTGCCTGTACCCCCAGCATGCGCGGTCGGCTCGAGGTGATGCCGTCGGCGAAGTACTCGCAGTAGCCCTTCCAATAGGCGGTGATATTTCCAGCGTTACCTACCGGCAGAGCGTGGACGTCGGGGGCTTTGCCCAGCACATCGACGATTTCGAACGCAGCTGTCTTCTGACCTTCGATGCGTGCCGGGTTGACCGAGTTCACCAATTCGATTTCGGGATATTCGGAGGTGACCTTGCGAGCCAGCTCCAGACAGTCATCGAAGTTCCCGCGAACCTGAATGATCTTGGCGCCGTGCATAACAGCCTGCGCGAGCTTGCCCATCGCGATCTTGCCCTCGGGAATCAGCACCGCACAGGTAATGCCGGCGCGAGTCGCGTACGCCGCTGCCGATGCCGACGTGTTGCCAGTCGACGCGCAGAGAACAGCCTTTTTACCGTTGTTCACCGCGTTGCTGACCGCCATCGTCATGCCGCGATCCTTGAACGACCCCGTCGGATTTAGTCCCTCGACCTTGAGATACACCTCGCAGTCGGTGATCGACGACAGGTGCGTCGCCGCGATCAGCGGCGTGCCGCCCTCCAGCAACGTGACGACCTGCCAATCATCGCCGACCGGCAAGCGGTCGCGGTACGCCTCGATCAGACCGGGCCAGGCGGTGTGTACGGGGGTGTGGTTACTCATCGGTTCCCTCCAGTCGCAGCACACTCGAAATCTTCGTGACTGCATCCATATCTTCAAGTGCGGCAACGGTTTCCGACAATGACCCGTCTGGAGCGAGGTGGGTGACGACGATCAGTTGCGCCTGATCACCCGCCCCTTCCTGACGAACCACCGCGATACCGATGTGACGTTTGGCGAACTCACCGGCCACCTGCGCCAGGACGCCCGGGCGGTCCTCCACCTTCATCGACACGTAGTAGCGAGTGCCGACGGTGGCAATTGATGCCACCGGCAGGGACGCGTAGGTGGACTCAAGCGGTCCGCGCCCGGAATAGACCCTGTTACGCGCAGCCATCACGACATCTCCCATCACCGCCGACGCCGTGGGCGCGCCGCCGGCGCCCTGGCCATAGAACATCAGGCGACCCGAGTTCTCCGCCTCGACGACGACCGCGTTGAAAGCGCCGTTGACCGCGGCCAGCGGGTGGCTCAGCGGAATCAGTGCGGGATATACGCGAGCCGAAATCTGTTCCGTCCCATCGGCTTCGACAATCCGCTCGCATATCGACAACAGTTTGATGGTGCAGTCCAGTTTTGCCGCGCTCGCCAGATCTGCCGGCGTGATCGACGAGATTCCCTGTCGGTAGACATCCGCCGCGGTGACTCGGCTATGGAAGGCGATCGAGGCGAGAATCGCAGCCTTCGCCGCGGCGTCATATCCTTCGACGTCGGCGGTGGGATCTGCCTCGGCATAGCCAAGCCGACCAGCCTCGGCCAACGTCTCGGCGTAATCGGCACCGGTCTCGGCCATTGCGGACAGAATGAAATTGGTTGTGCCATTGACGATTCCGGCCACGCGCTGCACCGTGTCGCCGGCAAGTGACTGCATCAGCGGCCGAATCACCGGGATCGCGCCAGCAACCGACGCTTCGAAATAGAGGTCGGCACGGCTGTCCGCGGCCGCGGTGGCCAACTCACCGGTATAGTCGGCCAACAGCGCTTTGTTTGCGGTTACCACCGACTTTCCGCTATCGAGCGCGGCGCGAATGTGACTGCGCGGCGGCTCAATTCCGCCGATGAGCTCGATAACGATATCGACGTCGTCGCGGTCGATCAGAGCCGCGGCGTCGTCGGTCAATAACTCAGGCGGCACACCCGGTCGCTTCTTGCTCAGATCACGAACGGCGACGCCGCGAAGTTCGAGCGGCGCGCCGACGCGGGACCGAAGGTCATCGGTGTTCTCGGTCAGAATGCGGACGACCTCGGTGCCGACATTGCCCATGCCGAGTACCGCGACGCCGATGGGTTTGTTTGCACTACTCACTGCTAGCCTCCACGCCCGCTTCCAAACTCAAATAGTCCTCGACTCGCTCCCGCCGCAACAACAGTCGAGCTTGACCGTCGCGCACCGCCACCACGGCGGGGCGCTGAGCCAAGTTGTACCGCGAGGACATCGAATAGCAATACGCGCCGGTCGCGCCGACGACCAGCAAGTCGCCCGGCGTCAGATCTTCGTGTGTCCAACAGTCGCGAATGACGATATCGCCACTCTCACAATGCTTTCCGACGACACGGCTTACCACGCCGTCGGCCTGCGAAACGCGTGACGCGAGCCGCACGTCGTATTCGGCGTCGTAGAGAACAGCGCGAATATTGTCACTCATCCCGCCGTCGACCGACACGTACCGCCGCGTCGAACCGCCGTCGAGCGCAACGTCTTTGAGCGTGCCGACCTCATAGAGTGTGACACCGCCCGGCCCGGCAATGGCGCGGCCAGGTTCCACGGCGATCAGCGGCATCGGCAGGCCGAGTGCCTCGGACTCCTTTTTGACGATCTCGGCCATTCGCTCGGCGACCTTGTCAATGGGCAGCGGGTCGTCGGATGGAAGGTACGAAATACCCAGTCCCCCACCGAGATCCACAACCTCGAGCTGCTTGGTCTTCTCCACGCCGAACTCGGCGACGATATCGCCGAGCAAGCCGATCACGCGGTGAGCGGCCACCTCGAAGCCGTCCAGCTCAAAGATCTGCGATCCGATGTGACTGTGCAGACCGACCAGTCGCAGATTATCCGACGCGAAAACGCGTCGAACCGCATCCATCGCGATCCCACCGGCGATGGCGAAGCCGAATTTCTGATCGTCGTGGGCGGTCGAGATGAATTCGTGAGTGTGCGCCTCAACGCTGACCGTCACCCGCACGAGCACGTCGGCAACCACACCGCGTTCACCGGCGAGCGTGTCAAGCCGGTCGATCTCGTATGTCGAATCGACGACGACGTGACCGATGCCGGCATCGAGCGCGGCCGCCAGTTCGGCAACCGATTTGTTGTTGCCGTGCAACGCTATTCGCTCGGGCGGGAAGTTCGCGGCGAGCGCCACCGCCAGTTCACCGGCCGAGCAGACGTCGAGCGACAACCCCTCGTCGTTGACCCAGCGGGCAATCTCGGTGGAGAGGAACGCCTTTGACGCGTAATGCACACGTCCATGCGGTCCGAACGCCGATTGCATATCGGCACAACGGGATCGAAAGTCAGCCTCGTCGATGACGAACAGTGGTGTGCCGTACTGCTCGGCCAAGTCGGCGACGCTGATACCGGCGATCTGCAGCACGCCATTGGCGTCTCGACTCGAGCCTCGCGGGTAGACATTCTCCGGGATACGCGCCAAATCGGTTGCGGCCCGGCTTTGTTCGAGGTTCTCGCTCACATTCGCTCCGGTGCGCTCACGCCGACCAACGCCAAACCGTTGGCCAGAACTACTCGGGTAGCCGCGCACAGCGCCAGCCGTGCGCGATGGAGATCTCCAGCGGGTTCGTCGCCCTGAGGCAGAACCCGGCACTGGGTATAGAACCGATGATAAGCCCCGGCAAGGGCTTCCAGGTAACGGCAAATCCGGTGTGGCTCACGCAATTGCGCAGCCGTCGCCACCACTTCGTCGAAGTCGCCCAGCGTCCGGATCAATTCGCCCTCGGCGGGCTCGGTCAGCAACGCGACCTGCTCGACGTCGGGTGCCAGCCCCAGCTCGGCCGCGCTGCGCGAGAGCGCGGACAGCCGGGCATGCGCGTATTGCACGTAGTAGACCGGGTTTTCGTTCGACTGCTTGGCGAGCAGGTCCAGGTCGACGTCGATATTGACGTCGACCGACGACCGGATCAACGAGTACCGAGCGCCGTCGACGCCGACGGCATCGACGAGGTCATCGAGGGTGATGACGGTACCGGCGCGCTTGCTCATCCGTACTGGCTTCCCGTCGCGGACCAGATTCACCATCTGGCCGATAAGTACCTCGACGGTCGACGGGTCGTCGCCCAATGCCTGCGCGGCAGCCTTGAGGCGCACCACGTAGCCGTGGTGATCGGCGCCGAGCATGTAGATGCACAAGTCGAAACCGCGGTTGCGCTTGTCTTTGTAGTAGGCGATGTCGCCCGCGATATACGCCGCGTGGCCGTCGGACTTTATGACGACGCGATCCTTGTCGTCGCCGTAGTTCTTGGACCGTAGCCACCAGGCGCCGTCGGCCTCGTAGAGATTGCCATTGGCCTTGAGTTCGGCGATGCACTCTTCGACGAGACCCGATTCGAACATCTTGTTCTCGTGGGTGAAAACGTCGAAGTCGGTGCCGAACTCGTGCAGGCTTTCCTTGATGTGGTCGAACATCAACTCGACACCATTCGCGCGGAATGCTTCGAGCCGCTCGGCATCGGGCTGCGCGAGGATATCCGGAACCTTGGCGATCACCGACGCGGCGATGTCGTTGATGTATTCACCCGCGTAGCCGTCGTCGGGGGTAGGGAGATCGCGCGCCGCGGCATCGAGCGACCGGGCGAAGCGGTCGATCTGGGCGCCGTGGTCATTGAAGTAGTACTCGCGGGTGACGGCGGCGCCCCGTGCCGCTAAGACCCGCCCGAGCGCATCGCCGACCGCCGCCCAGCGGGTACCGCCTAGGTGGATCGGACCGGTCGGGTTGGCCGAGACGAATTCCAGGTTGATCTTCCGACCGTCGAACTCGTCGCCGCGGCCATAGTCGGCGCCAGCGGACAGAACGGTTGCCACTACGACATTTTGTGCCGCTGCGGCCAGCCGCAGATTCACGAAACCCGGCCCGGCTACCTCGGCGGACTCGATGCCGTCGGCGTTACCGAATGCGGTCGCCAGCCAGTCAGCCAGTTCACGTGGGTTGACGCCAACCTTCTTACCCAACTGGAGTGCGATATTTGTCGCGTAGTCACCGTGTTCTGGATTTCGCGGGCGCTCCACCGTGACGACTTCAGGCAACGCGGATACGTCGAGTCCATGCTCGGTGAGGACAGTCTGGGTCACGCCGCGCAGAAGGGCGGCGAGGTCGGCGGGAGTCACAGGTCAACATACTATTGGCCGAGTTGCCGATAGCGACAATCGCCTCGGCTTACGGGTTACTAAGTTCACGCCGGTAAGCTGTCGACTCATGGCGCGTAAACCTGGCCCCAGTGTGCCCAAAGCCCCCCGTAAAACCGGTGGAGTCCCCGCAACCGGCGTCCGCAACATTGACTGGACGATCATCGGCGCCGTCGTCGCGGTGATCGCGCTACTCGTTGGATTGGGCCTGTGGATCGGCCCGAAGATCATGGACAAGCGGGAAGCCTCCGCCAACGCGGTGCAGACCGTCGAGGAGTTCGTGCCGTCGCCGGAGAATCCGGACCCGTCGACGAAGATCCCCGGCGTCACGAAGAAGTACTACAAGGCATCGATTCACGTGAAGGCGACTCAGCGCGTCGACTATGACCAGGCGCCGCCATTCGGCGGCCCCCATGACGAGGTGTGGGCAACCTGCACCGGCATCGTCTACCCGAATCCGCTGCGCAGCGAGAACGCCGTCCACGCGCTGGAACACGGCGCGATATGGATCACGTACAACCCGGAGAAGGTGTCGGGGGACGATCTCAACAAGCTCAAGGGCAAGGTGACCGGCCAGCAATTCCTGTTCATGTCACCCTTCCCCGGTCAGAGCTCGCCCATCTCGCTGCAGAGCTGGGGCCATCAGCTCAAGGTGGATTCACCGACCGATGAGCGAATCAACCAATTCATCACCGCGCTGCGCCGCAACACCACACCCGGTGTGTATAAGGAGAATCCGCAGGAGGCTGCCTTCCCGGAGACACAGGCGGCATGTGCGGCGATCCCCGGAGCATTCGATCCGTCTAACCCGCCGCCGGCCGATCAGGGTAAGCCTGGCCGGGATGCGGTGAAGATGGATGGCACCGGCGCAAGCGTTCAACCTGGCTCGTAAGGACTGAGATGACCCACACCCCGGACGATTCCACCCAGCCGGCCGAGAACGCCGACATCGAAAAGGATTCGGCCTCAACAGAATCGGAGCCCCGACGCAGCAAAGCTGCCCTGATTCTGGGCGCGGTCGCTGTGCTGCTCGTCGGGCTGGGTCTTGGTGTCGGCCTCGGGACCTGGCTGGGATCGGACGACCACGAAGAGGTGCCGGCTGCGAACTCCGCCGCGGTCGGATTCGCGCAAGACATGATTCGCCACCACGAGCAGGGCGTCGAGATGGCGACGCTCGCGATCAACAACGGCACCGACCCTCAGGTCAAGAGCATCGCCTACGACATTCTCACCACCCAGACCAACGAGATCGGCCAGATGCAGTCGTGGTTGACGCGCTGGGGCTACCCGATCATCAATCCCGGTGAGCCCATGGCATGGATGGGTCATGCCGACGGTCACGACCACGGCGGCGACATGTCGGGGATGCCCGGGATGAGCCCGACAACCGAATCCACTGGGAATCACGGTGGGCACGACCATGATTCGACGTCGGCGCCCAATGCCGGCTCAGCGGACGAACCGCCGATGCCCGGGATGGCCACCGACGCCGAGATGGCGAAACTGCGTGGACTCAAGGGGCGCGAAAGCGACACCTACTTCATGCAGTTGATGCTGCGCCACCACGAGGGCGGCGAGCACATGATGGCGTATGCGGCCGACCCCGCCAACGTGTCGCAGGCTTACGTGCGCGACCTGGCGTCGGCGATGGCCCGCACCCAGGCCAAGGAGATCACCACGCTCAAAGCGATCCTCGCCGAATACGGCGCGCCGACGTTGCCGATGAACTGACCGGCCCGCAAACCCCACCTATTCCGCAAACCCCACCTGCGCGGACGTTCCCGACCCTATTTTCGGGTCGGGAACGTCCGCGCGAGTCGGGTTTGCGAGTGGGGCGGTGACTACACCAGCGCTATGGCCAGCAGTACGCAACCGATCGCTGGCGGCACGAGCTGCTTCAACGCGGCCGACGCCTTCGACGGATCGGAAAGCAGAAGCACCAAGCCGGCCGCGACCATGCTGCCCGCACCAGCAAACACCAGCGCTGAGCCGACATCTTTTGTGCCGCAAGCGATTACGACAATGCCCACCGCGATCAGGATGGCGAGGAAGAGGTTGTAGAAGCCTTGGTTGAAGGCCAGCGGCTTTGTCGCGTTCGCTTCTTCCTCGGTTGTCCCGAAGACAGCCCGCACCGAGCGCGAGGTCCACGCTATCGACTCCATGTAGAAGATGTAGACGTGAATGAGGGCCGCGAGGCCTGCGAAGACTAGTCCGGCAATAAGCACGGATGAAGTGTAATCCCTGGGTGGACCGTCGAATCTCGCACTGGCTAGGACCGTTCGAAACGGCACTAACGAAGCACGTATCGCTCTAGCTATCCTCGCGCGTCCACGGTGAATTGAGGTAACCCACCTCAGCTGAGCCGACGCGCCCGGGTCGTCGATCGCAGCACTAGATGTTGAGCCCCCAAAGGCCGACGACACTACATATTGCGTCCAGCCGGCGTGTCACCATGACTTCGAGCTCTTGTCGCAGTAAGTTGACCCGTAACACGAGTGGTCCTCAAGCTGACGGGATCGCCACCGAACCGGAAGCACGCCGCATGTTCACAAAGCAGGTCATGGGCGACAGAATCGCCCGAGATTTCGACCATCGTAGAAGCGGTACATTTGACAGTTCAATTGTTGCAAGCGGACATGTCGCTACGCGCTCTTTGGGACATCCTGAATTCGAAAATCTTCGCCCCGGGCAACGCCGAACCATTCCGCTGGTCGCAGTATTTCTAGACCTTACAAACTTCACAGGTCGTACATTCTGGGACCACCAAGACGAGGTCGCGGACTTAGCCCACGCGACACTGACCGGCTTCATAGAGATAGTAAGCAGTTTTGGCGGTTTTCCACTGGGGCTGCGCGGCGACGGACTCTTCGCGGGTTTCGGCGTGGGCGACACTGAATTCTCTGCCGCGATGTCGCTGAGCGCATGCGCATTTGCGCTCGACACGGTCGAAACTGTCGTAAACCCTTGGCTAAAGCAATCCGGTCTCGCATCAGTGCAGGCGCGAGCAGGGTTGGATTATGGCCCGATCACTTTCGTGAGATCAGGAAATTCCGAACACAGCGAAATTAACCCGATTGGTTTCGCTGCCAACTTCGCAGCGAAGTGCGAGAAGAAGGCCAATTCGTGGGAGATCGTTGTAGGACAGGGGCTCGCCGACATACTCCCCGACTTTGCGTACTTTAGCCACCACGAAGATTCGCCACAGTATTATTCGCGCGACAACGAGAAACGTGAGTACAGATTCTTCAAATATCGATGGCGAAACACTCTCCATCACCTGGACGAGGTGGCGGAGACTTTGAACAATACGCCGACCAGCGAAATTGCCAGGATATAGGGGACAAGAAATGTCAATGCCAGCATTACTAAGCCATTTCGGTATCAATAGAGCTAGATTTGTGACTCAATCGGGGCGGATCGTATTCGACGGCGTCTCTCGAACCTCGTCGAATGGATACTCGCACAGTGAGCACGGCACTGTTACCCCAGTCAATCCTCACACATTCCACGGCGGCGTCGATGAGCCGGACGATGCGGAGAAGAAGGCACCAGACTGGTGGAATGAAGGGCCCGCGATCAACCGACACAAGAAGGCTATGTCTGAGTCTTTTCCGCAGTTTGTTTTCTACTCAGCCGATAACGGTCGCGGACCTTTCTGGGTTGGTGATATCGACACTGGCCGTGGTCGATTCACAATCGGAGTGATTCTCCGCCGAGAGGGTGGTTTACCCAGCGTGCTGGTACTCAAGGGCGGACAGCTCGGCGCACGAGCCGGTCGTAGATGGATCAAATCTCCACACCTATATACGAGCGGCAATATCTGCGTCGCCGACCAGAGTGACTGGGACCCGGAAAGAGACACAGTCGCAACAGTGACGGCGTGGGCCGCACACTGGCTGGCGGCGTACACCGAATGGCGGTTCGCGCGCAATTGGCCGGTCGAAGGATTCGCGATGCCGGCGTAGCTCAATGCTAGGCACCTTTAGTCGGAATACCTGTCGCATGACATGCAGTGAGGTGTCGCTCGGTTGTCCGTTCTTATATTGATTGAGATGTTCAGGAGTACCTCGCAGTGACCCCAGATTCCTCCCCCCTGGAAGAAACGATGTTGGCCGAAGCGCGCATAGATGTCGCGCAGGCCGACCATAAAGCAACGCTCATCCTCACCATGCTTGGAGTTGGTGGTGGTGCACTGCTGGCCGGCGTACTTGCCGGAAGTTGGAAGCCAGCCTATTACAACGCAGTGGGTGAAGTTGTGTGGTGGTTCGCTGCCGCCGCAGCGGCTGGATCATTGGTCGCTGCTGCTGCCGCCGTGTGGCCGCGCTGGAAGAAGAATGACTCCAATGGGCACGTTTTCTACTGGGGCCACGTTGCAACGCACACAGATGTCACTGCACTCGGGGTCACTCTCGATCACCAGCAGGCGCAAAGATCGGATCGAACCCGCTACCAACTATTCGAGCTGTCTCATATCGTCGCCAAAAAGTATCGATGCGTGCGCGCCGCTATGATCCTTGCGGGTCTCGCCGGGGCTGTCTTTGGCCTCGCGGCATTGATTGGTTGATCAGCTTCAACCAATCAGGATTAGTAGTGTTACTATCTTATGCTCACGTAAGAGGGTGCAAACACACGGCCGAGGATTTGCGGCGACCAACCTTGAGAACCACGGTGTGCGCAATATCTCCTTGGGCACGCGATAGAAGTAGACGATGCACTCAACCGGGAGTACAGGCAGGCAGGGCTACTAACGTACCAATGTCCGCACGGGCCGTCACTCCTTCAGCAACACCAAATCCCGCCAAGCCCACTACCTTACAGCACGGGCATGGCGCGTATGCAGGGCCCGAAACTGTGCCCCCGGTAGGATTCGAACCTACGGCCTTCCGCTCCGGAGGCGGACGCTCTATCCCCTGAGCTACGGGGGCTCTTGGGCGAAACAAAGCCTAGCGCACCGCAAGCCCGCTACCCAAAACGCGGGGTCGGCGTTTCACCCATCTGCGCTCAGACCAGAACCGTCGATGCCGCGTCCACGTGCGCGTATCGCTCCGGAACACAGGTCAGGACAATAACTTGCGAATGTTTACCCGCCTGGGTCAGGACGTCGGCCATCGTCTCCGTCCGTCCGCTGTCGCTATTACCCAGCGCGTCGTCGATGATGACCGGAACGCCGTCATCCTCGTCGACCAGCATCGCGCACGCCAGTCGCGCCACTAGGCCAAGTTGTTCGCGCGCACCACCTGACAGCGACTCGTACGGCACTGTCACACCGCCGACCGTGCGCGATGTGATGGTCAGGTCGTCATCGACCGCGAATCGCACACCGTCGCCAAATAGCGGCCCACTTAGCTCTTCGAGACGCTTGCGGAAGGGATCGGCATACCTCGCGTGCGACTGTTGCCGCTTGCCCTGCAGCGTTGTGAACAACATCTGCGCTGCCGCCGCACGTTCAGTTACCCGAGATAGCGCATGCTCGGCGTCCTCCAACTCGGCTGCGGCGTCGTTCAGTTCATCAAGACGATTATCGGTGCGGCACACCTCGATTCGTGTCGACGTGGTGAGCACTTCTCGTTCCAAAGCGCCGATCTCTCGATCCAACGCCGCCAACTGCCCGTCGAGAACGCCTCGTCGACGATCTAGATCTGCGACGGCCAGCAACTCCAACTCCGCGCTCGTCTTCGCGACGACCCGCTCCGCCGCGACCTTGCCGGTCACCGCCTCGGCGGCCACCTGCTCAGCCTGCGCATCGGTCAATTCGGCTTCCGCCGAAGCGATCTGGCCGCGTAACTCGTCGATGTCGGTGTGGATGCGCGCCAATTCGGCATTGGCCGATTGCGCGGCCGCGCGATGCTCGCGCTCCACCGACCGCTGAGCGGCAAGTCGGCGTTCCACCTCGGCCACGACGGAAGCCCCCTCGACCGAACCCGGAGCCGCCAACTCCGCCGACAACGCGGAGACTCGACGAGTCAGTTCCGCGCGTTCGTCGGCGCGGCCTTCCATTTGTGCCAGCGACTCCAAACCGTGTGCCGTACAGAGGCTTCGCGCCTCCTCGGAAAGGATGTCCACGCGTCGCGCCAACGCCTCCGTGTCGGCAGCTGTCTTAATAGTCACCCGAACCACACCGTCGACTTCGACGATGGACTCGCCTGTCCCGGTACGGAATTGCGCATTGGTCACCGCCTCATCGCCGACCATCACCGGCTGATCACCCAACGCCTCGACCGAGAACGACGCCGCGGCCGACTCCCACCGCGCCGTGGTTGTCTCCAGATCACGAGCGAGCTGTCGAGACCGCGTCAGCACCTGGGCGTCAACATTGTTCTCGGCCAACGCCGTTTGGGCAGCGGCAAGTTGGCCCTGGACGGCCGCAACCTTAGCCGCGAGCTGCGTATCCACCGCTGCACGCGCAGCAGCGAGTTCACCTTCGGCGGCAAGCGCTTCTGCTGTAGCGGCATCGGCTAGTGTCGTCGCCTCGTCGCGCCGGCGCACCGCTCCGGCCTCCCGCTCGCGCAGTGCGACTAGCCGCGCACGTCGACCATTCCGTTCTCGCACGTCACGTTCCGCGTACGCGACGGTCGCTACGGCGAGTTTCAATGATTTCTGAGCGCTCGCATACGCCTCACGAACGGAAGCCGCCGCCGCGAGCTGCTCATCGACTTCCGCACCTTCGGCCCGGTGCAACTCGGCGCTGTGTGCCAACTCTTTCTTACGGATCAGGGCGGACTCCAGCGTGGCTGCATCCTGGGCCACCGCTTCGATGCCGCGGGCGCGCGCCGCGTAGGCCGCGCGCGCCACGCTCGCCCGCTGCTGCGCACCAGCTAGCTCACCGGTCGGACGTCCAGCCTTTTCGGTGTAGTAGCGGCAGTATTCGGCGGTCACCGCGGCCAGCAACTCCTCGGACCCACCATCAGCAACCTCGACCGAGCCGACGGCACGATCCAGCGCCCTGGTCAAAGCCGCACTGCCGGTGGCCTCTAGCAGCTCAGGATCGTCGGATTGCATCAATCGAACCGCTCGAAATAGCGCCAAATCCATTGCGCCCGAAAGCAATTCCTTTGCCCGCGCTTCCGCGTCCCGACCGCTGTGTTGTTCCGGTGACGGTGCATGGACAGTCAACTCAGTACCGACCGAACGATTGAAACGCTTGAAGTACGTGAAATGCCACCCGCCAGAACTGATCTCAGCCTCGACCTCGGTCCCGACGTCGCGACCCGACGGTGCTAGCGCTTTCACCCCACGTGATTTCGACGACGCGGGTATTTCCAACAATGCGTCAAGCGCCTCGATCATCGACGACTTGCCCGCCTCATTGCGTCCGGCGACCACGGTGACCCCTGAGTCGGCGAAGATGACCTCGCGATCGTCGATGCCTCGAAAGTTCTTCAGCCGCAGGCGATGAAGCTTCATGTGGGCTCTCCCCCACCGCGTGCCGACAGTCGCGCGAGTAAGGCGAGAGCTCCACGCGCGGTAACCGCGTCCGCGTCGGCGCCGCCTGCGCGCTCAACCAATTCCTCGGCCGCCCGCGCGGCGTACCCCCGCAGACCGAAGCCGTCGATATCGTCGGCGTCGGCGACCACCACCAGATCGTCGTGCGCGTCCCACCGGCGAAATGCGGCGAACCGATCGGCAGCGGTCTCCAAGATGCGTTGCAATTCAACATGTTCGACCACGGAGATGGTTCCAACAAGTGCCACCTGTACCACGACGCGGGACTTGTCGGCGATTTCATCGAGACGCTTCTCGAGATCGGCGACATCGGCGGCCGACGTGATGTCATGGCGGATAGACACGAATGACCACTGCCCCACCCGGTGCGGCGTTACATCGACGGCGCTACCGCCCGCACCGCGCGTCAGTGTCACCGCCAGGACCGAGCCCGGCTCGGCTTCGACGTTGTCGAAATTGGTGACCTCCTGCGCACCCGAATACCAGATGCGGCCAGAACCGCCGATCTGGGTGACCGAGTGCCGATCACCAAGTGCCACATAGTCGATGGTCTGGTCGGCGAATGCCTGTTCGAGCAGGCCGGTCTCGACCAGCGAGGGGGCCGAACCAGGACTGAGCGCGTCGGTCGCGCCATGCCCGACGACGATGCGAATCCGGTCAGTCGGATCGAGTTGACCCACCTGCGCTCCGACCAGGTCCGTCAGCGGTGCCTTATGCGACCACGGGGCGACGACCAACTCGGCATCGTCGGAAACTTCCACCACGCCGGGCTTGGAAAGCACCGTCACATTACTTGGGCACCGCGTTCGGAAGGTCTCCGACCGGTAGACCCCGGCTGCGTCGAAGGGATCGTGGTTGCCGGGCAACAGATACACCGGAACGGTGAATTCGCCTAGCCGGTCGAGCGTTTGGGTGATCAGCCTGGCTGAGACGCGATGGTCCTCGAAGACGTCGCCGCATACCACGACGAACTGCGCACCCGACGACGCTGCCAGGTCCCCAATCCGCCCGACCGCGTCTAGGCGCGCCGCGGTATAGGCATGCTGAGCATCGGCCGACAGGTACTTTCGGGTCATCCCCAGCTGCCAGTCGGCGGTGTGCAAGAACGAGACCCGACGCTCGGGCTGTGCAGCCGAACCAGGCCGACCGGCATCGACGACGGCATTCGGGGCGAGCGCACCCGCGGGGGCGTCGGCCGTATCGACATCGTCGAAGAGCGACCACTGCAAAGCCGGTTCCGCCATCACTCACCTCCTGCATCGACTCGTCCACTGCGGCACTACGAGCTACGTCCCGCATCTTACGAGCCATCACTGACAAGATGCGGGACGTCACTCGCGGGCCGAGCTGGTCCGCAAACCCCACCTGTTCCGCAAACCCCACATGCGCGGACGTTCCCGACCCATTTTTCGGGTCGGGAACGTCCGGGCGAGTCGGGTTTGCGATCGGTCATGCCCGCCCGGAGGACTCGCGGGCCGGCTTCTAGTCGACCGCTTTCGCCAGCGAGCCCGGTGTCGCTTGCGTCGGAGCTGGCGCATGGGTCCGTGGTCGTTCGAAGAACAAGGCCACCGCACCGCCGATCAACAGAATCACTGCGGGCAGATAAAGGGAGTGGCCCATCGCTTCAGCGAAGCCCGGCTTGACGAACTGCGGCAGGGCAGCGCCCACATCTCCGGACGAATCACCCGCTCCCGCACCAAGTTTCGACGTCAGCAAGGCTTGCATCAACACACCGACCGCTGCCGCACCGATGACCGATCCGATCATCCGGGTGGTGTTGTAGACGCCCGCGCCAGCGCCGGCCTGCTGCCAGGGCAGGTTTCGGGTGGCTGTCGCTGCCAGTGGAGCCCAGATGCCGGCCTGCGCGAAGCCCATGACACCCATTGGCAGCAACAGCTGCCACACGGGCGTTTCGGGGGTCATGATCGCCCCGGCCCAACCCACGGCGACCCCTTCCAGCAGCAGCGCTCCCGCGATTATGTTGCGCGGATGGACCTTGTCCAGGATCCGTCCGACGATCGGCGCGAGGAATCCGCTGATCAATGCCATCGGCATCATCATCAGTGCCGACTGCGTCGGGCTCATTCCGCCCACCAACTGCAGGTAGAACATCACCGGAATCATCAGGCCGGAGATCGCGAAACCCATCGACGTGATGCCAACATTGGCAATCGAGAAGTTTCGGTCCCTGAACAGCGAAAGCGGAACCAGTGGTTCGCCTTTCATCTTGCCCTGCCATACAACGAACAGCACCATAAATATCGCACCGACGATGATGAGCGCCCAGATCCACAGATCCCAATTGTTCTTCTCACCCTCCTGAATGCCGAACACCAGCGCGGTCAACCCGATGGCCGAGAGGGTCACGCCCACCCAGTCGAACTGGTGATCATGCGTGTCCACCGACGGCACCAGGAAGGCCGCGAGTCCCAGGCCGATGATGCCGACCGGGATATTGACGAAAAAGATCCATTCCCAGCTGAAGTTGTCAGTCAGCACACCGCCGAGCAGCGGCCCGACCAGGGTGGCGACACCGGCCACCGATCCCCACACGCCCATCGCGGCGCCGCGCTTTTCCGGCGGAAAGATTCGCGTGATCACGGCCATCGTCTGAGGGGTAATCAGCGCCGCACCGATGCCCTGCACCGCCCGCGCGGCGATCAACATACCGATACTGCCCGACAGGCCACACCACAGGCTTGCCGCGGTGAATACGACGAGCCCGATTTGATAGATGAGTTTCGGCCCGTATTTGTCACCAAGCCGGCCGGCCACCAGCAGCGGAACCGCATACGTCAGCAAGTAGGCACTCGACACCCAGACGACGCCGTTGAGGTCCGTGTGCAAATCTTCCGCGATCGCAGGCTGGGCGACGGCAACGATCGTCATGTCGACCAAGATCATGAAGAAGCCGACGCATAGCGCCAGCAACGCGGTCCAGGGATTCCCCGCGGCTGAGCCACCGGCCCCTGCGACGCCAGTTGGTTTCGTCATTACTAAATCCTTGTCAGTAGATGCTTGTTCATCGGTTAGTGGTCGTCGGAAGGTGCGCATTCGAACTTCCCGGTCTCTTGCTTGACTCGCAGCCGATGGACGAACCCCGGGTCATCGAGCCAGTCAATTGTCTTGTCTCGCAACCGCTTTACGAGAGTGGATAGCCAGTCGATCTGCGTCCGCAGCGTCGCCAACCGACATCCGCCATCGAGGAAGAACATCTCCGGGACATTCGCGGCCGACGCTTCTGCCGCCCGCGCGGCGAGTGTCTCGAGCTCTTCATTCATCGCCGCCAGCCGCTCATCGAGGAGTTCGATAACCTCCGCGCGGGGAAGATCGTGGGCCAATGCGAGCGCCATGAAAAGTTGCGGGAACTCTGGCCGGTGGCTGCCGAGCATCATCGTCACTGCCTGGAGATACGCTCGGCGTCCGGCCGGAGTGATGGCGTAGACGGTCCGTTCGGGACGGTTGCCTTCGCGTTCCACGTCATGGATTCGCACATGCCCCTGCCCCTCCAACCGCGAAACGGCGTGGTAGAGCGAGCCCGGCCGAATATTCGCCAGGCGGTCCTCGTGGCGGGCCATCGCGGTCTGCACCATCTCGTACGGGTGCATCGGACGCTCGATCACCAAGCCCAACACCAATACCGCCAACGGCGGTAGCGGCTTGCCATCTTGGGCCACCCTCAGTCCTCCTTACACTTCAGTTCAAATATTCCAGTTGGAATATACAGGCTGGAACACTTGATGCCAACACTTGTCGTCGCCGTCGCTGAAAGCGTCAGACATAGTCGTTACTGTGGGCACTGTGACGAACAATTCCGCAGGATCAACGCAAGGCACCTACGTACACCAAGGTGCCGAGTTCGTTCGCGACACCGCCTACATCGAAGACCGCATCACCCGTGACGGGCGCGACGGATACCCCGTCGAACCCGGCAGGTATCGACTCGTCGCAGCGCGGGCGTGTCCGTGGGCCAATCGAACTCTGATCGTTCGACGCCTACTCGGCTTGGAAGACGTGATCTCCCTTGGCCTTTGCGGGCCGACCCACGATGCCAATTCGTGGACGTTTGACCTAGACCCCGGTGGCGTCGACCCGGTTCTGCGCATTCCCCGCCTCAAAGACGCCTACGAGAAGCGTTTCCCCGGCTATCCCAAGGGAATCACCGTTCCCGCTGTCGTCGACACCACTACCGGCGGGGTCGTCACCAACAACTTTCCGCAGATCACCGTCGACTTCGAGCTGGAATGGACCGACTACCACCGGCCGGGCGCGCCTGAGCTCTACCCAGAGCACTTGCGGGAGGAGATCGACGCGGTCAATCGGGGCGTCTACACCGAGGTCAATAACGGTGTATACCGGTGCGGATTCGCCGGAGACCAGGCGTCCTACGACGCCGCCTTTACGCGGCTGTTCACCAAACTCGATGAATTGTCCGAACGTTTGACGTCCCAGCGCTACCTCGTGGGCGACACCATTACCGAGGCCGATGTCCGACTGTTCACCACATTGGCACGATTCGATCCCGTCTACCACGGACATTTCAAATGCAATCGGTCCAAACTGTCGGAGATGCCGGTGCTGTGGGCCTACGCCCGCGACCTGTTTCAGACTCCGGGATTTGGCGACACAACCGATTTCACCCAGATCAAACAGCATTACTACATGGTTCATCGCGACGTAAACCCATCCGGCATCGTGCCGAAGGGACCAGACCTCTCGGGGTGGCTCACCCCTCACGGCCGCGAAGAATTGGGTGGCCGCCCCTTCGGGGATGGCACTCCGCCACCGCCTCCCTCGGGCAATGACATTGTCCCCGAACAGAATTGGGTGCCAGTCCATGACAAGTAAAGATCGCGTTCCACCGAAGGCCGAATCGGGTTCGACGCCGCCAAAAGCCGCCGTCGACGTCACCAGCAACATCCTGGATAAGGCCCAGCGACTACAGGCGCCCGCCGTCGCGAAATATGTTGCGAGCCTTCGCAACAGCAATCCAGAGGCAACGCCGACGGAAATCATCGAGAAATTGGAGAAGCGATATCTCACCGCCGTGACCAGCTCGGGTGGCGCGGTTGGCGCGACGGCGGCGGTTCCCGGCATCGGTACCTTTACCGCCCTTGGCGCGATCACCGGTGAAACCGCTCTCTTCATCGAAGCTTCCGCCCTACTCGCGTTGGCGATCGCCGAAGTGCACGGCATCGAGCCGCATCAGACCGAACGGCGCAAAGCGCTGGTTCTCTCGGTGGCTCTTGGCGAGGAAGGTGTCCTGGCGCTCGGCAAGGTCGTCGGGTCGAACGGTGGTGCGTTGCGCAAACTCGCCGGCGGTGCGATTCCACTGCCAAATCTGTCTGCGCTCAACAAGAGTCTCACCAAGAAGATCATCAACAAATACGCACTGAAGAAGGCGCCACTCATCATCGGCAAATTGATGCCGGCCGGAATCGGCGCGACGATAGGTGCTGTTGGCAACCGGGCAATGGGTAAGCGCGTCATAAACAATGCGCGTCAAGCATTCGGGCCGCCACCACCATTTTGGATCCTCGAAGGTGAACTGGCCCCCGGACCCAACGACCAACTGCCTCCCGGCAATCGTTGAACGGACCGATAGCCCGACTCCTCGGGCAGGTACGACAACACCGAACACTGCTGGCCATTACTCTTGTGGCGACTCTGGCAGGTGTCGCCGCCGACGTCGTGGTACCGCTGGTCAGCCGCGCCGCGGTCGATCAGGCCACCGGCGAACGACCCGCACACCTATCGGTCACGACCATTGTCGTGCTGCTCGTGATACTGGCGATCGTCGTCTATGGCGGACACGTGGGACGCCGGCTTTCGGCTGGCGCACTCGCACTACGGGTACAGAATTCGTTGCGCCGCAAGCTTCTTGACACTGTGTTGCATCTGTCCGGCAACGCACAGGATCAGATCCGCACGGGTCAAGTGGTGTCGCGAAGCATCTCCGACCTGCAACAGGTACAGGGACTCCTGGCAATGGGGCCGCTCACGCTGGGCGCCGTGGTGCAGGTACTTATCACTGTGGTCATCATGGCGTATCTGTCGCCAATACTGACTTTGGTGGCCCTGCTCATCGTCCCCGCCGTCGGCGTCGTAGCCTTCCGTAGCCGCCGTAAGCTCTACGCCGCCACGTGGTCGGCGCAGCAGGCGGCGGGCGAGGTCGCGAGCCACGTCGAGGAAACGGTGACCGGCGTCCGAGTGGTGAAGGGTTTCGGCCAAGAGGATCGTGCCGTCGACGAACTGGTTGACCTAAGTTCGTCCTTGTACGCCAAGCGAATTCGAGTCGGTACAAACAATGCCCGATTCGCCCCGACGATGGCACAGGTACCCCAACTGGGCTTGGTCGCCGTGCTCGCTGTCGGCGGCTACCTGGCCTATCGGGACTCGATTACCGTTGGCACCTTCCTCGCGTTCACCGCGTATGTCGGAACCATGACCGCGACGGCGCGACTTCTTACCAACTTCGTGCTTAACGCCCAGTTGGCGGGTGCCGCGGCATCGCGTGTCTTCGACGTCGTCGACACTCCTCCCGATCATGAGCCGGCCAAGCCAGTTTCGCCGCCGGACCCCGCACACGGCATCGGCATCCAATTCCGTTCGGTGAGTTACCGATTCGCCGATACCGATGCCACTCGGCCGCCGACACTCGACCGCATCGATCTCGCTATCGCGCCCGGCGAATGCGTGGCCGTCGTCGGCGGGCCCGGCTCGGGCAAGACCACTCTGGCCAATCTCCTTGAGCGACACTACCGCCCGACGTCGGGCACCATCACCCTGTCCGGCGCCGAGCGTACCGTCGACCTCAATGATCTGGCCGCCGACGATCTGCACCGGCTGGTGGCCGTCGTGTCCGACGACCCCTTCCTCTATTCCGATACGGTCGCGGCAAATATCGGCCTCACCCCGCACTCGGACGACGCAGACCAGGCGATCGCCGATGCCGCCACCCGTGCTGACGCGGTCGAATTCATCAACGGACTACCCGACGGTTTCGACTCGGTCGTCGGCGAACGCGGGTTGACCCTCTCCGGCGGGCAGCGACAACGAATCGCTTTGGCGCGCGCACTATTCGCCAACCCGGCGGTACTCGTGCTCGATGACGCGACGTCGGCGGTTGATGCCACGACCGAAGCGCGGATCTTCAGTCGATTGCGAACAGCGCAGCCAACAATGCTTGTGCTGGCACACCGCCGCTCGACCCTAGCGCTAGCCGATCGCGTCGCGGTCTTGGAGGACGGCCGGATCACCGACGTCGGCACTGTCGCCGAACTCACCGAACGCAGTTCGCATTTTCGACTACTGATGTCAACGGGCGACTGGGACTCCGCGGAGGTGGACCACACCTATTCCGAAGACCAACTATGGCCTGCCGCAACAACATCGAAGATCGATGGGGACAGTTCGGGACTGGGGTCACAGACCGTTCCGCCGACGGTCGCACGGACCCTGGAAACTCTCGGCCCAGCCGCCGAAGAACCCGGCATCGACGCGGCGCAAGCGCGGAAGGACGATCCGCGCTTCTCGCTCCGCCAGATTTTGCGGCCCGTCCGCTGGCTGCTCGCCGTCTCGATCGGCCTCGTCGCCGTCGATACCCTTGCGAGCCTTGCCTTTCCGACGCTCGCCCGCGCAACCATCGACTCGGCGGTGGCTCAGCATCTGGATCAGATGGCGATCGCCGTCGGCATCGGCGTGGCACTGGTGATCGGTGATTGGATCTGCGGAGCCGCACTGATCATGGCGTCCACTCGCGCGGGCGAGCGCATGCTATTCGGTCTGCGGGTGCGCAGTTACGCCCATCTGCAACGGCTCGGCCTCGACTATTTCGAACGCGAATTGTCCGGTCGAATCATGACCCGGATGACCACCGACATCGATGCGCTGTCGACTTTCCTGCAGACCGGGCTGACGTCAGCGGCAGTCGCCGTCCTCACTCTGGCCGGCGTCAGCGTCGCGCTGGTCATTACCGATCCGCTGCTCGGGATGGTCATTCTCATCGCCGTCTTGCCCGTGTTGGTGGCGACGACCATCTGGTTCCGTCGAGTGTCATCGGCGTCGTATACGCACGCCCGCGAACTGGTCAGCGTCGTCAACGCTGATTTTCAAGAGAACATCGCCGGTGTCAAGACGTCGCGCGGCTACCGGCACGGGCCGGATGCGGCCGCACGTTTCGCGGGTCGCACCAACGATTGGTACCGCGCCCGGATGACCTCACAGCGGGCGGTGTCGCTGTACTTTCCGTTCATCATCCTGCTGTCGAATCTCGCGGCTGCCGCGGCGATTGGCATCGGCTCGGCTCAGATTGCCGACGGTGGCTCGGCGGGCACGCTGATCGCATTCCTGCTGTACCTGTCGATGTTGTTCGGCCCAATCCAGCAGTTGACGCAAGTATTCGACGGTTATCAGCAGGCCGCGGTCGGATTGCGCCGCATCGGCGACCTCCTGCGCACGCCAAGTTCACTGTCGGCGTCGGGAACGGCCCTCCCACCGTCGGGCGGATTCGACGGGCACGCCGCGCTCGACGACGTGACCTTTCGCTACGGCGGTCTCGATTCCGCTGACGACGTTGCGACACCGAATGCGCTCAGCAACGTCGACCTGGAGATTCCACCTGGTACCTCCCTCGCACTCGTCGGGCAGACCGGTGCCGGCAAGTCGACGATCGTGAAACTGCTCGCCCGGTTCTACGACACAACGTCGGGAGCGGTCCGGATGGATGGCACCGACATCCGCGACTTCGCCCTGCGCGGCTATCGGCAACGATTGGCGATCGTGCCGCAGGAACCGCACCTGTTCACCGGAAGCATCGCCGACAACATCGCGTATGGCCGGCCGACAGCGTCGCGGGAGGACATCGTCGACGCCGCACGGGCGGTCGGCGCGTTGGATATGATCGCCGGTCTCGACGGCGCGATGACCTACGCCGTCGGGGAACGGGGACGAGGATTGTCGTCGGGGCAGCGGCAGTTGATCGCGCTGGCTCGCGCCGAATTGGTGCAACCGGATCTGATCCTGCTCGATGAAGCGACTGCCACCCTGGATCAAGCAACCGAGGCGCGGGTACTTGCCGCGGGTGAACGGGTCACTCGCACAAGGACATCGGTGATCGTCGCACACCGCCTGGCGACAGCGTCGCGCACCGACCGGATCGCCGTCGTCGAAGACGGGCGGATCGTCGAGTTGGGAACCCACGACCAATTGCTGGCGGAAAATGGCCGCTACCAACAGTTTTGGCGGGACGGCGCCTCGCCTGATGCGGATACGTGTCGGTTGATATCCGAAAGTGACGACGCACCGGCTCCGTCGGCGCCCTAGCCGAGATAGACACCCAACGCGTCGAATAATCCGCGGGTCCCCTGTTCACGGCCGGGACCGTCGGCCCAGAATTTGTCGAAGAAGACGCCGTGCTCGATATGCGTGAATCGGGTGCCGACGTCGATCGGGTCGAACTCCAGCGATGCGACCGACGTCGACATATGACTACCGTCGAGCCACATGTCGTAGGTGGTGACGATGCGGAGATGTTCGACGATATCGGTGTAAGTCGCCTCGTACCGCGACACCGGACCGTCGTGAAATGTTCCCTCGGCAATGTCACGGCCACCGACGCGGAAATCGAAGACCCACTCCCCGTGCGTGACAGCATCGCCACCTCCCCACCAGGCCAGCTTCTCCTGTTCGTCGGCAAACGCGTTCCACACCCGTTCCACCGGAACTGGGTAGTCACGAATCAGGGTGAACTCGGCGCGGGCCAGTCGGCGTTCGCTTGTCATGTCGCGTCCTCACCGCGTGAAGGTGATATGGATCGTGCCGCTTTCGGCTACTTCCGATGCCACCTGGTGGGTCTGGTCGAGGTTGGGTACCTCGTCCCACAGTCGAGTCCCACGGCCGAGCATGATCGGCGCGATCATGAGGTGCAACTGGTCGACCAGGCCGGCACGCAGAAATTCGAACGCCGTGCTCGCACCGCCACCGACCCGTACATCGAGCCCGCCGGCCGCCTCCGACGCTTCGGACAACACATCATCGATTGCTCCGCCGCGGAAGTGGAAGGTGGTACCTCCCCGCATCGAAATCGATGGGCGCGGCGCGCTATGGGTAAGGACGTAGACTGGGGTGCCAAACGGCGGCTCGTCGCCCCACCAGCCTTTCCAGTCCGGGTCGTCAGGGAAGGCGTGCAAGCCGAACATCGAAGCGCCGATGATCTCGGCACCGATCCCGTCGAAATGCGCTGCGGCATAAGCGTTGTCGACACCGGTCGTCCCCGCGCCACTTGTGTCACCGAGGATGCGCTCCTGAAAGGTGCGGGTCTGCGCGTACGCGGCCGTTAGGCGTCCCCAGTCTTCCCCCATCGGGTTGTCGGCGCTCTGGCCGGTCGTTGCGATATAGCCGTCCAACGAGGTGAACATGTCGATGCGAACACGGGTCATATCAGTCTTCCTTTGCAGCGGAGCGGATCAAATGGATGCCGAGGCGATCGGCTTGGTGTTCGGCCGGGGTTCGCTGCTCCCCGAGCCACAGATGCAGGACGTCGAGTGCTCCTGGGCGCAAGCTCACCGTCCGCACGCGGCCATGTTTGTGCGATGCGACGAGTCCGGCTTCCTCAAGGACGCGCAGATGCTGCATGAACGAGGGCAACGCCATCGAGAATGGCGCAGCCAACTCCGACACCACGGCCGGCGATTTGGCGAGGCGCTCCACGACTGCCCGGCGCGTCGGGTCCGCGAGAGCTCGGAGAACCCCGTCGAGCGCGTCGTAATACTTAGGCACGCGACTAAGTATTACGACGGAGGTCGCGCCCAGTCAAGACCACCCCCAGTTGGGCGGGAGCAAAAAGTGGTGACCTGCCGTGAAAATCGTCCGAATAGTTGGTCACCAAGGGCAGATTGCCCTTGCCGACGGCTTATTCGGACGATTTTCGCGACGACGATAGCGCCGACGCCAGTGCGATGACTGAACTAGATATCTAGCTCGATGATGAACTGATCGCACATGCGACTCGCGGTCTCGAAGACGGAAAGCCGTTGGGTGCAAACGCGCGCCGTCCGCGCGCAGCCAAACCCTCGACACCGCCACCAATCGCAAACGCGCGACTAACACTCCGTGACACGGGCCACACTGCCCCCTCGTGAGTCCAACCACTGAGCGCACTCAGGAGCGATACGCGTAGCATCCTATGGTGGTTCACCTGCTACGGGTTACCACTTGAGCAGCGAGCCACCCGCGTACCCGACACGCTTGAGGGAATTGAGGCGAAACACCGCTGTGAGCAGTTCGACATCAGACTTCGGACAGAACACCTGGCTGGTCGATGAGATGTACCAGCAATATGTAAAAGACCCCAACTCGGTCGACCCGAGCTGGCACGAGATTCTGAAGGACTACAAGCCTTCGGCGAACGGGACGAACGGCAGCGCACCGACGCCGACCGCGAAAACCGCATCCCCGGCCGTGGCCCCTTCCCCTCCCGCGGCCCCCGCGTCCACCCACAAGCCCAGTGCCCCGGTAACCCTCGACACCGAGCCGACCCGTGCGCCCGCACCGGCCCGCAAGGCAACCCCTACGCGGGAAAGTCAGGCAACCAAAGCGGCGTCCGGCCGCAGCATGGCCGAGACCGCCAACCGTCCGCCGGCCCCCGCCCCAGCTAAGGCACCCGCACCTCAGCCCACCGCCGAAGAGACCAAGGTCCTGCGCGGCGCGTCCGCCGCGGTCGCCAAGAATATGGCGGCATCGCTCACGGTTCCGACCGCGACCAGCGTGCGTGCCATCCCCGCCAAGGCGATGATCGATAACCGCATCGTCATCAACAACCACCTCGCCCGCACTCGCGGCGGCAAGATCTCGTTCACCCACATCCTCGGGTACGCGATTGTCCAGGCGATCAAGTCGTTCCCCAATATGAACCGGCACTTCGCCGAGATCGACGGCAAGCCGAATGTCGTCACCCCCGCGCACACCAACCTCGGCCTCGCGATCGACCTCGCTGGCAAGGATGGCAATCGTTCACTCGTCGTCGCGGCGATCAAGAACACCGAGACGATGAGTTTCGCCGAGTTCCACGCCGCGTATGAGGACATCGTCCGACGTGCGCGCGAAGGCAAACTGACCGCGGAGGATTTCGCCGGCGTCACCACTTCGCTCACCAACCCGGGCACTATCGGCACCGTGCATTCAGTCCCCCGGTTGATGAAGGGGCAGGGCACCATCGTCGGCGCCGGCGCGATGGAATATCCCGCTGAGTTCCAAGGCGCAAGCGACGAGCAGATCGCCGAGCTGGGCGTCGGCAAGTTGATGACGCTGACGTCGACCTACGACCACCGGATCATCCAGGGAGCCGAGTCGGGCGACTTCCTGCGCACCATCCACAACCTGCTGATCGACGACTCCTTCTACGATCAGATCTTCATCGCGTTCCACATTCCGTACGAGCCGGTCCGCTGGCGTCGCGACATCCCCGCCGGGCTAGTCGACAAGAGCACTCGCGTTCTGGAACTTATTGCGGCATACCGCAATCGCGGCCACCTGATGGCCGACATCGACCCGCTGATGATGGATTCCGACGCCCGCGCCGCGCATCCGGATCTCAATATCCAGACCTACGGTCTGACCCTGTGGGACCTCGACCGCAGCTTCCGGGTCGGCGGCTTCCACGGACAAGAGCGCATGAAGCTGCGCGATGTCCTGTCGATCCTGCGCGATGCCTACTGTCGCCACGTCGCCATCGAATACACCCATATCCTCGACCCTTCGCAGCAACGCTGGGTTCAAGAGCGGGTCGAGATCAAGCATGTGAAGCCACCGGTCGGCGAGCAGAAGTACATTCTGTCGAAGCTGAACGCCGCCGAAGCATTCGAAACCTTCTTGGCGACGAAATATGTTGGGCAGAAACGCTTTTCACTTGAGGGCGCGGAGTCGGTTATCCCGATGATGGATGGCGTGATCGATCAGAGCGCCGAGCACGCGCTGACCGAGGTCGTCATCGGTATGCCGCACCGCGGTCGCCTCAACGTGTTGGCGAATATCGTCGGCAAGCCGTATTCGAAGATCTTCACCGAATTCGAAGGCAACTTGAACCCATCGCAGGCGCACGGATCAGGCGACGTCAAATACCATCTGGGTGCCGAGGGCAAGTACTACCAGATGTTCGGCGACAACGAGATCACCGTCTCGCTGACCGCCAACCCCAGCCACCTCGAAGCAGTCGACCCGGTTCTTGAGGGACTAGTTCGGTCCAAGCAGGATGAGTTGGCAACCGACGAGCAGCCATTCCCGCTCCTACCGCTGATGTTGCACGGCGACGCCGCATTCGCCGGTCAGGGCGTCGTGGCCGAAACGCTCAACCTCGCTCAGCTGCCCGGCTACCGTACCGGCGGCACGATCCACATCGTGGTGAACAACCAGGTCGGCTTCACGACCGCGCCAGAGCATTCCCGATCGACCGAGTACTGCACCGACGTCGCCAAGATGATCGGCGCGCCGATCCTGCACGTCAACGGCGACGATCCGGAAGCCTGCGTCTGGGCAGCCAAACTGGCCGTCGACTACCGGCAGGAATTCCATAACGACGTCGTCATCGACCTCGTCTGTTTCCGACGCCGCGGCCACAACGAGGGCGACGACCCGTCGATGACGCAGCCGGCGATGTACGACGTCATCGACACCATGCGCGGCGTTCGCAAGAGCTACACCGAAGCCCTCATCGGCCGTGGTGATATCTCAACGAAGGAAGCCGAAGACGCACTGCGCGACTACCAAGGCCAGTTGGAGCGAGTCTTCAACGAAGTCAAGGAGCTCGAGAAGTACACCGCCGAGCCAAGTCCGTCGGTCGAGGCCGACCAGACGCTGCCCACCAAGCTGGTCACCGCGGTCACCCCGGAAGTTCTCACCGGTATCGGCGACGCGTTCGTCAACGTGCCCGAGGGATTCACCCCTCACCCACGCGTCAAGCCGGTGCTCGAACGTCGTCAGAAGATGTCCCGCGAAGGCGGCATCGACTGGGCGTTCGCAGAATTGCTGGCGTTCGGCTCGCTGGTGCAGGAGGGACGGCTGGTGCGTCTGTCCGGCCAGGATTCGCGCCGCGGCACGTTCACCCAGCGCCTGTCGGTGCTGATCGACCGGGAGAACGGTACCGAGTTCACACCGCTCAACCACTTGCCGAAGATCGACGGCACCGAGAAGGGCGAGTACCTGGTCTACGACTCGCCGCTCAGTGAGTACGCGGTACTGGGATTTGAGTATGGCTATTCGGTCGGTAACCCGGCGGCACTGGTTCTCTGGGAGGGACAGTTCGGCGACTTCGTGAACGGTGCCCAGTCAATCGTCGATGAGTTCATCTCGTCCGGCGAGGCCAAATGGGGCCAGACGTCGGGCGTCGTGATGCTGCTGCCGCATGGCCACGAGGGCCAGGGACCCGACCATACGTCGGGTCGCATCGAGCGTTTCCTGCAACTGTGTGCCGAAGGGTCGATGACGGTGGCGCTGCCATCGACACCCGCGAGCTACTTCCACCTGCTGCGTCGCCACGCACTCGACGGCATCGAGCGTCCGTTGGTGGTCTTCACGCCGAAGTCGATGCTGCGCAACAAGGCCGCGGTCTCGCCGGTCGAGGATTTCACCGATTCGAAGTTCCTGTCGGTGATCGACGACCCCAAGTATGCTGCGGCCGGCGCTGACGCCGATCGGGCGAAGGTGTCACGCGTGCTGCTAGTGAGCGGCAAGCTCTACTACGAGCTCGCCGCCCGCCGCGACAAGGAGAACCGCGACGACATCGCGATCGTCCGAATCGAACAGCTCTACCCGGTGCCGCACCGTCGTCTGCGAAAGACGTTGGAGCAGTACAGTTCTGCCACCGACCATGTGTGGGTGCAGGAGGAGCCGGCCAACCAGGGACCGTGGCCATACCTCGGCCTATGGCTGCCGGAGGTCCTGCCGGACATCTTGCGCGGTCTGCGTCGGATCTCCCGACGCGCGATGAGCGCGCCGTCGTCGGGTTCGTCGAAGGTGCACGCCGTCGAGCAGCAGGAGATCATCGACGGGGCATTCGAGGCGTAACACCCCTCAACCGCAAACCCCACAGCAAACGACAGTCCCGACCCGGTTTTCGGGTCGGGACTGTCGTTTTCAGTCGGGTTTGCCAGCGGGTGCTGCCACCGCGCGGATGACGATCGCGATCAGGTCGCGGATATGCGCGCGGTCGGCTGGTTGTTTGGTGACCAGCCGTCGGTAAACGATCGGCCCGAACAATAGATCGCGCACCATGTCTGGGGTCACATCGGATGCGATGGCGCCGGCGTCGCGGAGACGATCGATCATCCGGTCCAGGATCTCACCGCGCGGCGAAAGATAGCGAGCAACCAGGTCACCGAGTTGCGGGTCGTAATCCGCGCAAGCATGCAATTGCATGACCACGCCGAAATGTCCGCTGTCGATGAATGCGGCCAGGAAGTCGCCCGCCGACGCCGCGAGGTCAGCCACCGGATCGCCGGTATTGAACTCGCGCACCGGCGGCACCGACCGGGTAATCGCGGCCACGGCCAGTTCGGCAGTGGTGGCGCCGCGGCGATAGATGGTCGACCGCGGCACTCCGGCTTCGGACGCGACCTTGCTAATGGAGAGTCCATGAAAACCGTTGGCGGCCAACAACTTCAGCGTCGCAGCGGTGATCTTGCGATCCACCACACCATCCGGCGGCCTGCCGAGGGGCCGGCGTTCTGACGAGCTCATGAGCCGATTATGTCATTACGCTTCATAGTGTTGCGTAATTCAGTATCGTACTCGCTGTGAAAACACCAAAGTTTGCGGTTGCGGCCGCACTGATATTCGCGACGATGTCGTCTCTCTACGGGACGACCACTTCCTCGGCAGCGCCCTCCTGCTCTCCATCCGACGCCGGCGTCGTGATTCCCGCGAGCCCGCCCGGTTTGTCGTGGGCAGAAAACGTCGGCTACGACCGCGCGGGCAATCTCTGGGTGTCACGTTCGGTGCGCAACGTCGTCGAACGCTATGACCAGGCCCGTCGACTGACCGGCTCGGTGCCAATTGAATCTCCCGGCGCGATACGGCTGGGACCAGACGGTCGCATGTACGTGGCTTCCGGCGACTCTCCGGTAAATATGATCCCGGGTCTACCGAAAACCGGTCGCATTATGACCTTCGCCCCGTCATCGAAACAGCCCCGCGCGCGGGTCTACACAACTGGACTTGGAATGCCGAACGGTCTCGCGTTCGCCAACGACGGCGCGATGTACGTGGCCGACAGCAGCATCGGCGTGGTTCGAATCGATCGGCGCGGGGTGATCGACAGATCGTGGACCGCGCGGGCACCAAAGAACCTGTCCCCCAACGCCATTGTCAACGGCACCGGGATGAACGGCATCGTCATCATCGACGACATCGCTTATGTCACGCTCACTTCCAGTCTCACCGGACGGATTCTGCGCATTCCACTTCGGAATCCGACTGCCGTCGGTGTCGCCGTCGATCTCACCGCTCCGCTGCCCGGCGTAGTCGACGACTTGGCCGCGCTCGACAGCCACACCATCGCAGCGGCTACCACGACGGGGCAGGTCATCGTGGCAGATCTGCGTACCGGTCGGCGCTGCTCGGCGTCCTTGGGCGAGCCGCTGACCTCGGTGGCTGTCATTCCTTCTCAGCGGCACAGTCTCGTCGTCGGAACCGAGTCCGGAAATATCCGCCTCCTACGACGTTGAGCATCGCCCTCCACCGCAAACCCCACAGCAAACGACAATCCCGACCCGGATTTCGGGTCGGGATTGTCGTTGCGAGTCGGGTTTGCGAACGGGGTCAGCAGCCGAAGGACGACGCTGTCGCCGCCGGCATACCTGTGTCCCGGCAGATGAATCCACTGCCTACTGCGACGGCACTCCAGCCACCACCGGTGTAGTGGAACGCGACTCGTGCTGGCTGGGCGGCACTCGAGACGGTCGTGCCGATCGCCCAGTCCCCGGCGCACTGGATATTCCCGATGGTGAACGGCTGAACCAATTGCGAGCCGTACTGCATGTTGGCGACACCCTGGAGCATATCCGGGGTAGCCGAATCACAGTGCGACACAGTGGTTGTCGTCGCGGCAGGCGTCGACGTCGCCGGCTGAGTCGATGTCGGTTGAGTCGTCGTCGGCGCAGTCGTCGTTGCCTTCGGACCCTCTGCGAGGGACTGCGACGGCACATTTCCGCTGGCGGTGATCGTCTTGCCATTGAGCGTGTAGACAACTGTCACCGGACCACCGGTCGGATTCGCGTTGGCGTCATTCTTGTTGAGCCAGCGATAGGCAACCGACACGGTGTTGTCGGTCGAACCGACCACCGATGTGAATGCCGTATTGCGGTCGGTGTCGGTCCGTAGGAATCCGTCAGCGTCGAAGAAGAGCACCTGTTCGGGCGAACTCGCCGTTCCACCGCGCAACTCCGCCTCGACCCACATCAACTTCGGGCAATTGCCGAGTTTCGCGTCGGTGCCGCGAACAGCAACAAGGTCTTTTCCGTAGTAGGTGTCGATGTTGCCGACCGCTCGAGTGACGACCGGTGACGTCAGGTCTAGACACTTTCCACCTCCAGCGGTGGCGGGCGTTCCGGTAGTGCCGGTCGTAGTCGAGTTCGCCGGTGTCGACGCCGGGGCGCCAGTCGTGTTTGCCGTACCGGTCGACGTCACTGTGACCGACGGCGATTTCGTCGGTGAGCCAATGTCGTCACCGGGCTTACATCCGGTCACGGTTACTGCGATACAAGCCGCCACCCCGAGCGCGGTCACTAGTCTTTTCATGCGTCCTCCATCATGGGCTCCCCCCGGCGAGGTGCCGGCGGATGAGTAGCAACGCGTGCTGCCGACGGTGAATTCGCACTGAAGAGATGGACCGTTAGCGTTCGCAATCATTGTCCATTTAGTTGAATGACCTGCCCGGCCGGGCCTATTGAGAAACGGCGGCGGCCACACTCGCGAGCATCGGCAACGACCCGGTGATCAGCCCGAGGAGCTGATCACGATCGACGTCAGCGTGGTCGGCGAGCCAGGCAAGAGTGACTTCCTCGACAAATGACAGCCAACCGTGCACCGCCATCTCGACCAGCGGGGTCACCGCGATTCCGAGGACTTCGCTGTAGTCGGTGATGCGCTGGGCCATCGTCGCCCGCGTCTGCGCGAATACCTGCTGCAGTGCCGGATCGGCACTTGCGACGCCACGCAGAATCGCGCGATACGCGCCCGCGTTGCTGTAGACGAAATCCACGAACGCCGACATCGACCCGCGCAGGATCTCCAACGGCTCCCCAAGCGATGGATCGGGCGCGGTGCGCTCGAGCATGGCTTTGGCCTGCGCCGACGCCAGGGCAACGTGAAAGTCCTGCTTGGATTCGAAGTAGTGGAACAGCAACGCCCGCGATACCCCCGCCGCGTCTGCGATCGCCTCGGTCGTCACATCCTCCAGCGAGTGATCGCGGAGCATCTCCATGCCGAGGTCCAGAAACTGCTCCCGGCGGGCCTGCGGCGTCATACGCGTGCGCTTGGCTGGCACGTCGGTTCGGGAGGTCACCGGTCAACCCTAACCTTCTATTGACATTTGTTCAATAGGCTATTGACGGCTGTTCAATAGCGCTCTATGGTGATGACCATGACAACGAGTGATGTACAAGTCGCGATCATCGGCGCAGGTTTCTCCGGACTGGGCGCAGCCATCAAACTCACCCAGGAAGGCATCTCTGATTTCGTCCTGCTCGACCGGGGCAGCGACTTCGGTGGAACCTGGCGAGACAACACCTATCCCGGTGCCGCGTGCGATGTCCCGTCACACCTCTACTCATACTCATTCGCGCTCAACCCGTCGTGGTCGCGGTCGTACTCGCATCAGCCCGAGATTCACCGCTACATCAACGGCGTCGCGGACACCTACGGTGTTCGGTCCAAGGCTCGGTTCAATACCGAAGTGACACAGGCAAACTGGGACGATAAAGCATCTCAGTGGGTAATCGACACCATGTCCGACGGGGTCAAGAAGCAGATTCGCGCGGCGGTCATGGTCGGCGCCGTCGGCCCGCTGTGTGAACCAAACCTGCCAGATATCAAGGGATTCAACGACTTCGAAGGCAAGGTCGTCCATTCGGCCCGCTGGGACAACGACTTTGACTACTCGGGCAAACGAGTCGCGGTCATCGGCACCGGGGCGTCGGCTATCCAGATCGTCCCGCAGCTGGGCAAAATCGCCGCGCAGCTCGACGTCTACCAGCGCACCGCGCCGTGGATCGTGCCCCGCAATGAGCGTCGCTACCTCAAAGCGGAGAACTGGGCATTCAAGAATGTCCCCGGTTACCAAGCGGCCGCTCGCGGAACCATCTATACCGCAAGCGAATTCGTGGCCTTCGGCATGACGTATGCGCCAGCTGTCCTCAAGCCGGTGGAAGGGGTATGCCGCGCGACGATTGCCCGCGCGATCAAGGACCCGGTGCTGCGCGAGAAGGCGACACCGAAATTCGCCGTCGGGTGCAAGCGCATTCTCAAGTCCAACGAGTGGTACCCCACCCTGGCTCGCGACAACGTCGACCTGGTCACCGACGGCATCGATGAAATCACCTCGACCGGCATCAAGACCGCCGACGGCACCGTCCGCGATGTCGACGTTATCGTCGTCGCCACCGGCTTCCACGTCACCGACTCCCCCGCCTTCGAACGTATCGTCGGCGCCGATGGCCGCTCGCTCGCGGAGGTCTGGGAGGAGGGCGGCATGCAGGGGTACAAAGGATCATTCGTCCACGGCTTCCCGAATATGATGCTGATGGTCGGTCCGTCGACCGGCCTGGGCCACACCTCAATGGTCTACATGATCGAATCGCAGTTGAACTACCTGGTGGATTACCTCAAAACCGCCCGCAGCGGTTCGATCACCCGGGTGGACGTCAAAGCTGATGCGCAGCGCGACTACAACACGTACATCCAGCGCAAACTGCGCCGGAGTGTCTGGACCAACGGCGGTTGCGCCTCCTGGTACAAGGACGCCCACGGCAACATCACTACGCTATGGCCAGGATTCACCTTCGACTTCCGGCGGATCACCCGCAGTTTCGACGCCGGGGCGTTCGACATCGTGCGTGGCTTGCCGAAGTCGTCGGCAGCCACTACTTCGACGGTCACCGTCGACGCAGTCTCCTAACCGTCCACAACGTCACTCATTTAAGGACTGAACATGAAAGACTTCCGCGGAAAAGTAGTCGTCATCACCGGTGCCGGATCAGGCATGGGCCGTGACCTCGCCGTCAAGCTGGCTAAGCGGGGCGCCAAGATTGCCATCTCCGACGTCGACCCGACCGGTTTAGCAGCCACCGAAAAGCTCGTCGCTGAGGCTGGCGCACAGGTGCACAGCCAGCTTCTCAACGTCGCCGAGCGTGAAGCGGTGCTCGAATACGCAGACACCGTCGCCAAACACTTCGGCACCGTCAACGTCATCTTCAACAACGCCGGCATCGCCCACAACGGCGACGTCGAGAAGATGGAATTCAAGGACATCGAGCGTGTCATGGACGTCGACTTCTGGGGAGTTGTCAACGGCACCAAGGCATTTCTGCCCTACCTGATCGCATCGGGCGATGGCCACGTGGTTAACACCTCGTCACTCTTCGGTCTGCTGTCCGAGCCCGGCCAGTCGGCGTACAACTCGGCGAAGTTCGCGGTACGCGGCTTCACCGAGGCGCTGAACCAGGAGATGATCGTCGCCAAGCATCCGGTCAAGGTGACCTGTGTGCATCCCGGTGGCATCAAGACCGCCATCGCGCGCAACGCGACGAGTTCGGGTGACGACCCCAACCACGACAAGTTGACCGCTGCATTCGAGAAGTACCTACTCCGCATGCCGTCGGAGAAGGCGGCCGACATCATCATCCGCGGCGTCGAGCGCAATCGTGCGCGCGTGCTCGTCGGAAATGACGCCAAGTTCTTGGATTTGTGGGTACGACTAGTGGCGTCGGGCTACCAGGGCATCACCGCGCGGCTCACGGCGCTCGGCACCAAGCGCTTCACCAAGTAGCCTCCCCGTTCCCAAAAAATCTGGACAATGCGATGTCGTCGAGGGCAATCTGCCCTCGGCGACATTGTTATCTCCCGATCTTTAGTGGGTCAGGCCGTGGGTAACTACCCAACGCGCGGCCACCGTAGCCGGGTCTGTCTTCTCCGACTCGTGCGTCAACGCCAACAAATCGTCGGCGGTCAATTCGCCGGCGACCTTGTTGATGGTCTTGACCTGCTCACGGCTCAATGCGGCACTTCGGTACACCGGCACCAACTGCTGCGATGGCCCGGCCGGTTTGTCCAACGTATCGGTATCCGACGCTGCCCCAGTTAGGCCGGACTTGGTCACCGACGTCGGGTCGGCGAGCGAAACCCCCTGTGGCAGAGCCTTATTCAACGCGACATAGGTCGAGTCGAAGTCGCTTGCGGTCGCCGACGTCACTTTTGCCGCATCCTCCTCGAAGCCTGGCGGCACGAGGGAAGCGAGAAGCTCTCCGGTGAAGGCGGGAAACAAATCCCGCTCGGTCTGCCCCATCGCGGTCAGTTGTCGAGAATCGTCGGCGATGACGATGTCCCGCGACACCGCCGAGCCCGCGGCGGCAAGCGCGGCTCGATAAATATGGGCGGCCATCGTCAGTGCCGGGTCGGATGACGCACCAACGACGAGCGTTCTCGCCTCGCTCGGCGTGGTCTGCACAGTGCAACCGCCCACCGCGCCCAGCGCCAGCACAACCGCCACCGCGGTGGCCAACCACGTTGCCGAGCGTCGGGGGTAGGGCATTCGGTTCACCTGCACGACCCTAAGGTACCGGGTTCGGACACCACGTTCCGGCGCCGCCGGCATCTGATAGCGCTTATCTGCGAGTACCATCTGCAACTGTGCCGTCGATACCCAGTATTCGTGGACCCGGCTGGGGGCAGCCGTCCCGCCGCGATCATTCGTCGCTACCTCATATCCCGGTACCAGTCGCACGGGCCATCGTCGACTGTGCCATTTACGTCGATGGGCAACGTCTGCCTGGAAAGTACGCGTATACCGCCGCCCTGCGGCAGGTACGCGAGCGCGGCGAGGGATTCGTCTGGCTTGGCCTGCACGCACCCGACGACGGTCAAATGCAAGGCGTCGCAGACGCTTTCGGTCTCCACGAGTTGGCGGTCGAGGACGCGGTGCACGCACATCAGCGGCCAAAGCTCGAGGTCTACGACGAAACACAGTTCCTCGTTCTGCGGACAGTGAAATATGTAGAACACGAGTCGATTCAAGCGACCAGCGAGGTGGTCGAAACCGGCGAAATCATGATCTTCTTCGGCAAGGATTTCGTCATCACTGTCCGCCACGGCGATCACACCCATCTATCCGACCTGCGGCACCACCTCGAAAAACGACCCGAACAACTCGCCCTCGGCCCGACGATGGTCATGCATTCCATCGCCGACCTGGTCGTCGACAGCTACCTGGCGGTTACCGATCGGATGGAGGACGACGTCGATGCGATCGAACAGTCGGTCTTCGGCCGCGGCGGACTCGACATCGACCCGGTCTATCTGCTCAAACGCGAAGTGCTCGAAATGCGCCGGGCCGTCGCGCCGCTGATCGGACCGCTCAGCCAGCTGACCGCATCGAATCAGGTTCCCAAAGAAGTGCGACGTTACCTCCGCGACGTCACCGATCACCTGACCACGGTTATCGATCGCGTCATCGAATTCGACGACGTGCTGTCGTCACTACTCGACGCGGCCGCGGCAAAGGTTGCGCTGCAACAGAATACGGATATGCGCAAGATCTCGGCCTGGGTAGCGATGGCGGCCGGCCCCACGATGATTGCCGGCATCTACGGCATGAACTTCGACCACATGCCCGAATTGCATTGGGGCTATGGCTATTACATCGTGTTGACGGTGATGGTGCTGCTCACGATCGTATTGTGGCGCAACTTCCGTAAGCACAATTGGCTGTAGATTCACGGTATGCATCAGCTTTTCTCCTACGGCACACTGCAATTGCCAGGCGTACAAGAAACGACCTTTGGTCGTCTGCTCGACGGCCGACCGGACGCGATCGTCGGATTTCGTAGTGAGATCCTCACCATCACCGACCCGGTGGTAATCGAGCGCAGCGGGAGTGACGAACACCCGATCCTGCTGCGCGGCAACGCATCCGATGTAGTCGAGGGCACTACATTCACCATCAACGACGCCGATCTCGCGGCAGCCGACGAATACGAAGTGGACGACTACACCCGGATCGAGGTGCCGCTGCGGTCGGGAGGCGTTGGGTGGGTCTATATATTCGGTGGAGATCACCCGTTATCGACTATATGATCCGTATCGTACGCAGCAAGGAGCGCGGAACGCGGAAAGTACCTCTTGTTCTGGACAAACGCCGATCCTCGACCTGACTTTCGATGGAGAATTGGACTGTCTTCGGCGCGCCTAAGAGTCTCGGCTGATCTCAATTCCGATAAAAGAAAGATCTGGTATTGCGCACCCTCCCAACCGTTCTTCAACGCATAACCCATTACTCTGGCCACCTTTTGATCAGAAACATCCGACGATTCTGCGAGTGCGTCTCGCTCACTCCGGTTCCATCTACTGGGAACAATCACATCGCGAATTCGAGGAAAGTATGGCTCGATCTTCTTGTCGCAGTAGAATCCCATATACGAAATTGGCGCAAATGAACGATCACTGGGACACACACGTATGCAGACACGGCCTTATACATAGCGATCGCCTGATCAGCACTAGCCCCAACAACTACCACGTCGGACTGCGGTTGTACGGGCCGTTCCTTCGCTACCTCCGACACCGATTCGATTGACTCAATCCAGATTCTCGCCTTCGGGTCAATCCACTCCACCAGGGACAAGAGCTTTCGAAGTTCGATTCGAGCATCAAATTCGAGTAGGGAATCCTGATGAGCACACCTATTTCTCAGGACTTTCATGTCCGTCAGCGCCTTGTGCACAGAGTCTCGCGTCCCAGGGGATCCAGGAAATGCTCTGCGAAGACTCTGCCTCCATAATTCTTCGTTCTCAGGAACTTTACTTAGCAAACTCGCCCAAAACCCCAATGTGAGTTCCGATATGATTGCATCAGGCGAGGCTACCTTCGTAGTTCCATCTCGACGCTTGAGTGCGGCATCCGCAACACTTGACAGTGCCTTTTGCCACGGGTAGCCAAGGGGGTGGATGGTCGCCAGCTGCGTCATCATCGCATTACGCACAAGGACTTCGGTGTGATGGAAGCACTCAAATAGGGCCGATGCCATGCGGGCATTCCACTCGTAGAGGGTCCACGCCAAATCAACGTCATTTCCGCAGGCGCTCAAGAACGGCGCAAAACGCGCCTGCGAAACCCACCCCACATCCCGCTCCATCAAACGATGGTATCGTAAGCGGTGCACCGCCTCTGATGTTTCACGTCATGCGGCAGGGTCCGGATGTTGCCTCTGCTGGTTCGCCAGTACGCATGCCGGGCCCTTTGTCTGTCCGAGAATCTACAGCCGCGCTCCCGACCGCGTCGGATCGGTCACGTCAATGCCGGCCTCGGTCCACGCATCACGCAGTGCCGCAGCACCTTTCAGGCGCACCCAAGCCGCTTCATTTGCAGTGATCGGTATAGCGCGCAGAAAGATCACCGGCTCCATCGGGTCGGGCAGCTCGACGTCGGCGATCTCGTCATCCGCCAAAAGTAGTGCGGTACAGGATGATCCGTCCCACAGCGGCTCCCCCAAGTCCACCAGGGCATCAACCGACAGAATGAGGCCCTCAACCGCTGGAGCCGCAGCAACAGTGGCAAGCCGCTTATGCAGTCCCGGCAGCGGTGACGTCGGCGCCATCCGCACGACAATCTCCGCGCGCGGCCCTCGGACCGGGTCGGCATGCAGATCCGTCGGATCACCCATCGGATGCCGAGAACAACCGACCGTCGCGTAGACCAACTGCGGTCCGCCGTCGGTGTCGATAGCTATGCGCAGGACATCAATCGGTTCGACACCGAGAAATGTCACCGACGCGCGTTGGGGCGCAGCATCACCCAGCCCCGCTAGGTGTTTGGTGACTAGCTCGGTAACCGATTCACTCACGGTGCCACCCTACCGAGTAGGGCGGCTGGCAATACAAAGCCCACGGGTCAGATGACAGCGGGAGGTCTACCCCTTATGCAGGTTCTGCCCGCTCGCTTGATCGAAGACAGCGACCTTGTTCGGCTCGTAGAACAACTCGGCGGGCGCGCCTTTGACGACCCCCGACTCGGCGTGCAACCGCGCGACCATCTCGCCACCGCCGAGCGCGGAACCGGTCTCTGCGGAAAGCTCTGCGAGCGTTGCACTTTCGGCCGACGACGAAATGTCGAAATAGGCGTACTTATCCGAACCGAGCGACTCCAACACGTCGACGTTAACCCGGAAAGTGTTGCCGCGACCCTTCAGCAGCGGATCAACCATCGATGCGTCGGAAAGATGTTCCGGCCTAATCCCGATGATCACCTCACCGTTGCTCTTCGCGGCACCGGCCCGCTGCACAATGGCTTGATAGTCGGGCACGGCGATGGTGCCGATCGGCGTCTCGACGCCGCTCACGCCAAGATGCCCCGGTAAGAAGTTCATCGACGGCGAGCCGATGAATCCCGCGACGAAGAGGTTCGACGGATCGTTGTATAACTCGGCCGGCGTGCCGATTTGCTGAACGTGTCCAGCTCGCAACACCACGACCCGATCGCCGAGCGTCATCGCCTCGGTTTGATCATGAGTCACGTATACCGTCGTGGTATTCAGCCGATTTTGCAGCCGTGCAATCTCGGTCCGCATCTGTACGCGTAGTTTGGCATCGAGATTCGACAGCGGCTCATCCATCAGAAAGGCCTTGGGGGACCGCACAATCGCGCGGCCCATCGCGACCCGTTGCCGTTGGCCACCGGAGAGGTTCGCCGGTTTGCGGTCTAGGTGCTTCTCGAGGTCGAGAATGCGTGCGGCCTCGTCGACCTTCTGCGCGATTTCCGCTTTCGGCAATTTAGCCAGCGTCAGTGGGAAGGCAATGTTCTGTCGCACGGTCATATGCGGGTACAGCGCATAGCTCTGGAACACCATGGCGATATCGCGGTCGCGTGGCGCGCGTTCGTTGACACGCTCACCGCCGATCCGCAGTTCGCCGCCGCTGATGTCTTCGAGACCGGCGATCATGTTGAGAGTGGTCGACTTTCCGCAACCGGACGGCCCGACGAGAATGACGAACTCGCCGTCGGCGATGGAGAGGTTCACTCCGGCGACGGCCACCGAACCGTCGGCATACTGCTTGGTGACGTTGTCCAAGACGATGTCGGCCATGAATTATCCCTTCACCGCACCGGAGGTGAGTCCGGCGACGATTCGACGTTGGAAGATCAGCACAAAGATGATGATCGGGATGGTGATGACGACCGCGGCTGCGGCGATCGAGCCGGTCGGCTCCTCGAATTGGGAGCTGCCGGTGAAGTTCGCGATGGCGACCGGCGCGGTGATCGCACGTTCGGTCGACGTCAGCGACAACGCCAGCAAGAGGTCGTTCCAGGCAAAGATGAAGACCAGGATCGCCGCGGTGACGACGCCCGGCGCCGCCAACGGTGCGATGACCCGACGAAATGCCTGCCACGGCGTTGCGCCGTCCATTTTCGCGGCTTTCTCCAGTTCCCACGGGATCTCGCGGAAGAATGCCGAGAGTGTGTAGATCGCCAGCGGCAACGCGAAGGTGATGTACGGGATGATCAGCCCTGGCCAGGTGTCGAAGAGGCCGACACTGCGCTCAATGTTGAACAGCGGTGTGACAAGCGAGATCTGGGGGAACATCGCGATCAGCAGCGCGGCGCCGATCAGAACCTTCTTGCCCGGAAAGTCAAGCCGCGCAACAGCGTAGGCCGCCATCGTCCCGATGATCACCGCGATAATGGTGGTGATGAGCCCGACGCCGATCGAATTGATTAACGCGCTGGTAAACGCGCTGGTGTCGAAGATGCCTTTGTAGTTCTCCCAGGTCCATTCCTTGGGAATGAAACTGCCATCCTTGACGGTGCCCGACGATTTGAACGAGAGACTCACGATCCAAAGCAGCGGAATGACCGCATAGAGCACCACCAACAGATTGGCGACGGTCCAACCGACCTTCTTGTTCACTGAAGTAGCCATGATCTCACTTCCCCTCCGCGTCGGAACCAGGTGCGGCCGTACCGAATCCGATGACGAACACCGCTGCGATGATCGCCACGCAGATGAAGATCAAAACGCTGATCGCCGAGCCGATGCCGAGGTTGAAAGCCTTGAATAGGTTGTCATAACCCAAGATTGACACCGAACCGGTCTTATTCGCACCGGCGGTCAGGACGTAAATATTGTCGAATATTCGGAACGCGTCGAGTGTGCGGAACAGCAGAGCCACCAAGATCGCCGGTTTCATCAATGGAATGATGATGCGCCACAGGCGCGTCCACGCCCCGGCACCATCGACTTCGGCGGCCTTGAGCAAATCGTCGGGGACGAGCGCAAGTCCCGCGAGCAAGAGCAAGGCCATGAACGGCGTAGTCTTCCAGACCTCGGCGAGCACTATCACGGCCAGTGATTGCCATTGATGAGTCAGCGGCGCGGATCCGTCGGGTAGCAGATTGGCGAGGTAGCCGGTATCCGGCGTCCACGCGTAGTACCACGAGAATGCCGCGGCGACGGTGACGATCCCATACGGGATTAGCACGAGGGTCCGGATGGTGCCCTTACCGAAGATGGTGCGATGCATGACCAATGCGATCGCCAAGCCCAATGCCAGTTCGATGGCGACGGACACGATCGTGATTAGCAAGGTGGTCCCGAGTGCCGTCCACCAGTAGGAGTCGGAGAGGACGGTCGCGTAGTTGTCGAACCAGACGAAGGAACTCTCCCCCGGCGCCGACAGGCTCGATTTGTTCAGTGACAACCAGAACGCGTAAATGATCGGGTACCCGGTCACCACTGCCATGAGCAGCGCGGCCGGTGCGACCATCCAAAAGGCAAGTCGCCGTTCACTGGACCGACCGCCCGAGAGTTTCGCTGGCCGCGCCGGTTTCTCGGCTGGCTTTGCGGCGAGCGCAACCCCCGAGGCGCCGGGGACCGGTTTCGACGGCTCACTCGACTGCGAGCCTTGCGAATTCACGGGCGGCGCGGAGCGTTGCACATTCGACGTCTGCGGTGTGTTCGACGGCGAAGGATCGGGCAGCGCGTGCCGGCCGGTCCGGGGCGCATCGGCGCCTCGGCCGTCGTCGGCGGAACCATCGCGGTATGTCATGGCACCAAGCCTTCCCCGTCGATTGCCTTACGGACCTGTTCGACCAGCGGATCGACCATTGCCTCCGGGTCCCACTGTCCGACCGGACTCAGCTTCGCCGTGATCAGCGTCGAAATCGATTGGTAGACAGGTGATGCCGGGCGAGCTGGCGCACCGGTGATCTCCAGCTGTCGGCGAATATCGTCACCCATCGGGTAACTCGCTTTGAAGTCGGGCTGATCGTAGATGGACGCGATAGTCGGTGGTGTACCACCGGAAATGGCGTACTGCTTCTGCGCCTGCTCGTTGGTAAGGCATTGTGCGGCTTTGAATGCCAACTCAGGCTGGCGCGATGTGCTCGCGACGGCGAGATTGATTCCACCGAGCGGGGGCCGCATCGTGTGATCGGCGCTGACGCCGGGATACAGGCCCCAATTGAACTTGGTCCGGACCGCCTTATTCGCGGGTGCGAGTTGCGCATCGGTCGGCGGATTCTCTTCGTCGGTCAGCATTGATGTGTACGGAGCCAGCGCCGGAATGATCTTTCCCGACGAATCTTTGAAGAACGGCACGTCGCCAGCAGCAGCGTTTGATCGCATCGAGGCCCACACGAACGGCCAGTTGATCTCGAACGACGCCTTCCCGGTCTCCATTCCCAACCGGGCCGACCCCTCGTCGGAGTTGGTCAGCGACGGGTCATGGCCCGGTGCGGTCGCCACCGCCTTGAGAATGCTCAGTGCCTTGACGGTGGCCGCCCGGTGCTCGGGCGTATCGGCGAGAGTGATTTTGTTCGGATCGGTGGGGCTAAGAATCGCTCCCCCCGCACTGGCCAGCACCGAGGTAAACCACACCATCAGGCCCTCATATTGTTTGCCCTGCACCATGATGTAGCTCGGGCCACCGGCCTCGGTGATGGTCTTGTTGTCGGAAAGAAGCTGATCCCACGTCTTAGGCGGCGTCGCGCGTTGCAAATACTGGCGCATCACATCCGGTCGGTACCAGACGAATTGAGTGTTGGTCCATGTCGGGATGGCGTAGAGGCGCTTCTCGGTGTCGCTCGCCCTCTTCCAGCGCGCGGTCTCCAGCGGGCCCGAAAGCGTTTGCGCGGAAATGGTTTTCGCAAGGTCATCGGGCACCGGCTTGATCCATCCGGCGTCGGCGAACTCCGCGGTCCACACCACGTCCATCCCCATCAGATCCAGCCCGTGATCGTTGCCGGCAAGGCGGCGAGCCAACTGGAGGCGCTGGTCATCGGCCGACTTGGGCAGCGGGGTGCTGACGATGCGGTAGGCGCCGCCCGAGCCGGCAGAACATTTCTCAGCGATCTTCGCGATCTCGGATGCACCATCCGCGGGCGGGTACACGTTGATGACGCCGGCTTGATACCCGGACCCGCATGCCGCAACCCCGGGGATTGCTATTCCGAATGCTGTCGCCGCGATGACCAATTTGGTCCGCAACCTGCGCTGCACGACGCCTCCTCACGCGTAGAAGTCACGAGTACAAATGACGGCTAACAGTATCGGTAGCCGTTCGTGACATGCAACACATTCGGTACGGGCGTGGCATTTTCACTCCCGCTCGTGCGACGAGCCGCGGGTTGCCGCTGGCTAGATATTCAGCTTCGCGAGCATGTCGCGCGCACGTTCGGCATTGCGTGGCTCACAGAGGACGTCGTATCGGCCGGCGACCAATTGCATCGTCGACGCGAAGTCACGGGTGCCTCGGGTGGCCGCATATGGAATGGAGGTAGATATGACACCGAATACCAAGCCGCCGACGATGCCGATCGCAATTGCCACAATCGGTTCCCCCACAACGAAACTCAGCAACAGGCCAAAGAACAGGCCGAGCCAGGCACCCGAAACCACTCCTCCCCCAATGACTTTGCCCCACGTCAATCGCCCGATGACGCGCTCGACCTGCATGAGATCGACGCCGACGATGGTGACCTCCCGGACCGGGAAGTCTTCGTCGGACAGGTAATCGACCGCTCGTTGGGCTTCGGCATAGGTCCGATACGAGCCGATCGGCCAGCCTTGCGGCGGCGTCGGGAGTCCCGGCGTCTCTCGGCCCGGGCGCATGGGATTGGTCATGACTCACCTTCCGTTGTCTCGAACCTTTGTCTCGAACCTGTTCAGATCGACGCGAGTGCCTCATATTTCGGAAACTCGCCGCCACTACGGTCAAACCGGATCTCGGTGCGCGCGGGGATTACGCTAACCGCATGGCATCGGTCAACAAGCTCTTCGTGGCCAGACTAGTCGGCCTCGCGGTTCTTGGCCCGGACGGCGAATCGATCGGTCGCGTCCGCGACGCGGTTGTCTCGATCCGTCTCACCGGCCAACCCCCACGAGTGCTCGGACTCGCTGTCGAATTGACCACTCGCAGAAGGATATTCGTCCCGATGCTGCGTGTCACCACCATCGATCCACAATCGGTCACGTTGACCACCGGAACGATCAGCATGCGCCGACTCAACATCCGGCCCGGCGAAGCACTCGCCGTGGGACAGATTCTCGACACCAGGGTCCGCACCGACGACCCCGATCTCGTCGACCTGCACGGCGCGGACCTCACCGTGGTCGATCTGGGCATCGAACAGACCCGTACCCGCGATTGGGTGGTCAACAAGGTCGCCGTCCGCGGTGGCCGGTTGCGATTGGGTCGACGAGGCGAGACCCATATCGTTGAATGGTCACACGTGCAGGGCATTACTCACACGTCCCTGAACCTCCCCGGGCAGGGCGTCGCGCAGGTGCTGCTGCAATTCGAAGGTATGCGCCCGGCCGACGTCGCCAACGCGCTGCGGGAGCTTCCGGACAAGCGGCGCAACGAGATTGCCGCCGCACTCGACGACGAACGACTCGCCGACGTGCTCGCCGAACTCCCGCCCGACGACCAGACCGCGATGATCGCGCGGATGGAACGCAGCCGCGCCGTCGACGTCCTCGAGGCGATGGACCCCGACGACGCCGCCGACCTTCTGGGCGAAATGTCACTGACCGAGGCAGAGGCACTGCTGACACGGATGGACCCACAGGAGTCCGAACCCGTCCGACGGTTGCTGATCCACTCTCCTGATACGGCCGGTGGTCTGATGACCCCCGAGCCGTTGATCGTGACGGCCGCGACCACTGTCGCCGAGGCGCTAGCCCGTGCCCGTAACCCCGACGTCACTCCCGCGGCGGCGAGTCTGGTTTTCGTAGTCCGTCCGCCCACCCAGACACCGACCGGAAAGTATCTGGGCTGTGTGCATCTTCAGGCGCTGTTACGTGAGCCGCCGGCGAATATCGTCGGCGGCATCCTCGACACCGACCTGGCATCACTCAAGCCCGAGGACTCGATGGAAACCGTCACCCGCTACTTCGCGACCTACAACCTGGTCTGCGGTCCCGTCGTCGACGACGATGGACATCTGCTCGGCGCGGTCAGCGTCGACGACCTGCTCGACGAAATGCTTCCGCGCGATTGGCGGGAGACCGAACCCGACGAAGACACCGCGCCCCTCGCCCAGGACGGTCGAGCATGAGCGCCGAGTCATCGGGCCGCCGCCTCGATACCCCCAAATCGGGCCGCCGAGGTCCATTCCTCAATATCGACGCCGACATCATCGGCGTATACGCCGAACGCATCGCTCGGTTCCTGGGCACCGGCCAGTATCTGGCCTATCAGACCATCTTTGTGATCATCTGGGTGACGCTGAATCTGGTCGCGGTCACCTGGCGGTGGGACCCCTACCCGTTCATCTTGTTGAATCTGGCCTTCTCTACACAGGCCGCCTACGCAGCACCACTTATTCTCCTCGCACAGAACCGTCAGGAGAATCGCGACAAGATCGCGCTCGACGAGGATCGTGCCCGCGCGGCTCAGACCAAGGCCGACACCGAGTTCCTCGCGCGCGAGCTCGCCGCGGTGCGACTTGCGGTCGGCGACACGGTGACTCGTGACTACCTGCGTAAAGAACTCGATGACTTGCTCGATGACCTCGTCGAACGGCTGGCAAAACGACCGTCGGATGCCGAATCAGGTGAAGCGGAGTAGTTCGGAAAACCTACAGATATCAGGGTTCGCGATACTGCACTCGATTGCGAAATGTATGGTGGGACACATTCGTGCATCTTGACTGATAGGGGGATGGCGGTGTCACCGACCAGCCATCGGGCGCGCGGGAGTCTACGATGACCAGCCTGCGCTTCTGGCAGCGTGCCCAAGGACCGAAACGCCCATCGTCGGCGCGCCGCGTTTTGACGACCGGCGTCGGCGGTGCGTTAGCTGCTGCTCTCATGCTCGGCGCCGCGACGTCGAGCGCTCATTCCGACGACGCCGCCCCCACCCTCGTCGGCCAGCCCGTTGCGGCACCTTCGGTCGTCGACGTAGTACCGGCCGCATCGAATACCGTGGCTATGAGCAATTTCGCACCGCCGGCGCCACTGCCGGCATCACTGATCGCACCGCAGTTCCGACTGGCAGCCGATCTCCCATCGGGCCCGTTGGGTATCCCCGGCGTCGTGCTGCAGGCATACAAACTCGCCGCCAGCCGGCTCGGCGACGAGCAGGCGGTCTGCAAACTTCCCTGGTACCTGCTCGCCGGCATCGGACGCATCGAGTCGAATCATGCGAGCAATGGCAACGTCGACGCATTCGGCACTACCCTGACGCCGATCAACGGTCCAGCGCTGGACGGCACGCTCGCCGGTAACGAAGTGATCCTCGATCACCGTGGGCAGGGTGTCAGCGCGATGGGGCCGATGCAGTTCATTCCCGGCACCTGGAATCGCTGGGGCTCCGACGCCAACGGCGACGGGAAAGCCGACCCCAACAACATCTTCGACGCGACGTACTCGGCGGGACGCTACCTCTGCGCTGGGGTCAACGACATCATGGCCGGTCAGAACGAAGTCTCTGCCGTGCTTCGGTACAACCACTCCATGGAGTACGTGACCAACGTTCTCGGCTGGGCCGCCGCCTACGCCACCGGTGTGATGCCGACCAATCCTCCCAAGGATCCGCGGCGGGCCGCGGATAAGTCGACGTCGCCCAAGCCGTCGACGTCGGGGCCGTCGACGAGCACGAAACCGTCGACCGAGCCCAGTCCCACCACCCGTCCGCAGCAGAATTGTTTCATCGTGTGCTTGCCGACCCTGCCGGCGCCGAAACAACAGCCCGCGCCAAAGCCGGCCCCAAAGACAGCTCCGAAGCCCGGACAAGCCAAGCCGCAGACACCGAAGCGGACCCCCGCGGCGGTACCGCAGCCGCGCTGAGATTCCCACGCCGGTAGGCTGAATGGCGATGTCTACCGTCGCCGTCCCCACCGAATCGTCGGTGCGCGCTGCCCTGTCTAAGGTCAACGACCCCGAGATCGGCAAGCCGATCACCGATCTCGGAATGGTCAAATCTGTCACCGTCAACGACGACTCGAGCGTCGACGTCGTGATCTATCTGACGACGTCGGGCTGTCCGATGCGTACCGAGATCTCCGGTCGGGTGCAGACCGCGGTCTCCGATGTCCCCGGCGTCGGCAAAGTCGACGTCGAGCTGGACGTGATGAACGACGAACAGCGCACGGAGTTGCGCAAACAGCTGCGTGGTGAGGCGGCCGAACCAGTCATTCCATTCGCCCAGCCAGGCTCGCTCACCCGCGTGTACGCGGTGGCGTCGGGCAAAGGTGGCGTCGGAAAGTCAAGTGTCACAGTCAATTTGGCGACGGCGCTGGCGTCGCGCGGATTGTCGGTCGGTGTTCTCGACGCCGATATCTACGGCCATTCGGTCCCGCGCATGTTGGGCAGCGACGCCAAGCCGACGCAAGTCGAGCGAATGATCCTGCCGCCGATGAACCACGATGTGAAGTTCATTTCGATCGGCCAGTTCACCGACGGTAATACCCCGGTGACCTGGCGGGGGCCGATGTTGCACCGCGCCCTTCAGCAGTTTCTCGCCGACGTCTACTGGGGCGACCTGGACATCCTGCTACTCGACCTGCCGCCGGGCACCGGTGACGTCGCCATTTCCATCGCCCAGCTAATCCCCGGAGCCGAGATACTGGTCGTCACGACTCCGCAGCAAGCCGCTGCCGAGGTGGCCGAGCGGGCCGGCGCTATCGCTCTACAGACTCGTCAGAAGGTCCTCGGCGTCATCGAGAATATGTCCTGGCTCGAGTTGCCCGACGGCACGCGGATGGAACCATTCGGCGCTGGCGGTGGCGAACAAGTTGCCGAGCGCCTGACTCGCGCCGTCGGCGCGAAGGTCGAATTACTCGGCCAAATCCCGTTGGAGACCGCCCTGCGCGAAGGGGGTGACGCCGGCAATCCGGTGGTGTTGTCGGCGCCCGATTCGCCGGCAGGATCGGCCTTGCTGGGCATCGCCGACAAGCTCGCGGTCCGCAAGCGCGGGCTGGCGGGCATGAGCCTGGGAATCGACACGACGCGACACTAGGTCGCAGGCGGACCTTGAGCCGTGAAAATCGTCCGAATACTGGCTCACCGGGGGCATATTGCCCTAGGTGGGCAACTATTCGGACGATTTTCCCGAGCTGGGCGCGGGACTAGGTCGCGTCCCATTCGCTGACGTCGTGGCGCGGCTTCGCAGGTTGCGCGGGAGCCGACGCCGACTTTGACATATCCACCGACGACGCGGGAGCCGACTTACTCAGCGAAGGCGTTGGGGCAGAGCTCTTTTCGTCGTCGAAATAGGTTTTCGGCGACAACAACGACGAATCACCGTCGAGCAGATGTTTGGTGACGAACCCGGTCGGGGTCATCCCGCGTAGTTCGTTGAGATCGGCGAGCGGCTTACGAAGATCCTCGAACTCGGGTCCGAGTTCACCTTTGAGTTGACTGGTTGCTCCGGTCGCGTAGTCGCGTACCTGACGCAGTGATTTGAATGTCCACGACACGGCGCCGGGAAGACGCTCGGGGCCCAGGATGATGAGCCCGGCGGCGAGAATGATCAGAATCTCGCCCCCGCCAATGTTATTGAACATAACCGCGACCTTAGTCCGATGCCGGCGTGATGGTGCCGTTAAAGGTCCGGCCGTTGCGCCAGAACGTAAATGGGACAGGTTTGCCGATCTGGGATTTGAAAACCATCACCGTCAATTCGTCGGCGGATTGCACCAATTGACCGCCAAACCCGGTCACCACGTCACCCTCACGCAGGCCCGCGCGGTCGGCCGGCGAACCCTGCACGACATTGACCACTTGAGCACCGAGCACTCGCACATTGCGCACGTCCCGGGTGTTCACTCCGATCTGCGGGTGCGAGATCTTCTCTCCTCGAATCAGCCGCTGCGCGATGGACATGGCCTGGTCGATGGGGATAGCGAAGCCAAGACCGATCGACCCGCCAGTGCCCGAGCGAAGCAGATAATTCACGCCCATGACAGCGCCCGAGTCGTCAACGAGCGGACCACCGGAGTTACCCGGGTTAATCGCGGTGTCCGTTTGAATAGCGTCGATGACCGAGGGCACATCCGACTCGTCTTCCTGCGGGCCGACGGTCGGTCGGTGCAGAGCGCTCACGATTCCGCTGGTGACTGTTCGCTCCAGGCCCAATGGCGACCCGAAGGCGATCACTTCCTGGCCGATCTGCAAGGTATTGGAGTCACCGATCTTGGAGACCGTAAGGTTGTTCACGTTGTCGACCTTGATGACGGCGGTGTCGTTTCTGGGATCGCGCCCGACGATCCGTGCCGGCACACGGGACCTATCAAAGAACACAACCTCGACCCGGCTGTCCTTGGGATCCTCTGCCGCCATTGCCACCACGTGATTGTTGGTGAGTATGTAGCCGGCTTTATCGATCACGAAGCCCGACCCGGTACCGCCCGACGATCCGGCCCGAACATCAATCGAAACCACCGACTTGGCGACCGCGTTCGCGACCCGGGTGACCGCGCCCGCGGGGTTGCGGTCGTCGGAATTTCCCTTGGCAAGTTCAACCGTATCGGAGTTGAGCGGAGCGACGACCTCAGCGGTCCAGCGGCCCATCAGGCCACCGACCAGACCGATAAGTAGTGCGATGACGCCGAGCGTAACCAGAGCCGGCCAGGCAATACCCCGACCAAGCAGTACCTCTTTGACACCGAGTTTGGGACCGGGACCCGTCGGCGCGGCGCGCTGCTTCTTCGCGAGCGCGGGAGTAGCTAACGACGCCGCGCTTTCCGGATTCCGCCACGGGTCAGGTTCAGCGTCGGGTACTTCATGCTCGCCGTACCGGGCGTCGGGGTCACGGGGCAATGACTCGCTGCTACCTGGTGGACGTCCGAACGCTTCGGCGAGTACCGGGTCCGGTGGCGCGACGGCCGGCTGTGGCTTATCCGACGATGCCGTTTTCGATTCGTCAAACGACCCTTGAACCCCATTGGGACGACCGAACACACTGGCCTCGGTCGGCGACTTCACCCCGGTCAACCTATCGACCCCGCCTGGGGTGCAGTGGACCACGGTTAGTCATGTCGATCTCCTGAGTCGGAATTGCGGCGAGCTGCCCGAGCAACGACGGCGGCACCGACAACGGCCCCGACGATGAACGAAGCATAGTACGCGCGGCCGACTGTGCGTCGACAGCGGCCCGACATTCCGCACATACCTCTAAATGGCCGGCGGCACGCAGATGAGCGTTGACGGTAAGTTCACCGTCAACGTACGCGGCGACTGCCTCCGGTGCGAGGTGCTCGGTGGCCGCGAAACCGCGTCCCCCAGGCGTGCCGGGAGCGCGATAGCGCGGGTTGGCCGCGAAAGAAGTGGTGATCGGGGTCCAGGTAGCCGGATTCCAGGGTGAGCGCCGCCGTCTGCGCATGTCATTCGCATCGTTGTGCGGAAAACTCGCATCTCCCGCGAACGGAGTGCCTGGAGTGCGATCGTGCACCTTGCGACCCCTTTCGTTCGTGGAAGCCGAACACCCAGCGCGCTCGACCACCTTCCAAGACTATCCGAGGCTACCAACGAACGGCGCGCACGAGAGGTTCCCGGGCTGGACTTCACTCGTTCGGTCTATCGGCCGATGAGTGGTTTCGCGGGTGAAGAGGTTAGTCGGTCGAGCGAATGATTACTCCCGGCGTCGCCGCAAATGGAGCTACTTTCCGATGTGCACGGCCCGAGAATCGGTCAGGCCCTGCGCGGTCAGGTAATCGCGAATCGTCTGGCGACCCCGGTGGATACGGCTGCGGACCGTACCGAGTTTCACACCCAAGGTGGTAGCGATCTCCTCATACGACAGACCCTCGATATCACACAGAACCACGGCGGCACGGAACTCGGGTGCGAGCTGATCGAGTGCCCGCTGCAACTCGGGATCGAGATTGGCATCGGCGAATATCTGCTGCGGATCTGGCGTGTTCGCCGGCACGCGGTCGTATTCAGCCGGCAGCGCTTCCATCCGAATCTTGTTGCGCCGTCGAACCATATCGAGGAAGAGGTTCGTGGTGATGCGGTGCAGCCAGCCTTCGAAGGTTCCCGGCTTGTAGTTCTGCAGCGAGCGGAACACCCGGATAAAGGTTTCCTGGGTCAGGTCCTCGGCATCATGCTGATTGCCCGACAATCGGTAGGCCAACCGGTAAACACGATCCGCGTGCTCACGGACGAGTTCATCCCAGGACGGCATCAGCGTCGAATCGCCGGTTGCGTCGAAACCCGCGGTTCCTGACGTGCTTGCCATGGACTCCGATGCGCTCGCCGAATCGACTTCGTCCCGAACTGTTGGGGTGAACACTGCAGGATCAGTCATCGTGTGTGGCCAGTCCTTCCCGCGGCACAGCATGTGCCATCTGCACTATGGAGAACGTCACCACGCTCGGCGGTATTCCGTCCGTTGGTATAGACCCTCTCCTACCGCTGTGTGGCAGCCGTATGAGCGGCCTGAGTGTTGCCTGAGGATGTAGTTGCGCCGGCTCGGAGCACCTATCCCCTAAGCTTCGAGGGGTGACCGACTCTCGCGCGCAGGCGCCGTCTCCCGAGGCCGCAATACTCGCCTACGCCGAATCGGCGATCGTCGAAGACGACGCCCTCCTCGCCGCGCGCGAACGCGCAACCGAATTGGGCGCCCCGACAATCGCCCCGTCCGTGGGCGCACTATTGTCGCTACTCGCGCGAGCCGCCGACGCTCGCGCGGTCGTCGAAGTGGGTACCGGTGCGGGCGTGAGTGGTTTGTGGCTGCTCAACGGCATGTCCGAGACCGGCGTCCTGACGACCATCGATCCCGAGATCGAGTATCACCGTGCGGCGCGTGAATCATTTCGCGGCGCCGACGTCGCGCCCGGACGAACCCGGCTAATCAACGGCACTCCACGAGATGTGCTGCCTCGTCTCGCCGACGAATCCTACGACCTCGTTTTCATCGACGGCCCGGTGATCAATCATCCGCAATTCGTCACCGAGGCGACTCGCATCCTGCGACCCGGCGGCATCGTGGTGGTACATAACGCCACCGCCGACGGCACCGTCGCAGATCCCGAAGCGAATGATGCCGTCACCGTCGCCGCGCGCGAAGCCGCCCTCATCATTGCCGACGACGACCGACTTCTGCCGGTGGTCATTCCGCTAGGTACTGGCGTGCTGGCCGCCGCGAAGGCGCGGTAGCCGCCGGGCGCCACTGGAAATGTCCCCATCACGGCCGCAGACGGCGATATAGCGCCTGCTCGGCTCAGGGGGACAGTTCCAGCGGGGAGTCAGACGTCGGTGCTGAACCGCACCCCGTTATCCGGAATCTGAACTCCGGGCCAGACCCGCGCCCCGCGTAGGAGTTCGCACCGCGCACCAATATCAGCGCCATCGCCAATTACGGTGTCGCGCACCAGAGCTCGCGGACCAAGACGTGCGCCGTAACCGATGATGCTGCGTTCGACGACCGCTCCGGCCTCGATTATCGCGCCGTCGAAGACAACCGCGCCGTCGAGCCGGGCCCCCGGTCCGATCTCCGCACCGCGCCCGACCACCGTGCCGCCGATCAGCAGCGCCCCCGGAGCGATGCCCGCACCCTCATGTACCAAGAACTCGCTGTGCCGATCGCCAAGTGCCGGCGACGGCGCGATACCCCGGACCAGGTCCGCGGACCCGCGGACGAAGTCTTCGGGCGTTCCCATGTCTCGCCAATAGGCGTGGTCGACGTGGCCCTGCACGTGGCGACCGTCCGCCAGCAACCCCGGGAAAACTTCGCGTTCCACTGACACCGGACGACCCGCCGGAATCTCTTCGATGACAGACCGCCGGAACACATAGGTGCCCGCGTTGATCTGATCGGTCGGCGGATCTTGCGTCTTCTCCAAAAAAGCTGTGACGCGGCCGGATTCGTCGGTGGGTACGCAGCCGAAGGCACGGGGATCGCTGACCCGAACCAGGTGCATGGTGACGTCGGCGCCCGACGATTCGTGCGTATCTAGTACGTCGCGCACATTGGTGCCGCCGAGAACATCGCCGTTAAACACCAGAATCGTGTCGGCGGTCAACTGCGACAGCACATTGCGGATGCCTCCGCCGGTACCTAGCGGCTCGGTCTCGGTGACATAGCGCAGCTTCATCCCCAGCTTGGAGCCGTCCCCGTAGTACTCGGAGAACACCTCGGCTTTGAACGACGTGCCGAGCACCACATCGTCGATGCCGGCCGCCTGGATACGCGACAGCAGATGGGTGAGGAAAGGGATACCCGCGGTCGGCAGCATCGGCTTGGGTGCCGACAGTGTCAGTGGCCGCAGCCGGGTCCCCTTGCCGCCCACCAGGACGACGGCCTGCACCGGCGGCCGCTCCGACGCATCGCGTTCAGTCGACATTCGACGTTCCTTCCTGATCACGGGAATTTCCCGCGGCCGCGGCGTCGGCCTTATCCAACGCGCGACGCGCTGCCGCGACGGCAACTTTCGACCGCACCGCCAGGCCGGCCCGCAACGCCAACCGCAACGGAGCACGCCACGGTCCCGGATTGCGGTCCGCCTGGAAACGGTAGGCGCTCTGATGATGGGCGGGGAGCATCTTCTCCGGATGTCGTCCGGCCGCATGACCCTTGGTGTGCACGATGTGTGATGTCGGGACGAAGATATTCAGCCACCCGGCCTTGCCGAGTCGATCACCCAGGTCGACATCTTCCATATACATGAAGTAGCGCGAGTCGAAGCCGTCGATCGAGTCAAAGGCATTGCGCCGCAACAACAAACACGACCCCGACAGCCAACCCACCGGACGTTCGGTCGGTGCGGCGTCTTCTTCGCGATATGCCGTTGTCCACGGATTGGACTTCCAGACCGCGCCAAGCAATGCGTGTCCCGTCCCTGAGATGAGGTCGGGAACGCGCCGCGCCGATGGATAGATGGTGCCGTCGGGTTCGCGGATCATCGGTCCGAGCGATCCGGCGCGCGGCCAACGTCGGGCGGCGCTGAGCAGTTCGTCGAGCGAGCCGGGTTCCCAGGCGACGTCGGGGTTGGCGATGACGACGAACTCGACATCAGGATCGATCTCGGTGACGCCACGATTCATCGCGCCGCCATATCCGATGTTGCCGCCGGTACGGACCAGAGTCACATTGTCGTGCTCTCGTTCGGCCCGCTCGGGCGCGCCGTCGTCCGAGCCGTTGTCGGCGATGATTACGCGATGATTCTCGCTGGTCGCCGCCTTAAGGGTGTCCAGGAAGGTCGTCAGGTAGTCGCCCGAGGAATACGTCACCGTCACCACGGCCAACTGATCAGTCACCGGGTCAGGGTAACCAACGCTCCCGCAACGTCGAAAATCCCAGCGATGATCCCGGTGCGATCAGTCCTCCGACAACGCGTCCGACAGCGCCCGACGCCAGTCGCGAAACGGCGTCAGCCCCGCTTGTGCCCACGACGCCCCCGACAGGACCGAGAAGGCCGGACGCGGCGCGGGACGCGGAAATTCGTCGGTCGTGCACCGCTGCACCCGCTGAGGGTCGAGAGACAGGTCGACGAAAATCTCCCGCGTCAGTTCCCACCAGGTTGCCCGACCGGCATTTGTCGCGTGCAGTACCGCCCCTGCCACCCTCCGCCTCGGCATCGCGGCGAGTTCCCAGAGTCCGCGCGCCAGATCGATGGCATATGTCGGCGATCCGGTCTGATCGTCGACGACCGAGAGAATGTCGCGTTGTGCCGCCAGTCTGCGCATAGTTCCCACGAAGTCCGCGCTGTCCTGGCGGCCGGTATAGACCCACGCTGTCCGAACGACGGTGACGTCGGGATTCGCTTTCAACGCAGCGCGCTCACCAGCGAGTTTGGTTTCGCCGTACACGGTGGGCGGCGTCGATGCGGCAGCTTCGGCCGGCTCGTACGCCGCGGTGCGGGACGACACGATGCCGCCACCTGCCGCGGGGCCGTCGAAGACGTAGTCGGTCGAGATATGAATGAGCCACGCACCCGACGCCGCGCATGCCCCGGCGAGGTTGGCCGGTCCGTGCACATTCCCCGCCCAGGCTTCTTCGCGTTTCGATTCGGCGCCGTCAACATTCGTATACGCGGCACAGTTGATCACGACATCGTCGGGGCTCAATTCTCCGAATCGACGTGCTACCGCGGCGTCGTCGGCAATATTGAGATCCCTCGACGTCAACGGCACCACCCGCAGGTCGTTGGGGGCGGTTGCCAGCAGCGCTCGGCCCAATTGGCCACCGGCACCCGTGATGAGAACCACACCTGCATTCATATGACCATCCTGCACGTCAGTGTTCCGTGGACAAATTCTCGGCGTCTGCCTCGGCGTTGCGCTCCCCGACTTTACGCACGGCGCAAGTAGCCTTGCGGTAACACCAGAAACTTTTGCAACAGCAACATCACCAGACGCAGCGCGGTTCCGCTGCCCGAATTCGGAGGGAGCAACCCGGCCGGTGGATTCTCGTTCCCCCCGCACACCCGATCAGCGACGTGCCAAGCCCCCGACGTCGGAGGAGCGCGCGGCAACTCGTGGGGGTGCCGCACGCCCAAACCGCGCTCAGCCATCACGCGGAGGGCAGCAACGACGCCCCGTCGACGCGGAACGCAAGCCTCGACGCCCGCGCCCCGACGGTGACCGCCCTCGCCCCGAGCGGATCCCCAACGAAGGCGAAGTCCGTCGATCCTCTGGTGAAATCCATACCCGCGAACAAGAGGCTCGACGTCGACCCAAGCCGGGGACCAAGAAAGCAGCGCAGCGGCCGCCGCAAGCTGCCAAAACCGGCGCCCCAAAACCGAAGTCCCCGCGTGCCACCAAACCAAGCGCCGGCGGGACAGAGCCCGCGCGCACGAAAGTCGGCGCGCCACCGGCAAAGTCGCGTCCGCCGCGCCCCAAGGTGTCGCCCACCGGGCCTCCCCCGCCCGACGGCACGCCCTCTACCGCGCTGCTCGCCGCGATACCTCCGCGGGGACGCCTAGCCGGCCGATTCACGATCGCCATACTGTCCGCGGTCGTACTACTGGTGTGCGGATACGCGTGGAACAGTGTCCGCGGCCTCGAAGGCGGAATCACTCAACTCGGTGGTCTCGACCTCGGTTCGGGCGACGACGGTGCCGTCGACGTATTGCTGGTCGGCACCGACTCCCGAACCGACGCCAAAGGAAACCCGTTGTCGGCGAAGGAACTTCGTTGGTTGCGCACCGGCGACGATGTCTCGACGAGCACCGACACCATCATCCTCGTCCGCATTCCCAATAACGGTTCATCGGCTACTGCGGTGTCGATCCCGCGTGACGCCTACGTCGATGTGCCCGGTCTGGGCAAGAGCAAGATCAACGCGGCCTACGGCGCGACGCGAGAACACGTGCGACGCACCGAAGTTGAGGCCGGCAAGGATCCCAAGCAAGCCGAGACCGACGGTGTGCAGGCAGGTCGTAAGGCCCTTGTGCGCACCGTTGCCGACCTCACCGGTGTACAGGTCGATCACTACGCGGAAGTCGGCCTCCTCGGTTTCGCGCTACTGACCGACGCCGTCGGAGGTGTCGACGTCTGTCTGAAAGCTCCAGTGCGCGAACCGATGTCAGGAGCACGGTTCAAAGCGGGACGGCAAACCCTTACCGGCGGAAAGGCGTTGAGTTTCGTCCGGCAACGACACGACCTGCCCCGCGGCGACCTCGACCGCATTACTCGCCAACAGGTGTTCATGGCGTCACTGGCGCAGAAGATTCTCTCCACTCAGACGCTGACCAACTCCAGTCAGCTCTCCAAACTGCAGAATGCGGTCTCCCGGTCAGTGGTTATCGACGACAACTGGGACATCCTTAAATTCGCCGAACAGCTCAAGGACTTGACCGGGGGCAATGTCAAGTTCTCCACCGTTCCGGTCGTCACCGAACAGGGTTGGAGCGACGACGGTACCCAGAGCGTGGTGAAGGTTGATCCCGCCGAGGTGAAGAAGTTCACCGAGAAACTGCTGAGCAGCGGGACGTCGTCGAAGTCGAAGAGTTTCGACCGTGGCGACTACACAGTCGACGTCGTGAACGCGGGCACCATCGACGGCCTGGCGGCAAATGTGGGAAATATCTTGTCCAGCAAAGGTTTCCAGACCGGCAAGACATCGACGTCGACCGCGAATGACCGCGACAGTGTCGTCTATACGCACAGCAAGGGTGACGCATCGCAGACACTCGCGCGCGACCTGGGCAACCTCACCGTGCGCGAAGATGCGTCGCTGCCCGAGAACACGATGCGTGTGGTGCTCACCAACACCTTCGCTGGACCCGGCTCGATTGCCGACACCGGCCCGTCCTCCGATGCCAGCCAGGCTGCTGCCAGCGCCAAACCCAAAGCGCCCGCACCGATTTCGGCGGGTACCGACGGACCGGTATGCGTGAACTGATGGGACACAACACAATCACCGCGGCACTCTTCGACGCCGTGACCGATTACTCCCAGCCGATGCTGACCTTCTATCACGACGGCACCGGCGAACGCACCGAACTGTCGGCGGCGACGTTGGGCAATTGGGCGGCGAAGACAGCCAACTATCTCCGGGACGAGGTCGGAATCGGCCCGGGCGACGATGTCGTGATCGACCTACCCGAACATTGGCAGACCGCGGCGATCCTGCTGGGCGCGTGGTGGGCCGGTGCGCATGTCCACACCGCCTCGGTCGAGAGCGCGCACATCTACGCGGCGTTCACCACGGTCGACGACGTCGACCGCTTTGACGCCGACGAAATTGTCGTCGCATCACTCGACCCATTCGCGCTCGCCATCAAGGATCTACCGATCGGGGTTGCCGATTTCGGTAGCGCGGTTCGGGTACACGGCGACCAGTACTCCCCCAGCGGATTTTCCGCCGGGGCGGCACTCGACGGCCAATCGGTGGCCCAAGTACTCGATACCGCCGCCACAAATGCCGCCGACAGTGGCATCACGGCCGATTCACGCGTACTAACGACCCGCCCGTGGAACGATGCCGACGACATCGTCGAGCATCTGGTGGCACCACTGGCCGTCGGAGCCTCTTTGGTGGTCATCGCCGACGCGGACCCGGCCAAAGTCGACGCCAAGGTGACTGCCGAACGCGCCTCGATTCGCCGTTAGGCCCGGCCCGCGCGTCCTATTTTCGGACTACACGGGAAAATTCGATCCTGTGAATTCCGGCCCGCGTGTCACGGCGTGTCGTCGGCGTGTCGCCCGGCATGTCGGACACGAGATGGTCTCTATGCTGTGTCGTCAGCTTTACATGACCTAGTTAGCCGACCTATTTTGTGACGCATGGGCATCAAAGTGAAAGTTGCTGGGTTTCTTGCTGCCAGCGTTGTCGCGGTGACTACCGCATTAGGTGCGGCCCCCGCCGCGCAAGCGTCGCCAACTACGGTCGTCAACGGCATCCTCTCGACTGTCGGCGGATGCCAAACCGCCAACGACGATCTCATCAAGTTCTGTACGAACCTCGAACGGCTCACCCCCGAAGTCCCCATGATGCTCAAACTCAATCCTGTTGGCACCCGGATCGTGGTACTCGGCGCGGGGCTCAATCGCGATGGCTCGATGAAGCCGGTCCTCGTTACCCGACTCAAAGCCGCTTTGTCCCTTGCCCGCGCGTTTCCGACCGCGGGCATCATCACCACCGGCGGCTTGCCCAAGGGCGGGCACACCGAAGCTCAGGCGATGCGCAAGTGGCTACTGGCCCACGGCGTCTGGTCCTGGCGCGTGGCCACCGAAAACCGCAGCCGTACCACCGTCGAGAACGCCCGCTACACCGCGCGCATGTTGGCAGCGGGGCGGGCAAGCGGTGCCGTGGTGGTCAGCAGCCCGACTCACGTCAAGCGCGCGATGATCAACTTCCGGCAGGCGGTACGCGGCTCGATCCCTGTCGCCGGTGTGATCTCGGGCTACACCAACGGTGCGCCGGCCGACGGCGGCTCCAGCTCCGGATCAAGCTAGCGACAATAGCGGCGAATGGCCCCGACATCGAAA
>NZ_BAEH01000016.1 GCF_000241305.1 Gordonia effusa NBRC 100432
ATCGCGTCGTCGAGCCCTGGAATCAGCCTGCCCAACATAAGCCCGGCCGCCATTGCGACGCCGATCCACACCGGGAGAAATCGATCCAGGGTGGATAGCTTTGCGACGACGCCCGCTCCCGGGGTGTTGGGCGCTGTGTCAGTCATGTCTCGCAGTCCGATCCGTCGGCCGGCGCTACCGGATCGATCACCAACACCGACGAGAGTTGTTGCAGCGCTTGAGGAACCACCCGGTAGTACACCCATGTGCCGCGGCGCTCGGAAATCAGGACGCCGGCCTCACGAAGAACCTTGAGGTGATGGGAGATCGTCGGCTGCGCGAGGTCGAAGGCCGGCAAGATGTCGCAGACACACGCTTGTGCGCCGACGTGGCTCGCGATAAGGCTCAATAGGCGCAGCCGGACCGGATCGCCGAGGGCCTTGAACATTTTCGCGAGCGGCTGCGCGTGGACGTCGGATAGCGGGGTTGTCGCCAACGGCGCACAACATCCCGTCTCAGCCTGTATCGACATCTGTCTATATTGACAGATGTCGATACAGGCTGCCAAGTCGTGCCGGTCCGGCTCAAAACCGCAACCCGACGTCGGGGTGAGGGAACGCTCCCCTTGGCACGCCTGGCGACGCAGTCTCCAACCCGCCACCTGACGCCAGACAAGGGAACACTTCCCTCGGCGCGCCTGGCGACGCAGTCTCCAGTCCGTCCGAAACCTAAAAGCTGCCCAGAAACGGTGCCGGATACCCCGGCCTCAACCGGGTTCCATCGAGCCATTCGGTCAGTTCGGCGGCCCGGTCCTCCAGCGACCGTCGTGCACTGGCGGGAAGCTTCTCCAACAGATGCAGTCGGACTCGTGCCTCGTCATCTTGATGCCACCCGCCGACGATGCGTCCGCCCCACCATGCGGTGGCACCTCCGTTGCCATTGCTGTCGAATAGCTGCGCCCGATGCGGGCCGAGATAGAAGTCGCGTTCCTTGTATCCCATCGTCGTCGGATCCAACTCGGGCAACAACGCTGCCTGCGGATCGGATACTTCGACGTCGACGGTGTCATCGGCGAGCACGTAACCAACCTGCCCGCCATCGAGTTCAACTTCGGCTACCTCGATGTCCGCCAACGCTTTTCGGACCGCCGTCTTGGTTGAGCCCAACCACCAGACGATGTCGGTTTCGGTTCCCGGGCCAAATGTGGCCAGCCAGCGTCGAATCATGGCGACATGGCCGGCGTGCGCATCGTCGAGGTTTAGCGGTTCGCCGAGCCATTGCGCCATCGCCGCCCAGCGCGGTCGCGATTGGTACCACTGTCCCTCGTTGGGCCCGCGCACAATCTCGCCAGCGGCGCTCATCATGCTCAGTATCCGCGGCGCCATCGCCATTCTGCCGCCGTAGGACTTCTCCGGCTTGTAGTCGATATGACCATCGAGGGCGGGCAGTCGTTTGCGCAACTCGGCAGCGGTGTGGTCGGCGCCGCCGTCGAGTTCAGCCAGAACTGCGGCACGAGCGGCGTCGATCCAGGCCTCCGGATCGTCGAAGTCGGGGCTGCGCCGCAGGTCCCGCAGCATATTCGTGCGCTCCGAGGCAGTCACCCGCGCGGCGGTCGCCGACACCGCGTCGGCCAGAACCTCACGTGACATCACGAAGAGCGTTCGCCTCATACAAAGTTGCTTGACCAGGGTTCTGGACTCGCCGAGCGCCGACGTCAGCGATTCGCGGTGGAAGTCGCGCGTCCGCGCCCAGGCTGACAGATATACCGTCCAGGCCGTCGTCGCGTGCAGAGCTACCATCGCGTCGGCCGCAGCCTCGACCGTGTCGACTTGATGTTCAGCGTTGAGCAGTTGACGGCTGACGAGGCGGGCCCGACGCTGATCGTCGGTGATCCTAGGGCGGCTCATGCGGCGATCATAGGGGTCCGCTAGGACAGCTAGCGTCCTACAACCCCAATTCCTTGGCGATGATCGTCTTCATCACCTCGGTGGTGCCGCCGAAGATCCGGCTCACTCGGGTATTGGCGTACAGGCGAGCAATCGGGTACTCCCACATGTAGCCGTAACCGCCGTGCAACTGCAGGCATTTGTCGATGATCTGGCCCGCGGTCTCGGTGGCGAACAATTTGATTCGCGCGGCGTCGGCGGCACTGAGCTCGCCGGAGTCGTCGAGTTCAATTCCTTTGTCCACCAACGCCTGGATCGCGTCAGCCTGGGCGGCACATTCGGCCAGAACGAATTTGGTGTTCTGGAACGCGGCTACCGGCTTCTCGAAGACAAGCCGCTCCTGCACATAGTCTTTCGCGAAACCGATTGCGGCCCAGGCGGTTGCGGCGGCCGCGTTGCCAATAGACAGGCGCTCGCGCGGCAGATTCTGGCCCAGGTAGAAGAATCCCTTATCCTGCTCTCCCAGAAGGTTTTCCACCGGAACCATGACGTCGGTGAAGGATAATTCGTTGGTATCGCTGGCTTTCAGTCCAATTTTCTCGAGCTTGCGCCCATAGGCGAATCCCGGCGCGTCGGTTGGCACGACGATCAGGCTAAGACCGAGTCGACGATTACTCTCCGATGGCGGCGACGTACGCGCAACCACAACGCACAGTTCGGAATTCAGCGCGCCGGTAATGAACGTCTTCGAGCCATTGAGCACATAGTGAGTGCCGTCTTCGGTCAACTTGGCGGTGGTCTTGATGCCAGCAAGGTCACTGCCGGTGCCGGGCTCGGTCATCGCGATACACAGGCAGATGTCGCCCGATGCGATGCCGGGGAACCAGCGCTTCTTCTGCTCGTCGTTGGCCAGCTTGAGCAGATACGGCACCACGATTCCCGTTGTGACGCTGTAGTGGCCGAACGCGACGGCCGCTTTAGCGGCTTCCTCGTCCATGATCGCCTGGAATTTGTAACTGGTCTCGCCGGCGCCGCCATACTCTTCGGGGATATCAAAGCCCATCACGCCGAGGTCGCCCATCTTCTTGAGCAGTTCGCGCGGAACACGGCCGTTGTGCTCCCACTCGCTGTAGAACGGGCTGATCTCCTTCGCGATGAAGGCGGCAACAGTTTGCCGAAATGCCTCATGTTCCTCGGAGTAGATGGTGCGCTTCATTGGTGCCTCAATCCGTGACGAAGGTTATTCGAGATTCACTTTGCGGCCCATAGTGGCTGTTGTCAAGCAGTTCTATTGATAGAGTTCGGTAATGCGACCTTCTCAACGTCGCCGCCCGCCGGACCGTCGTCGGCAGATCGTGCAGGCAGCGTCCGGCCTGTTCGCCGCCCACGGATTCGCGCAGGTATCGATGGCCGACATCGCGGGCACCCTTGACGTCGGGCCGAGTTCGCTTTATCGGCATTTTGCCAACAAGTACGACCTTCTAAGAGAGGTCGTCAGTGCGAGCGTCGGTGCGGTCGGGCGCGTCACCGAAGCCTCCGACCTCGACGAGGTAATCGCCATCGGATCGCTAGGAGCCGCCACCGATCGGAACGCTGCCATTCTCTGGCAGCGGGAAGCGGGAAATCTCGATGCGGCCGACCGGATCGCGCTTGGAACGGAATTGGTGACTGCCGTAGGCGCTCTTGCCACGATGGTCAACGACCGACGTCCCACACTTTCCTCCGACAACGCCACGCTGCTCGCGTGGGCGATCATTGCCGTGTTCGGCAGCACTGGCATGCACCGATCGTCGTTGCCGCGCAACGACTTCGCGAGTCAATTGGCGTCTGCGGCGCGCGCGGTTTGTGATGTCGAGCTGGGTACCACCACGGCCTCCCCGAAGTTGACCCCGCCCGACGAATCATCGCTATCGACCCGGGAAGTTCTTCTGACCCAGGCAATTCGACTGTTCGGGGAACGTGGCTATGCCGCGGTGAGCACCAACGACATCGGGCGTGCCGCGGGGACGTCGGGACCTAACCTCTACAAGCACTTTCCAAGTAAGGCCGACGTATTAGCCGCCATCGCAACGCGTGCAGGTGAATATCGTCGACGCGGCGTCGTCGAGGCTCTGGCCGGAGTCGACAACGCGACCGATCGATTGGCGCGACTTCTGCACGCGCACATTACCTTCGCGGTCGAGCAACGAGACCTGATGCGAGTCTTGACTGGCGAATTGCACCAGCTTCCAGACCCGCAGCGCAAAGGTGCGCGACAGGCACAGCGCGATTATCTCAAGCTCTGGGCACAGGCACTCGTCGATGCCCGTCCAGACCTCACACCCGCACGGGCTCGAATAATCGTTCCGGCCGCACTAGCGGTCGCCGACGATGCAGCGCGCACCGGGCAGATCGCGTCACGCCTTGACCTACCCAACCGGCTGACCGAGATCTGCTGGGCGGTGTTGAAGTCAGGCGGATAGCCATTCGAAATAACGCGACTTACGAAACTGGGCGGCGATGAATATAGCTGATGCGCTTATGGACGGCGCGGACCACAATTATCTTGCCGAGGTCGGCATCTGGATATGCGTGTTTGCGATGCTCATTCTTCCCTTTGGGCTTATCCGCTCATTTCGCAATAGGAAGCTCAGCCCGCTGGATAAGTATCTCCGAGTCCTGGCGGTTATCGCTATCGAAGCGGCATTCTTCGCAGCAATCCTGGGACTGCTGTTTATAGTTGCATTCTGACAATTTCTAGTGAATTCGCCAGCTGACAACGGCTCCAGAACTCAGCGATTCGGGGCCGTTGCCAGCCGAGAACTCGACGTCTAGTTGACGACTATCTCTTTGCCGCACTGTCCAGTGGAACCCACCGTGGACACGGTGCTGCTGTTACTGACACCGACTTGGAAGGTAACCCGACCCGGAAGTGTAGTCACGTGAGGAATGGTCACGATGTTGTCGCTCCCGACAACACGCCGTGTGGAGTAACCAACCTCGCCGCTCTTGCCGGTATCGAGATTCGCCCACGAGCCGCTGAAATACTGGTTGTAACCGATGGCCGACCGCGAATCGGTCTTGACCGTCAGGGTGATCGAGCCCGCACCATCCGGCGTAACGCTGACCGTCGTGGTGCCCTGTACGAGCCCGCCGATGATATTCGGATTGCTGTAATTCATCGAGCACAACACGGTCGTCGCAGCGGATGCGGGTGCGGCGGCAAGAGTCGGCAAGCCGAGCGCCAGCGCCAGCGCGCCGGCCGCGGAAACTGCTATTTTCGTGGTCTTCACGTTTCTCCTCGAGTCGGTGTGTGGGACCGTGCGCCGCCCAGTTCAACTACGCCCCGATAGACAGCGCAACACTCGGTATTTCGCTCACCTAAGGTGATTTGTTACCCAGTCATTTAATGGAATGACTCAACGGAATAGTTGATCGTGCCCGTTCGCCGGATATCGAATCAGCCTGGCGTCGCGAGGAATAGCAGCCATCACCGGATCATCCATGCACACACGGGCAACGACACTCCGATGGCGATGGATTGTTTCCATCCGTGCACGCACGTCATCGAGCGACGCGCCCGAGACATCAATTGTTGCATCGACTGCGTCTTGGCCGACAAGGCCAATCCCAGAAGGACCGGTCCTAGTGGACCCAAGAGTGCCAACAACGATGTGCGGAAGTTGGGTGATTTGGACGCCTCTTCCTGTTGGGTAGGATCGCGGAATGGGCACCTTGAACCCGATCCACTTGTTGATTCTGCTGATCGCTGCTGGTTGGGTTGCGCTCACCGTCTATGCCTTGGTCGGTGTTGTACGTGCTTCCGACAAGTCACTTTTCGACCGGCTGTGGTGGGCAATAGTGATCGTGGTTGTGCCGTTGGTGGGCGCCTGCCTCTGGCTGGCAGCCCTGAAGCGCAACACCCGGCGATCGCCCGCGTAATGGCGTCGTCGAACCGCTGAACGCGGACCTGTCGATCTTCAAGCTGCATTCCGTGGGCCGTGTGCCCGCGGGTTGCTCCCTAAGACCAGTGCGAGCGATGTCCCACACGTGCAGTAGAAGGTTCTGACTTTCCCCGACTGCCCATCGGTTCGCATCCGATCGAGCGATGAACCTCGCGCCGAAGACCAATTAGTGAGCGCTCCGCGAGACGACGTTCATTCGGTGGTACGGAGGGAATAGTTAGACATGAAACTGGCGTTGCATTCCGCGTTGAGATTGACCACCCTGCGCGCAAACCTGTTAGGAATCGAACTATGCCAGAGATGACTGCTGCCGCCGCCGATGCCTTCCTTCGCGATCTCCACGTCGGCGTGTTGTCTGTTGAAAGGGAGTCGAAGCCTCCACTGGCCGTGCCGATCTGGTACGACGTTGACGAGTCGGGCAATGTGATCATCTGGACTCACGGTGGTTCGCTGAAGGCCAGGCTTATCAGCAAGGCCGGGCGGGCGTCGTTCACGGTGCAGCGAGAAACAGTGCCGTATGCGTACGTGACGATCGAGGGCCACACGACGAGTGCGGCAGCGGATGACTCGACCGCGCGCCGGATTGCGCGACGTTACCTGGGAGAGAAGGGCGGCGACGAGTTTCTAGAGTCGAACCCAAATGACGGCAGTATCGTCATCACCATCCACAAAGACAAAGTGCGATCGCTGACCTACGACGAGTAACTTGCATCGGTTCGCGCGCCGGACGCCGGCTGATCTGATACGGCCCATGACCGAGTAGAGACCAGACGCCAACTTGATCGACCAATTGCACGCGACACGCCAGCTATTCGCATGACCCTGAATCTGAATGGGGCACGTCCAGTAGCGCAACTTACGTTCGCCGCCGATCATGCTGTGCGTGCACATTCGTCCCGCGCGAGACCGCGGGTGGATGGGAAACCCCAGCGTCTACTGATTCTTGGCTCAGTGGCGCCGTGAATCGGTGCACTGTCGCATCAGCACGGGCGCCAATAACGTAGGCCGTGCAACGAATGCGTGGGCATACAAGCAGCCATGACGCGTGACACATGCACTGACTATGTCGATGACGACCTCGTCGCGGTAGCCTCTGCGCTGAGCGATGCCGCACAGGACTTACGCGGCACGAATCCCGACAGCGAAGAACCAGAACACCCCCCACCCGCGCGAGCAGGTGAGGGGCGTAGCGAGCCCCCTGTCAGGATTGAAACGACCGCGACCGACACGCATAGATGCAGGTCAGAAGTCAAATAGTACGGGTGACCTGGCGATACCGTTCGGGATCTTTACGGCCTGGTACGGCTCATTTAGGCACGTTTGTGTTCAAAATGTGTTCACGAACCTTCAGTCAAGGCTGCGATTTGACGCGCGGCTGCGGTGGCCGCTTTCAGTTCAACCCGCGCGCGTTTGAGGGCGGCCTGTGCGTCGACAGGGGTTGTTTGGCCAGTCAGGAAGCGCAGTGTTGCAGTCAGTGCCGCGTCGCGCTCGGTGTGTGTGTGGTGTAGCGAGTGGTGACCTCGTGCCAGGCGTGGTCGAACTGGTCGCGTTCAGTATCGGCGAGAGAAGCATGGTGAGTTTGCAACCACATGTCGATCGCGGGGTCACTCACTAGCCGCTGCGGTTGCGGGGGTGGGGCGGATGGTTCGGGCAGAGCGGGAGGGAGCACGGTGTGTTGTTTCTGATGCAGGAGGTCGATCAGGGTGGTGATGTCGTCTCGTTGCTGCCGGGGAAGATCGGTCATCGCCTGGGCGAGCAGGTAGTGGTGGTTGGTGCGGTCGGCGCGGTCACGCCACACCCGTTCTGTCATCGTTGCGTGCGCAAAGCGGTGGTGAAAGTCGGCAGTGAAGAAAGCGATATCGACATCGAACGCTGCTGCAAGTGCTTCCACCGTGCGAAACGAAGGCGTGGCCGCGACGCCGCTGCGCAGTTGACTGAAGTACGACTCACCCACAGCCAGCGACCCCGCACGCCCGGTGCGGGCACTAACCCACTTTGC
>NZ_BAEH01000015.1 GCF_000241305.1 Gordonia effusa NBRC 100432
GTTGGGACCTCGTCGCGTGGGGTGTCGAGTTGGGGACCGCGTATACCGAGCTGACCGATCCGGTCGAGCAACGTCGACGGCTGACCGCTCAGTCGTTGTTGGCCGCGGGCGGCGATCCCGAGGCGATGGAACTCGATGAGGATTTTCTCCAGGCCCTGGAGTACGCGATGCCGCCGACCGGCGGTCTGGGTTTGGGTGTCGACCGTATCGCGATGCTGATCACCGGCCAGTCCATCCGCGAATCGTTGGCGTTCCCGTTGGTGAAACCGGTTTAAGTGCGCGACCTATTGACTGGGTAACTTCACGCCGTTAAGTTACCCAGAAGTCATATGGATCGAGGTAGGCGTCATGGCTGATGGCCGTATCAATGAGTTCCGTCGAGGTGAACTCCGTTTTCCCGTCGTAGACTCCGGACCGCTTGACGGCCCGGTAGCCGTGCTTCTGCACGGATTCCCGCAAACCGCGACGTCGTGGTCGAAGGTCGCCGAGATACTTAACGGGAACGGCATCCGCACGATCGCGCCCAACCAGCGCGGGTATGCCTCCGGCGCCGCGCCCAAGCGCCGCTGGGCCTACCGCAATTCCGAACTCGTCGCCGACATTCGCGAACTGATCGACCAGATCGGTGGGCCGGTGCATATCGTCGGACATGACTGGGGTGCGAATGTCGCCTGGTCGATCGCGGGGCTGCATCCCGATCAAGTGCGGACGCTCACCGCGGTATCGGTGCCGCATAGTGCCGCGTTTATCCGCGCGGTCCTCACCAGTGACCAGGCCCGGCGGTCCTGGTACATGCTGGCGTTCCAGCCACCGAAGATCCCCGAATTGTCGATTCGATTGCGCCCGGCCTTCTTTGACGCGATGTTGACCAAAACGGGTATGACCGCCGAAATGGTCGCTCAGGTCCATACCGACATCATCGACACCGTCGGACTGACCGGGCCGCTCAACTGGTACCGCGGGCTTCCGTTCGCCAATCGCCGGGGAATCAAACGCGTCAAGGTCCCCACCACCTACGTCTGGAGTGATGGCGACACCGCCCTTGGGTCCACGGGCGCACACTTGACCGAGCAGTACGTCGATGGACCGTACCGCTTCGAGACACTTTCCGGGGCGTCACACTGGATTCCCGACGAGCGACCGGCCGAACTCGCGCAAATCATCACCGAAACCATCGGATCGGGTTAGTGGTCCGGGCACTAGAGCGGGCAAGCTACCCATCGGTAGGATCACAGGCATGACTGAGCTGGCATTCGTTCCCACCGCAGACCTCGTCGATGACATCGGCGCCGACGTTCGCAGTTGTGATACGCAGTTTCAGCAGTATGGCGGTACGCGTGAGTTCGTCGGGCGGGTCACCACCGTCAAATGCTTCCAAGACAACGCATTACTCAAGTCGATTCTGTCCGAGCCGAATCCGGGCGGGGTCCTCGTCATCGATGGTGACGCGTCGGTGCATACCGCGCTCGTCGGCGACATCATCGCCGAACTCGGCCGGTCCAATGGCTGGGTGGGCATCGTGGCCAACGGCGCGATCCGCGACGCCGCGGCGATCGGACAGATGGCTATTGGCGTCAAAGCACTCGGCACCAACCCGCGTAAATCCACCAAGACCGGTGCTGGCGAGCGAGACGTCCCGCTGACCATCGGCGGCGAAACCTTCCAGCCGGGCGACCTCCTCTACTCCGACGACGACGGCATCGTGCTCGTCGCGCAGTAGTCCGCCCACCCCACCTTCGACCCCAGTTTTCGTGAAAGGCCCTCATCATGCCGCAGCCAACAGCTGACTACTTCGCCCGTCTGGGGCGGCTTGTCGCTATCGACGACGCAGCGCAACGACCAACCCGCACCATCGTCGAAGCGTTCAGCGGTGTCGACATGGCGACTATCCCGGTGGGCACCGCAGCCGATCTTGAGGTCGCTGTCGGCCGGGCTCGCGAAGCTCAAAAGGACTGGGCGGCACGCACACCCGCGGATCGTGCCCGGGTGTTATTCGATTTCGCGGCTCTGGTCAACAAGAACACCGACGCCCTGATGGACATCGCGCAGGCTGAGACCGGCAAGGCGCGTATTTATGCGCAGGAGGAAGTGCTCGACGTCGCGCTGTCAGCTCGGCACTACGCCAATGTCGCGCCGGGACTGCTCGCCGACAAGAAGGTCAAGGGCATCTTGCCCGGGGCGACCGACGTGCGCGTGAGGTACCAGCCAAAAGGCGTCATCGGAGTTATCTCCCCGTGGAATTATCCTCTGACGCTTGCTGTTTCGGACGCGGTGGCCGCATTGGCCGCCGGTAACGCTGTGGTCGTCAAGCCGGATAGTCAGACGCCGTACTGCGCGCTGGCATGTGCCGAACTGCTCTATGAAGCCGGATTGCCGAAGGAGCTATTCGCGGTCGTCCCCGGGCCGGGAAGTGTTGTGGGACAAGCGATTGTCGCGCTCACCGACTATGTGATGTTCACCGGATCGTCGGCCACCGGCGCGACCTTGGCCGAGCAGGCCGGACGTCGCCTGGTTGGCTTCTCCGCCGAGCTGGGCGGCAAGAATCCGCTGATCGTTACCGCAAATGCCAATATCGACCGGATCGTCTCGGGAGTGGCTCGCGCCTGTTACTCCAACTCCGGGCAACTGTGCATCTCGATCGAGCGCATCTATGTCGACGAGGCGGTCGCCGACGAGTTCACCGAGAAATTCGCCGCGTATGTCTCGAATATGAACCTGGCCGCCACGTACGATTTCAGCGCCGACATGGGGTCGCTGGCCTCGGCCAGCCAGTCCGAAACCGTGGACAAACACGTCTCCGATGCCGTCGCCAAGGGTGCAACCGTGCGCGCGGGCGGTAAGCATCGCGCCGACCTCGGACCGTTCTTCTACGAGCCGACGGTGCTCACCGGCGTGACCGATGAGATGGACTGCTACGCCAACGAGACCTTCGGGCCGGTTGTATCGATCTATCCGGTCGCCAACGTCGACGAAGCGATCGAGCGGGCCAACGACACCGAATACGGTCTGAACGCCAGCGTTTTCGCCGGGTCGAGTCGTGAGGCGCAGCAGATCGCCGAGCGTTTGCGCGCCGGAACGGTGAATATCAACGAGGGTTACGCCGCGGCGTGGGGGTCGACCGCAGCACCGATGGGCGGGATGGGTATCTCCGGCGTTGGACGTCGGCACGGCGAGGAGGGCCTCTACAAATACACCGAGCCGCAGACCATCGCTGAGCAGCGGTTCATCGGACTCGATGGCATCCGAGGTGTACCGAAGAGTGTGTTCCTCAAGGCAACCCCTAAGCTGATGGAATCGTTGAAATATCTGCCGGGTCGGTAGGTCCCCCATACGCGCGAGGAACGGTGTCATGACGCTCAGGATTATCCGCCCGACGTTGCTGGCGTCGCTGCTGCTCGCAATGGTCGCGGTGCTGGTGCCACTCGGCGCCGGCGGCGCGGCGGCCGCACCCCAGTCGCTGAAACGGGAGGCGGCGCCGCAGGTGGTCCTCGCCGATTGGTACGGCACGGCTCACGCGATTCAGATCTCCCCGAACTCAGGTGGCTATCTGTTGACCCGCGATGCCGGCGTGCGGACCGTGATCTTGGAAGAACGCAGCGTCAAGGTACGAATCATCAAGCGCGCCGGGCAAAAAGCCCCGGTGCAGCGGGCGACGCCATGGCATCGATTGGCCGTCGCGCCGCCGAATGGTCTGCCGGCCGTTGGTCAGTGGACCCGGTCGGCGGGCTACAACGGTAAGCAATTCCGCTTGTGCCGCACCGGAATCCCCGGCAAAGGCAAGGTCTGCACCGCGTACAGCGGTGTCATCGTCGCGCTTTAAGTCGGATCAACTCATCGAGTACCGCAGGGTGATCTCGTAGGATTCGTGGTGCCCGACGATGTCGACCTCTGCGTATCCGGTCATCGTCGACAATCCGCCGGTACCAAGGCCGGCAACGATGTCCAGTCGCTCGTGAACGCCGTCCTCGTTGTGAAAACCGTTGTGTTGCAACACCAAACTACCCTCGTGGCCGTCGATCGACCCGGTGAATGCCTGGAATCCGACGGTCGGCGAATCGCTGCCTTTGACGTACCCGAGTAGGTAGGTCAGTTGACCGGTGCCGGCGATGTCGCCCGTGTAGGCATAGGTGACGTCGGCTCGATTGAAACCTCGCGCGGGATATTCGGCGCCGCTGATCGTGACGGTCTCGTCGTCGACGGCGTAGATCTTTGTCTCGTCCCAGCCGGTCACGCTGAACGAGCCGCTAACGAAATGGGTTTGGGCGGATGCGGTGGTCTGTGGATTACTCATAGCCTTAAGTCTGTCGATGCGGGTGGAAACGGTATTGAACAAACGCGACAATGGTCAGGTGAACTCGCAGTCGCCGCAAGACAACCACCCGCGTGGGCGGGGCGGCAAGGCCATCCTGCATCCATCGGATTCGGCACCGATTTCGGTGAAGCGTTATGCCACAATGCGTTTCGACTACTGGGTCGACTATGTCTGGATCGTCAGGTGGCATGTCGCCGACGAATTTACCCAACGGGTCATCCCGCAGCCGATCATCCATCTCGCGGCCGAAGACGGTCGAATTATGGTGCACGGCGTGGGCAACACCGAATTCTCGCGAACGTTGCGCGGCGACGGGCACGTTGTCGGAATTGCCTTCCGCCCAGGAGCATTCCACGCGATTCTCCGACGGCCGGTCAGTGAGATCACCCGCTCGGTACGACCGTTGAACGAGCTCGTCGACTTTAACGACCGGCCGCTCGCACGCACCCTGCTCGACGTCGGGCCAAGCGACGCCGACCACGTACGGGTCGTCGAAGAGTTCCTCGAAGCGATTGCACCGGAACGTGATCCGGCAATAGCAGAACTCGCCGAGTTGGTATCGCTCGCCGAAGAGGACACGACCGTTACTCGCGCCGAACAATTGGCAACGCACGCGGGCGTCAGTTTGCGGACGCTACAACGTCTATTCGGCGAGTATGTCGGGATCGGCCCCAAGTGGGTTATTCAACGGTTCCGACTGCTCGACGTCGCCCGGGTCGCGAATCAATCCACGGGCACCGACGCCGTCGATTGGGCGACCACCGCGGTCGAACTCGGTTACTCAGATCAGTCTCACCTGATCCGAGCGTTCACCGCGTTGGTTGGTGCACCGCCGGCGTCCTATATGCGAGGCGGTTCGGATCGACCGTGAGCCTAAGTTCGTACACCCAGTCGCGCGAGGATGTCACCTTCGATGGCGGACAATTCGCGATCGATCGCCTGATGTGCGTTGCGTCGTTGTGCCGGCGGCATCATTTCGGCGGCGTCGACCGCGGTGGCGAGATTGGCGAGGCGAGCGTTCATCGCATTGGTGAAGGCGGTTCCCTCGGCAGACTGATCTTGCGTCGCGACCTTCTCGACCGATGCGCGGGTGGTTGCGATGCGGGCGGACAGGGTTGCACCGTGGCCGGCGAACTTACGCAGCACGTCGGGGGAGACACCGGCCCGGTTGGCCTTGGCTACCGCCAGTTGCTCGCGGGCACCGACGGCAGCGCGGTAGATCACCGGAGCCGCGATTGGCGCGACCATCCGCGCGACGGCGAGATAGCGTTTGACGTTGGTGGTGCTGAGCTTGCGCGACTCGGCCTCTGCCTTACTCTTCGCGAGATCAGCCTTGGCGCTGGCTTTCGCAGCGCGCTCGGAGGCTTTCGCGACTTTGACCGAGGCTTTGTCTTCGCTGTGCTTGATCTTGGTCTCGGCGCGCTGTGCGTCGCGGTCCGCCTGACGCTGAGCATCGCGTTCGGCTTGACGTTTGGCTTTGCGCTCTGCCTTGCGCTGTGCGCGGCGGTCGATCTTCTCCGCTTTGCGGCGTGCCTTCGCGTCCAGCTTCGCTTCCAACTTGGCTTTTGTCTTGAGTGCCTTCGCTTCGGCCCGACGCTGTGCGCGACTCTTGCCGTCGGAAACGATCAACCCCATGCCAAAACCTTCCGTCGCTGCGCGGGACGAGACCCGCGAGTTGTTGTTACAAGCATTACATAGGGTGGAGGGGATGGCCGCAGGTGTCTCCCGTGCGGCGGTGACGGAAGGCGGACGCGTGGGTTCACCAGTGCTCGGCGCACGAGATCTCACTGGCTGTGAGCACCGAGTGGCCCTCGACTTCGCCGCGAAGTTCGACGATGCACTGCCAACACAAGAACAATCCACACCCGATGTCGCCCAGCGCATCCGTGCGGCGACCGAACATCGCGGGAAAGTTCGGGAGCTGTTGCGCGCGATCCACAGTGATCAGCCAGCGGACACGTTTGTCATGGTTGATACCGCGGCGCCGCGATCCGAGCGGATCGACGCGACCTATCGGGCCACCAGCTCGGCGGCCCGGTGGATTGCCGACGCCGCACTGCGTACCGACCCGACCGCCGGGCGTCGTGGGCATAGCGAACTGCTGGTCCACGACGGTGTCGGCTACGTGCCGGTTATCGTGGTCAACCATCGCGTTAGCTACCCGGTCACGTCCGACGTCGAGGATCCGCAACGGCCCGGCATCGTGACCAGCCCGCTGTGGGGGTGGCTGCCAACCGTCGACCAGACGCGCGGGTCGCGTAACAACAAACGCGATCAGATGCGGTTGACGCATCTTTACCGGATGTTGCAGCGTGACGGCATCGCCGGGCAGGCACGGGGCGGGGTGATCGGACTCGACGTCGACTGCATCGTCGTCTATGACCTGGACTCCCTCCTGGATGGCTACGACGAGAATCTCGAGCGCCGACGTCGAATCGCAGCCCAGCAGATCGCCACGAGACCAAGTCGGATCGGTGAATGTCGCGGGTGCCACTGGTGGGGACGCTGCGAACCCGAGTTAGTCGCTCGTCGCGATGTCAGCCTGGTAGTCAACGGTGCACAGGCAAAAGTATTGGCGGACAACGGGATCGAGACGATCGATCAGTTGGCCCAGGAAACTGCCGCGCCGGATGACTTCAAAGGATCCTTCGAGGAAGCGGTCGTTTTCGCTCAATGTTGGCTCACTGAAACACAATTGGTGCGGCGTCACGACGATGTCGTGGTGTGGCGAGCCGACGTCGAGGTTGACGTCGACATGGAATCCTTCGGCGAAGACGGTGCGTACCTGTGGGGAACACTGTTGACCGACAACACAATCGGGCAGGTACAGCCGTACCGCCCGTTCGTGACCTGGCAACCTTTGCCCACGGTCGATGAAGCACGGTCATTCGCGGAGTTCTGGCAGTGGCTGATGACTATCCGCAATATGGCCCACGCGCAAGGCAAGACCTTCGCCGCTTACTGCTATTCCGAACAGGCCGAGAACCGATGGCTGCGTGGTTCGGCCGACCGGTTCGCCGGCCTGCCGGGTATCCCATCTCGGGCCAAAGTCGACGCCTTCATCGCCTCCGACGAGTGGGTCGACATCTTCGCCGCGGTGGGACGGAACTTCCTTTCACCGACTGGCAAGGGGCTCAAACGCGTCGCGCCGATTGCCGGATTCCGATGGCGGGACGACGATGCCGGCGGTGCGGCGTCGATGGACTGGTACCGACACGCCGTCGGCATCGACGAGTTGATCGACGTCAGTCAGCGTCAAAGGTTGCTCGAATACAACGAGGACGACGTTCAGGCGACCAAGGTGCTGCGCGAGTGGATGGACGGTGTCGCCGAGTCGACCGTCCCCACCGTCGCTGAACTGCGGGTCAAATACCTACGTGCGCGCCGCGGAGATAGCGTCGAGGAACCGGCCACTGCCGAGTAGCGCCGCCGATCCGAGGATCAACAGCGCCGCAGGTGCGACTCCACCCGCGAAATCGCCGAGTTCGGCGGCCGCCATGACCGGTGGCGCGACCGTCGGTTCGGGTGCGCCGACCTTGGGGGTGACGGGTGCCGGACCTGGTGTGTGTTTCGCCGGGGACTTGACCGCGTGCGGCGTTGCGACACGCGGTTTGGTCACTGGTTTGGGTGCGGTCGCATTCCCGTTACCGCCGCCCGCAGCGGCAGGTGGCGCTATGACTGCTGGCGGTGCTACCGCTGCCGGCGGTGCTACCGGAGCATGGGGCGCCGCCTTCGGCCCGGTGGCTTTAGGAGCAGTCGGTGTCTGGTCTTTCTCCCATGGCTGCTTCGGATGCCCGCCACCGTTCCACTGCGATGAGCTGCCGTCGCCGGACCGCGAGCGCGGCGTTGTCGGTGAGGAATCGCTGGTCGGCGGCGTGTACTTCGGGATGTTCAACTTCGGGGGAGCCGAGCTGCCACCGTTATTGCCGTTGTCGTCGTCATCATCGTCATCGTCGGGATCGTTGTTGTTCGGGTTCGAGTTGGCAGGTCCGAATCCGGTTCCGTTGCCACCGCTGTTCGAGCTGCCACCGTTATTCGAACTGCCGCCGTCGGAACCGCCTTGGCTATGACTATGGCCGCCGCCCAGGCCGGGGAACGCATCAGCCGCGCCAGTGCCGATCGAGCCGAGCAGCGCGACAGCGAGTAGCAATCCCGCCGCGCCGGTGAGCGCGACTATTTTGCGGACTGCGGGCCGTGTGGCGGCAGTCGAGTCTGGCAGGTGCATCTTCGTTCGGTCCTCAGGTGGGTAGTTCCGACCCGGCGTAGCAGGGGCACCCATTGGTAGGGTGCGATGTTGATCGTTTAGTCTACGGTATCGTGCGGTATGAGCGACTTGGTCGATTGACCAGACTTTCCTATCCTTGACCTGCGGTAACCATTGGTATGTGAGTAGCGCCACACTGGCGTTATTGTTGTTGCAGGTGGAACCATTTCACCCCCCGATTTAGGTATCCTCCGATGGGCTGGGCCTTGCAAGATGGGTCCAATCCGACGTTTAATGAACGCAAGGTAAATTCGCAGCTGGGCAAGTCTATCTACACACTGTCAAGCTGTTGGGTCGAGGAACAGAGTAAAAAATATATGGCGGCGCGACGGCGCTACCAGGATTACAGGCGGAAATCGTGACACTAGATAGTTCACCCGGACTTACAGCCGACGACGTCATCGCTGATGTCGACCCGGGCTTGTTTGCTCGCAGACTCGAGGAACTCTTCCGGACAGTCCCCGGGCCGAACGGCCGGGCATACAGCGCCAAGGCGATCGCAGCCCGGTCGACTGAGCGTGGCTTCCGGCTTGGTGAGTCGTACCTATCTCAATTGCGGTCGGGTAAGGCCAAGTCGCCATCGTTCCGCACCGTTGAGGGCATCGCAGCCGCATTCGGCGTCGACGTTCACTACTTCCTCGAAGACCGGGCAGCGCAGCGCACTCGGGACGAGATCGACAAGATGCGTATGCAAGCCGACACCGATGTCCAACTCGCCGCATTCCGGCTCGCCGGCCTGTCGAGCGATTCGGTCAGCGTTGTCAGTGAGTTGATCAAGGTTCTGCGTAAGCAGCAGGGATTGCCGACCGATCCACCCGAGGTCACCAAGGCCGGACTCTCTGAGTCAGGCGAATAGTTCTCACAGCGCTCTATGCGAAGTGAGCGCGCACTGCGCCTGATCATTCGTGATTCGCTGCGTGGCCTTGATCTCGATCTGCCGCTCAATGTCACCCAGCTGTGTGATCGATACGGTGCACGACGTGGGCGACCGATCAAACTGATCGCACATCCGTTGCCCGCGGGGATGCCGAACGGCGTCTGGCTCGCGGCATCGGATGCGGATTACTTCTTCTACCAGGAGAACACCACTCCGGTACATCGCGACCAGATCATCATCCACGAATTCGGCCACATGATCGCCGGTCACCAGATGCTCGGCGATCTCGCCGCGGCGGCATTGGCCGAACCGGACCCCGACGACGCTGACGCCGCACTCGCGCGCACTTGCTACTCCGATGAAAGGGAGTGGGAGGCGGAGATGCTGGCATCGCTTATCATCACTTGGGCGACTGAAGCACGCGAAGCCGTCGGACATACGGCGGAGCATCAGGGCCTACGCGGAATTCAGCGGGTACTCGGGGGACATCGGGGCTGGCTGTAGGCGCGAATTTGCAGCTGTAGCCGAAAAGAGCCGAGGTCTGAGTCGAGTGGTTGCTGGGATCATCAATGTCATCGCGTTCGCGGTATTCGCGTGCGCGATGTGCTGGCGTCTGGACCAGATCCGACGGCAGGGCGGGGGCGTGCAAGCGGTGGCGATGACCACCGCGATCGGTTCGCTCACGCTGGCGTTCGTGGTCTCGAATAAGGACGTCGCCGCTTTTCTGAATGACGCACTGTTCACCGGTGCGTCGCGAGTGGCGTTGTACGGACTGCTCGCCCTCGGAGTGGCGAGCCTTATCGTGGTGTTCTTCTTCAGCTCGACCGAAACCGTTCGCCAACGTCGTGCCGGCGTGGAGGCGATCCCGCTCGTCGTGGCGGTAGTCGGCCTTCAGATCACCATGCTGCTGATTCCGTTGGATCTACGCACTCAGGGACTGTCCGCGTCGACGACGCGCAACGCGGGTTTCGCCCTGTTCTTTCTCATCGCCAGTGGATACCTAGCCTATGGGCTGTTGCAATGCGTCCGGAGTATCCGGCAGTTCCTCACGATGGCCGCCGGATATCTGAAGGTATCGCTCCTCATCTTGATCGTCGGGCTGATCTTGTTGGCGGTCGGGTCGATGGCCCAGATCGCGTACGTGCTCGGTTCGCTGGTGTTCGAGGTATCGCTACTCCAATTGGTTCGAGTGGCGACAATTCTGTCGGTTGTCGGGTTGGTCGCCTTTCTGGTCGGCATCTGTTATCCGATGGCCTTCGCCAAGACTCGCGCTCTCCTCGCGGGGGTGCGACGTCGTCGGCGCTATCGCGAACTCGAACCGTTGTGGACACTGGTCACCTGGGCGATCCCAAGCGTCGTGTTGCCGGGCCACGGTGGGACGGCACTGCGGTCCACCCCGACGGTGCTGTTCGAACGGCGCATCGTCGAGATCCGCGATGGTCTCACTCAGTTGTCGCCGCTGTTGTCGGAAGAATTCGACGACGCCTCCGACGCCGAACGGGCGAAATTATTGCGTACTGCCGTCGATGAGTATCGGGAGGCGGGAACGTCGAAAGGCGCGGTTCGCGACGTGTTGCCCCCGGACGGAACGAGTCTCGACGACGACGCCGAGCCGCTGTTGAGGTTGGCGAGGGTTCTCTAGCCTGTTAGATGCGCATCCTCGTCCTGACGCGCGACGGCCCGACGTCGAAGATGCCGTAGGTACACCGCGCCGGTACCGGAGATGACGACTACCGCGGTGAGCGTGGCGATGACGACCGGCGTGCTGGGACCGGCGAGTAGTCCGTCGGCGATCAGCCAAGCGGCGAAACCGAAGAACAGCACGGCCGCGCCCAGCGTGATCGCGCGTTCGGGCAAGTGCTTACCCAGCAGGACGCCGACCGCGATGGCTAGCGCGTCCGCTGCCACCATGCCGACCGTTGAACCGATCCACACGCCGAGCCAATCGTGATCGGCGGACAGGGTGATGGTGGCCAGCATTGTCTTGTCGCCGAGTTCGGCCAGGAAGAACGAGGACATCACCGCGAGAAATACCGACGAGCCGACTCGGTCGGCGCGCCCGGCTTCTTCATCACTGAGCGAATCGCCCCGAAGGGTCCACAGGCCGAATAGCAGCATGGCCAGGCCCGCGGCGATCGCCATCAGATCAGCCGGGATGGACAGCCCGAGGAAATGCCCGAAGAATACCGACGCCGCGTGTACGGCGGTCGTCGCGACGGCGATCGCCGACAGCACCACCCACCACGGGTGGCGTAGTGCGTAGGTCATAGCCATCAGCTGCGACTTGTCGCCGAGCTCGGCTACAAAGATCACGCCGAAGCTGACCAACAGTGCGGTAATCACCGGGCCAGCCTAACCACGGCCAGCTGCGGTGCGCAACAGATGGATTGGCCGTATTTACGCAGGTAGGAGGTGCAAAAACTAGTTTGTGGGTTGCCCAACTTCGATGTGTCCACAGCCCGTTCTCACCGGGTTTTGGCACACTGAATCGGTGAAAGCCGATATGGACTCGATAACCGCCGCGCCTGTCGTTGGCCTGCAAGGAGGCAACGTGAGCGTCGATAACGGCTCACTGCGGCCTATCGAGTACGCGACGATCGCGATCTTCACCGGTCTCGCGGTAGCCGTCGTGGTGGTCGCCGCGGTGATTCCGCTCGCCGGTGCCGCCCGTCTGCTGGCGCCGGTGCCAATGGCACTGATCGCAGCCCGGACCCGCCCGCGCGCGCTGCTAGCGGCGACGGTCACCGGTGTGGCCTCCGCGTTTGCCCTCGCTGGCACAGGTGCGGCCCTCTCGATTCTCGGCTCGGCGGTGATCGGCGGCATCGTCGGCGAGATCAAACGCCGGGGCAACGGGGCCGGGACGCTGACGGTTATCGCCGCAATCGTCTCGCCGTTCCTCGGGGCTGTTCCGGTCGCTCTCCTGTTCGTGCTGGTGCCGTTACGGACACTGTTGCTCGACACCTTCGAGAACACGGCGATGGGTTTCGCCAAGCAGTTGGGCAACATCAAACTCGATGGCTTATCGCGCGTCGTCGAAAGTTTTGCGGGCAACGCTGTCGAGTACTGGTGGTTGTGGTTATGGGTGAGTGGCGTGCTCGGCACCGTTGTCGCCTTGTACGTCGCGTGGTGGGTCCTCGGGGCGGTCATCGACCGGGTGGCAGATATACCCAGTGAGGACACTCTGGACAACGAGGATGGGCGCAGCGCCGACGATGTGTCGAATGGGCCGATCGGGCCGCTCCCGTTGACGTTCACCGGTGTCAGCTTCCGGTATCCCGGCGCCCGTGGCACGACGTTGAGTGGCATCGACATGTCGATCGATCGCGGCGAGTTCGTCGCCATCGTCGGGCCAAACGGATCAGGCAAGTCGACGTTGGCGAAGCTGCTCGCGGGCCGGCGACCCACCGAAGGATCGGTCCGGCGGCCCGGGCAGGCAGCACTCGGACGCCCCGGCGGTACCGCGATGGTGTTGCAACGGCCCGAAACACAGATGCTCGGCTCACGCGTTGCCGACGATGTCGTGTGGGGCCTGCGACCGGAGTGGGCCGCGGAAGTCGACGTCGAGGCGATCCTGGCCGCGGTCGGACTCGCCGGGCTCGGTGGCCGCGAGACATCGGATCTCTCGGGCGGTCAGCAGCAGCGGCTGGCCATCGCCGCCGCACTGGCCCGTCATCCCGCATTGATCGTCGCCGACGAGGTGACGTCGATGGTCGACCCCGCCGGACGCGAAGAGCTGGTCGCATTGCTCCGTTCGCTGCCACAGCGGTTCGGGATATCGGTGGTGTTGATTACCCATCGTGCGGTTGAGGCCGCCGTGGCCGACCGGGTGATCCACCTGCGCGACGGTCGAGTCGTGGTCGATGACCCGGATTGGGAAGTGGCACAGGATAGTTCGTCAGATCCGGCCGCTCCTCGACGTAGTGCGGCGCGTCGGAGAGCTGACCGTGTGCTGACGGTCGATCGCGCCGCCTATACCTATCTACCCGGTTCACCGTGGCAGGTGGCCGCGTTGCACGACGTTTCGTTGCGGGTCGAACCTGGCGACGGTGTATTGGTCGTCGGTGGAAACGGTTCGGGTAAGACGACGCTGGCGTGGTTGTTGGCCGGCTTGATCGAACCTACAAGTGGCGCTTGCCAACTCGGCTCGGAGCCGACGTCGCGTCAGGTGGGCAAGGTTGCGCTGGCGTTTCAGCACGCCCGCCTGCAAATCCAGCAGGCCAACGTCGCCGACGAGATTATGGCGGTTGGTGGTCGGGAAGTCGGTACTCGCGAAGTCGGCGAGGTCCTCGAGCTTGTGGGACTGCCTCGGCTTCTCGCGGCTCGCCCAACCGATTCGCTGAGCGGTGGGCAGTTGCGGCGCGTGGTCCTGGCGGCGCTGATCGCGTCGAGTCCCGATGTGCTGGTTCTGGACGAACCGCTGGCCGGGCTAGATCCATCGGCACGCCGCGAAGTAATCGGCCTACTATCTCGATTACGTTCTGCGGGAATGACGTTGATCGTCATTTCGCACGACTTCGAAGCTCTCGACGAGGTGTGTAACCAGCGCGTCGAATTGGTTGGTGGGCGAGTGGGATTGGCGGAAACACGATGACGATGCGAACTGTTCCGCTCCGGCAGGTGCCGGGCGATTCGATGATCCACCGGCTGTGGGCCGGGACCAAACTTGGCATCGTAGCGATACTCGGCATCATGACGTGGGTACTCCCGTCGTGGCCGGCATTGGGATTCGTCGCCGGAGTGGTCATCGTTACCGCGATCGTCGCGGGAATCCCGTTGGGGGCCATACCTCGGCCGCCGTGGTGGATCTGGGGTCTGCTGGCATTGGGTACCGCGACGTCGGCATCGTTCAACGGCCTCGACGGTGCTCTGGTCTTCTTGCGCGCGTCGGTTCTCGCGCTGGTCGTCGTGGCGATGTCGGTACTGGTGATCTGGACGACGGCGATGGCCGACATCGCACCCGCACTGGCATCGTTGATGCGTCCGCTGCGCTGGTTGCGATTGCCAGTCGACGAGTGGGCAGTGGCAATTGCCTTGTGTCTGAGGGGAATGCCGATGTTGATCGATGAACTTCGCATCCTCCGGGCAGCCTATCGGTTACGCCCGTCCTCGAAAGCCAGTGAGACGGTTGCCCATCCGTCCGCGCAAACGGCGGTCTTCGACATGGTCACCGCCGCTATGTCGAATGCATTGCGGCGCAGCGCGGAAATGGCGGAGGCGATCACGGCGCGCGGGGGGACGGGCAGTCTCGTGGCGTATCAGTCAGGCCCGCACCGCCGCGACGCGGTGGCCCTGACCGTGGTTGTAATCGCTTGTGCCGCAGTTATTACGGCGTCGTTCCTGTGACCGGCGCGCGAAATACTTTGCGGCGACGATGGCGGTGACCAGCATAACGATAAGCCTGATCACCTGCGCGGTGGTCACGAGCGGGCCGGCGCCCGCACTCTGGGCAACCGCTAGCGCGGCATAGATCCCGCCCGGCGTCGTGGCCAGGTAGGCGTCGCTGAACGGCACCGTCATTATCGCTGACACGGCGTAAGCCATTGCGAGGCAACCGGCAATCATCAGGGCGATGGTGGCGAGGGTGATGGGCAGCAGTCGTGCGAAGGCGCGGATGCTGGCGCGGGAGAACGAACCGCCTGCCTGCCAACCGATTACGACATAGGACAGGGCGCTGATCAGATCGGTTGGAATGGGCATCCACTCGGGCGAGGCGAACACTCCGAGCATTAGTGTCGCGATGAGCGGGGTCAGCAGGAATGGTGCGGGGAGATGGAGAGCCTTTCCCACGTAGCCGAATCCGAAGATCACGCAGGCGAGAATCACCGCGGTGGCAGGTGTTAGACCGCCTTCGGTCAGTGCGGCCGATCCCTCGTGTCCGCCGGCGATGATCAACAGGGCGGGCAAGGTAAGAGTGACGATCACCAGGCGCAGGTACTGGGACATGGCGACATAGCGATGATCGACCTCCAACTCCGGTGCCATCGTGGCGATGCCGCTGGCTCCGCCGGCGAGCGTGGACAAGATCGACGTCGCCGGGTCGAGCCGCTTAGCGTAACGGAAGAGGACATATGCGCTTAGCAAGCAAAGTGCCAGTGTTACAAGGGATGTCGCCACGGAGACGCCGAGGTTTCGGGTGAGTTCCCGGCCGGAGACCAAAGCGAGCGGAGCCGCCGCCAGCACACCGATAACTCCTTGCGCCGGGCGTAGGAGATGACGATGAACAGTGAGCTCCTGTCCCGACGTGAGCGCGGTCGCGGCAGCCACCACCAGACCGGCGATCAGCCACGGGGCCGGTGAGCCGATTGTCGACAGGAGCTCGCCCACGATTACGGTTCCGGCGAGGCATACCGTCCACTGCAGCGCTGTGCGGACGCGTTCCGAGCGGCGAACCGGTGTCGATCTCAACACGCCACCCCATGCAGAGTGGCGAAGACTTGCCCATCGAAGAGTTTTCGGGTCGTTCGGCCGACCGTCACATTTGTCTGGATGCCGTCGCCGGTAACACCCAGTTCAATAGTGCCGGAAGGATGTGCGACGGTGAATTTGGGTGAGGCGGTCCCCGCGTCGCGAATCTGGGACGCGACGATTGTTCCGGGAGTTCGCGCCGCGATTGCCAGGCACACTCCACCTGACACCGCATGGGCCGGATGGCAGGTATCGGGCACAAAGTAGCGGGAGGTGATGTCGGCGACGCCACCGCCGTCGGAAACGAGCATCACCTTCGGAAGTACCGAATCTTTGACATCGCCCATCCCCATCAGATCCGCAGCCTTTGCTCGGATGCTGGAAATACGTTGTAGGAGTAGGGAGTTCGCATTGATTTCCGACTGGGTCTCGTCGCCGCGAATCCCGACGTCGGCTGCCCGGATGATGACCGCGCACACTCCGGCGTCGACGGCGCTGAACTCGGTACCGTCAACGAAGTCGCTGGGACTGCCGGTCGGTAGGAGCCGGCCGGTGCTGCCGCCGACGAAGTCTCGGAAGGAAACCTGCACCGGCGTTGCCGGGAGTGCTCCGGGTTCATCGATGTCGTATCGGATGCTGCCGTCGGGGGTTGGCACGGTGCACACCGCTCGTGCACCGGTATTGACTAATCGGACCCGCACATTCGTCTGTTCCGGACCAGCGGTGACCATGCCGCGCTCGATCGCGAACGGTGCGATACCGGCGAGGACATTGCCGCAGGTCGGCCGCCAGTCGACTTTGCCCGATACTGGATTGACCTGGGCGAATAAGTAATCGATGTCGACGTCCGCGTGATCGGACCGGCTCACGATCGCGACCTTGCTGGTGGTTGATGAGCCGCCACCGAGGCCGTCGACCTGGTCGCGTCCCGGCGACCCCATCAGCGCTGGGAGAAGTCTGTCCAGGTCGGCCCCGGTCGCGGACAGTTCCGACTTGACGAAATACATGCCACGGGAGGTTCCGCCGCGCATCATCATGGCTGGAATTGAGATAAGCATCAGCAACGGGTCCGTCCGATTAGGGGGCATTCGGCGATTTCAACCAACAGTTGAATTCCTTAGTGACGCTATTCACTCCGACGGCTGCGGTCAACGTGACTTGTCGCACAATGATCCCAGGTTAACGGCCTATTTCCTGAGAGTTTCGGCTTGCTGAACGCGTGAACGTCGAGGCATACTGGGATGCATGGATGAGGGAAATCCTCCGCGCACTACGCAGATTTTCGCCGACCGGTTGAATTCGTTGATTCGAATGAAGGCCACCGGGGGTCGCGGCATGACCAATGAACAGCTCGCTGCCGAACTCAAAGCCGATAGTCCGCACCTCAAGGTCAGCGGCGCCTACTTGTCGGCGCTCCGCACTGGTAAGCGCAGTCGGCCCTCAGTGGAATTACAGGTCGCTCTCGCACGCTATTTCAACGTCCCGGTTACCGAGCTGATGGATATCGATAGTCCGCCCGCACTCGACGTCGGCCAACTCAACGAACTCGGAGTCCGCTCGATCGCGATGCGAGCCGTGGGACTCGACAGCGACAGTCTCTCGACTGTCGCCGCGGTGCTGGACCACGTCCGGCGACTACAGGGCCTGCCGGAGGTCGACGATCAGCTGAACCGCCCCGCGGGCGGTCGGGACACCAGCGCCGACGGCTGACCATGGGCCAGCGACTCCAGCGCACCGACGGTGACCTGTATCAAAGCTGCCGTCAACGGCTCATCGACACCGGCCTTTGGCGGTGCCGAAGTATCGACGAGATCCGGACGAGGGTCGGCGAACTCATCGGCCGGCAGGTCGTCCTGTCGCCGATGCCGCTGCGGCATCGGTCCATGCACGGCCTATTAGTGCGGACCGAATCGATCGACTACATCGTCTACGAATCGGAGACGTCGCAGTTTCACCGCGACCACATCGCGCTCCACGAGCTGAGTCACCAGATCTGCGGTCATCGGGGCCAGATAGTGCCGGGAGACCGGGTACGCGTACTCGGTCGCGTTTCCGATCACGGCGCGACGACCGATGCCGACGAACAGGAAGCGGAAGTCATGGCTTCTCTGTTGGGAATGTTCATCTCGAATTCGTCGCGATCGGGTCCGATCGTCGTCGAACTGGACCAAAAGCTGACTCAGGTCATGCGTTCGTTCGGCCTGCTGGACAGCTGATCCCGTGCAGACCGATGTCGCGCTCGGATTTTTGTTGCCCGCCGTCGTGTGCTGGCTGTGTTCGCTGTATTGCCTTGCATGGCAACGTGATCGAGTATGGGACCCGGCGATCTCGGCGATCCTGGCGGCGTTCGTCGTACGTGGGATCGCATCACTCATGGGTGCGCCGCACGTCTACCACGCGCTGAACTTCTATTCGGGGACACCCAATTTGGCGCGGTTGTTGATCAATGCGTCGATGATCGTGTGGAGTGTGCTGATTCTGACGGCGATCGCGTACTGGAGCCTCACGGGGGAACGGGCGCGGCTATTCGTCCGGATCTGCTGGGTGATCGTCGCCCTGGTGATTACCGCGAGCGCTGTTCTGTGGTCGATGATCTCGGTGCCGGAGACGGCGCGCGGATTCTCCGACGAATACGCTCACACCAATCGTGCGGTTGCCGGTCTGATGCTTATCTACCACCTCGTCGTTGCCGCGGCATTGATCGCTATCGTCTTGTGCTGCATTCGATTCGCGTATCTGGCGAAGCAGACGGTGTTCCGCGTGGCGATGGTGACGACGGCGGCGGGGGCGCTCTGCTACCTCTGTTTCGCCCTGCACCGGATTCTCGTGATTCTGAGTCATCCGATAGGGCGCCGGCTGGTTGATCCGTGGCCGGCGGCTACCCCGTTGATGACTGGGGTCGGAACCGTCGGAATGATGATCGGACTCACTATGCCGATGTGGGTCCCGGAAATCATCCGAGTGCGAAAACGGTTGCGGGCCAACTACCTTCACCGGCTACTTGAGCCCCTCTGGACTGATCTGCGTCCGTTCGTGTCGACGGTGTCGACACCAGATGCCGAGTCGAGCGATCCCGAGTATCGCCTTTATCGACGAATGGTGGACATCCGCGACGCCCTATTGGCGTTGTCGTACAAGTTTCCGGCCGAGGCGACTGACGGTGCGCGCGGAAGTGCCCTTGTGGCGCAACAGATTCGCCACGCGCTCAACTCGCCGGATATCGACGCGTCCGCGGATCCGGACCGGAGCAGCCTGATCGTCGCCGACCGCGCGACCGAGGAACAGTGGCTCACCGAGGTCGCGGTGGAGTATCGACGAGGCAGGGAAAGACAAAACCGCCCTCCGCGTCGAATGCGGAGGGCGGTTGTCGGAGCAGATCAGGCAGGGCAGATCAGGCAGGAACGATGAGTCCCGAGCCCTGCGTGCGCGCGCGGTCGAAGCGAGCGGCGGCGTCGGCCCAGTTGACTACGTTCCACCAGGCCTTGACGTAGTCCGGCTTGACGTTCTGGTAGTCGAGGTAGAAGGCGTGCTCCCACATGTCGAGCATGACGACCGGAATGAGGGCGGCCGAGGTGTTGCCGCTCTGGTCGGTCAGCTGCTCGATCACCAGGCGCTTGCCGATGGTGTCGTAGCCGAGGATCGCCCAGCCCGACCCCTGCAGGGTGGTGGCCGCCGCGGTGAAATGCGCCTGGAACTTGTCGAAGCTGCCGAAGTCTTCGTCGATAGCGGCGGCGAGGTCGCCGTCGGGACGGTCGGCGCCATCCGGGGTGAGGTTCTTCCAGAAGATCGAGTGGTTGGTGTGGCCACCGAGGTGGAAGGACAGGTTGGCGGACAGGCCGTAGACCTTGCCGGCGATGGTGCCGTCTTCGCGGGCTGCGGCAAGGTTCTCCAACGCGGTGTTGGCGCCCTTGACGTAGGTCGCGTGGTGCTTGCTGTGGTGCAGTTCCATGATGCGGCCGGAGATGTGAGGCTCCAGGGCGCCGTAGTCGTAGTCCAGCTCTGGCAGGGTGTATTCAGCCACGATGATCCTCTCGGTAGGACAAAACTTCTTCGGTTGGCAAACGCAACGGGGCGCTGTGTCCTATAACACCGTGTCAGATGCGCAAAATTCCGGCCACACCGAGGTCGGTGCACAGGGGTGGGGCGAAGGTTGCTAGAGCACGACCACGACGATGAGCGCGCCCACGATGGCAAGAATGCTCAATCCGCTTGCGATACACGAGCTGCGGATACGACCACCAGCGAATGCGCTCGACGCGGACTCAGCGGCGGAACGGACGTGGACCGTCGTTGTCATTTCGCTCTCCTCCAGTCGCGACACGAGTGAAAATCCTCACATGGCCGGTGTGACGGTCATCATAGGCATGTTCTTCTCGGTGACTCAAATCGGGTCAGGCCGGCGGGTGATCAGTACGATGAATACATGTCGTGGTTCGACCAGCTCATCTCAGCAAATTCGCATAAGCAGACCCTGGTTGCACAGCAGGCTGCGCTACCCGGCCGCCCGACCCCGGTGGCTGTCGCGGACGCCAACCTGGTGCTCGGTCACCCGATGAAACCGCAGGCGCCGGGCTCCGACGATCCGTGGCGCGAGGGCCGGCAGGCGGTCATTCTCGCCGGTGGATGTTTCTGGGGCGTCGAGGAGATCTACTGGCAGGTGCCCGGCGTGTATACGACCGCGGTCGGCTACGCGGGTGGGTACACACCGAATGCCTCGTATGAGGAGGTGTGCACCGCACAAACCGGACACACTGAAGCCGTGCTCGTCGTCTTCGATCCGAAGGCCATCGACCTCGACGGCATTCTCAAGATCTTCTGGGAGAGCCACGATCCCACGCAGGACATGCGGCAGGGCAACGACATCGGAACCCAGTACCGTTCGGCGATCTATACGTTCTCCGACGCCGATGCCCAGGTGGCGCAAGCGTCGGCCGACCGGTTCGCGCCGGTAGTAGCCCAGGCCGGACTCGATCCGATCGCGACGGAAATCAAGCCGTTGGCGGCAGCGGGTGATGGCCAGTTCTACTACGCCGAGGACTATCACCAGCAGTATCTGGCCAAGAATCCCAACGGATATCGCTGCCACTCCGCTACTGGATTGAAGTACCCGGGCTAGGCGCGAGTTCCGAACGCATGGTAGAAACCTTTGCGCCAGAACAGATCTCACTACGCCAGTGGAATCGCACGCTGCTGCATCGGCAGCATTTACTGACCCGGATCGACGACGATGCGATCGAGGTCATCGATCGCTGCGTCGGTCTGCAGTCGCAGGATCCGCGAGCAGCGCATTACGGCCTGGCCTCGCGCATCACCGATTACGACCCGGCTGAACTTGACGACCTGCTGACTTCTCGCGAGGTCGTGCGAATGGTGTCGTTGCGCAGCACGGTATTTCTCTCCGATGCCGCCGATGCCCGGTGGATACGAGAACTCGCGCAGCCGCGGATCAATACCGAGATCACGCAGGCCCATGTTCCGCGATTGGCGTCGGCCGACCCCGCGGATATCGCCGAGCAGGCACGCGAAGAACTTGTCGGACAAGAGCTTTCGGTACGCGAACTGGGGACGAGATTGCAGCGTCGTTGGCCCGACGAGCCGGCGTCGACGTTGTCCGGAGTGGCGCGCTGTGCGCTCAAGTTGGTGCAGATACCGCCACGCGGGCTGTGGGCATCGGGCGGCGGTCAGGCGGTGCGGTACAGCTTGTTCGACGATTGGGTCGGCCCGGGCGAGCCGGCGCTCATCGGCGACGACGCGATCCGTGACCTGATCCGCCTATACCTGCGCGGATTCGGTCCAGCCACGGTCAAGGGCGTGCAGACCTGGGCGGCCATGACCGGACTCAAACCGCATATGGAGGCGATGCTGGCGGACTGGGAGCTGATCGCCTATGTCGGGCCGAATGGGGAGAAACTGTACGATCTCGACGGCCTCGAGATCGTCGACGCCGAAACTCCCGCACCCGCGCGACTGGTCGCACCATTCGACAATGTCATTGCGGTACAGGCGGATCGGGCCCGTATCGCCGACCCGGAGCTCTATCGCAAGACCATCACGCCCAATGGCCGCTCACCGGGTTTTGTCCTGGTCGACGGGAGATTGGCGGGTATCTGGACCGTGTCAGACGGACAGCGGGTGCGGGTCGACTACTTGGCCGAGGTCAGTTCGGCTGCGCGGCGCGAGGTCGACTCTGAGGTGAAACTACTTGAAGCACTGCTGAATTCGTGAATCAGCGCCCACTGCGTGGATTGCGGTTGGTGATCCGGTACGGACGGCCGACCGGGTCGGCCATCAATACGCTGGTGGTCGCGTCGGCAACCACGGTCGCACCCCAATCTTCATGTCGCGCAACCTCATCGGGGACTGATGTCGCGGCCAGCGACACCTGGGCACCCACGCTCGCGTCGGCGACGGGAGTAAGCACCACCGATAGCGGTAGCGGGTCCCGGCGGACGAATCGCGCCGACGCCGGAGCGTCGGATTGCGGCGGGGAGTTGTCGATTGCCCAACCGGTGATTGTCGACCAGAATGCCAGTTCGGCGTCGAAGTCCTTCCGCGGCACGGTAATCAATACTTCGTCGATGATGGAGATCGATGCACCGGGCCACCGAATTGGGCGCGACCGGACGGTTTCGCCTTGCCACTCGTTGAGGCAGAAGGGAAGGCCGGCCGGCGAGCGTAACACCGCGAACATCGGGTCATCCTGGTCGAGAACGCTCGCTCCCGCGGCAGCGCATTCGGTTATAGCGCTGCGGTGGTCCACCAGATGCAGGTCCAGGTGAAGCCCGCCGTCGCCGTCGTCGATTCGCTGTACCCGCAGGTGGGGATCGCCGGTGAACGGTTCGAGTGAGGCGAATTCCTTCCGCTCGCCGCGTGGCGGTGACACCGTCGACCCGGCTATGGCGCGCCAGAATGTCACCTCGTCACCGAATTGCGGTGCGGGGAAGTCGAAGAAAGCCGAGAGCCAGCGAATCTGCATCGATCTGAAGTGTAATCGGACTTGCCGAGTTGTCCGGTGCACTAAAACCAGACCATTGGCTCAGTAAACTGAGCCGATGACTGGTGGAGCCTTAAAAAAGGCGATTCATGCGTGGACCGCATCGCGCGCCGATCGTATCGCTGTCGTGCGGCTGGATGGGCATATCGGTTCTGGCGTCGGCGGGCGATCGGGGCTGACCGGTGAGGGGGTGGAGAGTGTGCTCAAACGGGCCTTCAATGTCGAGCACCTCAAAGCCGTCGTGGTCACGATCAACTCTCCGGGTGGCTCACCCGCGCAATCGGAGTACATCGCCGAGCGCATCCGGCAGCTGTCGGCGGAGAAGGGCGTGCGGGTCTTGGCGTTCTGCGAAGATGTGGCGGCGTCGGGCGGCTATTGGATCGCGTGTGCCGCTGACGAGATCTACGCCGCGCGTACGTCGATCGTCGGCTCGATCGGCGTGGTGTCCTCGGGATTCGGGCTCGCCACGGCGCTCGAACGAGTCGGTGTCGAACGCCGGCTTTACACCAGCGGCGAGAATAAGGCGCGTCTGGACGCCTTCTCGCCGGCGAGTGACGAGGACGTCGAATGGCTCAAGAATTTGCAGGAGCAGTTGCATACCGCGTTCATCGCGTGGGTGCGGCAACGTCGCGGTAGCAAACTCAAGGGAACTGACGCCGAACTCTTCAACGGTGATGTCTGGGTGGGGAAACGAGCCGTGGACTTGGGGCTCGTCGACGGTCTCGGGGTAATGCGTTCGGTGATTGCCGAGCGCTATCCCGACGCCGAGATCACCGCCATCGCCTCGCCTAAACCACTGCTCGCTCGCCTGACCGGCGGACAGGTACGAATGGCGACATCGGCGGCGGCTATCCGTGGCGTACTCGATGCTGTGGAGAAACGCGCCGATTGGGCGCGCCTTGGGCTTTAATCCCGACTTATTCCACAAGTTATCCACAGGTGCCTGTTGAGTAAATTCGACTTGCGCGGTGGCAGCTCATCTGCACTCTGGTGAAGAACATCAGCCCACAAGGGCCCAGACCAGTGATCGTTATCACAAATAGCGAGATTGAGATGTGTCGACCATCACAGCGGGTGAGAACTCATCCTTCAGTTGAGTGTCTTACTGACCGGTAATGCACAGACGTCCAAAACCGCATGTGGATATCGATATGTAGGGCGTCATAGTCGGCATGTCCGGGTGCGCGCGAATGTCAAGACGAGAGTTTGTGCCACCATGGAACTAACGCCCAGACGAGCGATGCGAGGAGTGGGGTGAGCGCCATGCCAATTGAGCAAGTATCGGTGACCGACCTACCCGATGACTTCACCAAAGACGAGCGCGTAGTTCTCGATGTCCGGGAAGACGACGAGTGGGCCGAGGGCCACATCCGGGGCGCTCTCCACATTCCCCTCAACGATGTCCCGGAGCGTCTGGACGAACTTGACTTGGACGCCGAGCTGTTCGTCGTGTGCCGGTCCAGTGGTCGATCGATGCGCATCCTGCAATACCTGGAGCACGTCGGATATGAAGGCAAATGTGTTCGCGGCGGTATGGTCGCGTGGCTCGGCGCGGGTAAACCCGTCGACACCGGAAATGACGCCGGGTCGAATCGAGACGGCGAGTGACCCAATCTCCCGGGGCGGGCCTCCTTGACTTCTGCCCGCGCTGCCGTATTCAGGCGCCACATCGGCCCGGACGCGATACCTGCCCGCGGTGTAGTGGTGCGCTTTCGGTCGTCTCGCCGGGAACAAAGACCAGCGTTGCACCCCAGCCGACTCCGATGCGTGCTCGCCAGACGCCTCGCCCAAGTCCTAAACCCAGGGTTTTCCGCAATCCGAATATGCGGTGGACGGCTCAGCGACCGCCGCACGCACGCCCGGGTCCGCGGCCGACGACACCGGGCGGACCGGGGCGCGGCCCCATCCCGCGATACGCCTACATCCCGCGTTGGGGGCTGCCCAACCTCGACCCAGAATGGCAGTCGAGCGACCAGGACGCGCGGGCCAGGGTCACCCGGATGCTCACTCAGGCACTCACGCTCGCATCGGTTGTCTTTGTACTCACCGCCCTCATCCACCTAGTGCGGTACGTGCTGGTATCGATCAATCGGACCGCGCTGGTTCCGTCCTGGGCCGACCGAATGACGGTTCTGCTCGTTGACTTCGCCGGAATATGCGCCGTGCTGGTGGTCGCGTTCGCGGCGGTCGCCACGGCGCAATGGCTCATCTGTCTACGCGCCGATGTCTACCAGGAGATCGGTCGAGTCGACCCGCGGCCGCAGTGGCTGATTTGGCCCTTAGTCGTCGTGCCGATCGTCAATCTCGTCGGTCCGGCGTGGCTGCTGTTCGAAGTCGCCGATATCGGTGTCGACGCGACGACTTTCGCCCGACGTCGACGTCGGATGGCGCGCATACTGGTGGCTTGGGTAATCGTGAATATCCTTGCGGCCGTGGCGATTAGCTATCAGCTCTTTGCCGACTCCATTCAGAATCAGGCCGACGGGTTGTTCTTCGTGATCGTCAGTGCCGCGGCCTCGGCGGCATTCGCCTGGTGGTTCCGGCTACGGTTGCCCGGCGTGTTCGATGCTCCGGTGGCCGTTGTCGCCTCGACGAAGACCAGGTGGGTGATCGCGGGATGACCGTCGGCGAGCGGATTTCCCGGTCCGGAAAACCCGCGGTGGTCGCCCATCGCGGTGCGTCCGGTGAACGTGCCGAGCACACGTTGGCCGCGTATGAGTTGGCGCTGGAGCAGGGGGCCGACGGACTTGAATGCGATGTGCGGCTTACCGCCGACCACAAGTTGGTCTGCATTCACGATCGAACCGTAGAACGAACCTCCGACGGGGCCGGCGCGGTGAGCGAGATGACGCTCGCTCAGCTACAGGAACTCGACTTTGGGTCGTGGCATAGTGGCCAACCCGCCAAGGTGCTCACCCTGGATGAACTTCTGACGCTCACCCTCGACTGGCGTCGCCCGGTACGGCTATTCATCGAGACCAAACACCCGGTGCGCTACGGATCTTTGGTGGAAACGTTGCTGCTGGAGGAACTACAACGGTTCGCCGTCGCGAGCCCGCCGTCGGCCGATCACAGCCGGGCGGTGGTGATTTCATTCTCCTCGGCCGGCGTGTGGCGGATCCGCCGCAATGCTCCGCTGTTGCCGACGATTCTGCTCGGCGATACCGCGCGTGTACTCGGCGGCAGTGCGGCCACCGCAGTCGGCGCGACCGGTATTGGACCGTCGGTCGAGACCTTGCGTATGCACCCCGAACTCGTCGATCGTGCTGCGGCGTCGGGGCGCGTGACCTATTGCTGGACCGTCGACGAACATGTCGACATGCAACTATGTGCCGACCTCGGGGTGCGCTGGCTGGCCACGAACTATCCGGCGCGCGCCCGCGATTGGCTCGTGACCATCGACTGAGGTGCCCTTCTGTCGTGCGGTTGCCCCATGAGAAGGTGTAACGATGGCGAAGAAGAGCAAACGCGGCAGCGGACCACGTCCCGGAAGTAACCGCGCCGAGCGCGTCGCGGCACGTAAGGCACGTCAGTTGTCCGCCGTCGCACTGCCCCCGCGGCCGTTCGCCGGGTTCGTCGCCGAATGCGATCTGGTCGCGCTGCGGGCCTTCGTGGCCTCGGCGACCGCGGAACTTGATTTGACGTCGGACCCGACGAATCGCGTCACGCTCGCCACCATCCTTCCCGGCGCCGTGCCCGCGATCGTTCGGGCCATCGACGCCGCGTCCGATGCCGATGGCCGCACGGTCGAGGGGTTGGTCGCGATGCAGACCACCAGCGAACTCGATATCGCCGACGCCGCAACGAATCTCGCCAACTCCATCGCATGGGCGGGTGAGGCCGAAGTTGGTGATGAATATGAGCTGTCGGACGCCGACGGCGTGCTCACCGATGTGCTCAAGACCGACGAGCCGCTGAAAATCATTGTGCACGACGACTTTTCATGGTGGTTCGCTGGCGAATCGGCTGTGCCGCCGGAGATCGCGCAAATGCTCGCACGGGCGAACGAGACCATCATGCCTACCGCGCGCCTCACCCCACGCAGCGGCGTCGGCGCACCATGGTGGGTCGACGCCGGCGACCGTGCGCATCTGCGCTGGGTTCGGCCCGAAAACGAAGACGAACTGATGAGCGCGCTGGCGCGACTGCACGCCGCGGGGCAGCTGACTCTCGGTGAAGGCTCGCGTTTCGCCGGGTCCTTCCGCACCCACGGGCTGCTGGTGCCGGTGTTCGACCTCGACAACGAGAAGCATCACGAAGAGTGGTACGACGGCGTCAACGAGTTCGACGAGCGCCTCGTGGAGGCATTGGCCAATACCGCCGAATTGACCGGCGAGGAGCGCCGGTCGCGGGACGGGATTCGCGGCCGGCAGATCACGCTGCGCTGAGTAGTAAGTGCGGATGTTTCGGCATCGGCCACGCCGGGCACTCTGAACGGATAGTCATCACTATCCCAGAGGAGCAGTTATGAACACAGATACTCCGCTACGCGGCCGCACCGTTGCCATCCTCGCGACGGATGGTGTCGAACAGGTCGAACTCACCGAACCGCGTACAGCGGTGGAAAATGCCGGTGCGCGAGCCGTGCTGGTTTCGTTGCGCCCCGGGAAGATTCAGGCGATGAACCATGACGTCGAGAAGGGCGATACGTTCGAGGTCGACCGGATAGTTTCCGAGGTCCGACCAGACGAATTCGACGCCTTGCTTCTGCCCGGTGGCACCACCAACCCAGACAAACTACGTCAGGATGTTGCTGCGGTCGATTTCGTAAAGCAGATAGTGGAAGCGGGGAAACCTGTCGGGGTGATTTGCCACGGGCCGTGGACACTGGTCGAAGCGGATGTCGTTGCGGGACGGACACTTACGTCCTATCCGAGTGTCCGGACCGATATCCGCAATGCCGGTGGAACCGTGGTTGACGAGGCGGTCGTCACCGACAATGGACTCGTCTCCAGCCGCCGCCCTGACGACTTGCCGGATTTTTGCGCCAAGATCGTTGAGGAGTTCGCCGAGGGACGACATACTGCCTAGCACCCCTACGTCCGACATTCGACAAAGCAATCCCTCACCTTACTTAGGTTTCGCTGAACGGTTAGGCCGCTGACGTCGGGATTACCATGAGCGACATGGCCGAATTAACTACATTCCAGCAGTTGCTTCTCGATCAGATCAGCAATGAGTTCTCGTCGTCGCAGCAGTACATTGGCATCGCGGTGTACTACGACAACCATGACATGCCTCAACTCGCCCAGCATTTCTACGCTCAGGCGGTCGAAGAGCGCAATCACGCGATGATGATCGTGCAGTACTTCCTCGACCGCGATATCGCGGTGCAGATTCCAGGGGTCGCGTTGCCCGTCAACAACTTTGGTGCATATATGGAGCCGATCGAACTCGCTCTGAAGCAAGAGAAGGCAGTCACTCAGCAGATCATCGATCTCGCGAAGGCCGCCCGCGACGAGGGCGACTATCTCGGCGAGCAGTTCATGCAGTGGTTCCTCAAGGAGCAGGTCGAGGAAGTCGCAACGATGACCACTTTGCAAACCATCGCCGAGCGCGCCAAGGGCAACCTCTTCGACTTGGAGAACTTTGTTCAGCGCGAATTGAATGTCGCGGGTAAACCTGATGCGTCGGCGCCAGCGGCGGCCGGTGGAAACCTGTAGCGCTCGAAGCTATTTGACCGCGCCGCCGGATTCGCTCAGTAGATCCTTGTCGACCGCGCGTCCCGACGCTATCGCCTCGAAGAAGCGTTTGGTGTTGTCGCCGACGGCAAGTGAGTCACCATCGCTGGTGTACTCGCTGCCGCCGGTCGGCACCGTTGTGGTGATTGGGTTGCTGCGCAAGGCGAAAGCCAGTCCGGCTAGGTGCCAGATATGATCGTTCTCGTCAACGGTCAACGAGTCGATCGCGCCGTTGATGAACGGGAACAGCGCGAATGGGTTGAGTAGGACGCCGGGGCTGGTCGCCTTAGACATCAACGCGCTCAAGAACTTTCGCTGATTCACGACCCGTTCGAGGTCGGCGTTGGGGAATGCTCTGGTGCGCACCAGTCCCAAAGCCTGCTTACCGTTGAGGTCCTGGCAACCAGCCTTGAGGCGGAGTCCGGCTTTGGGATCGTTCAGTGCCTGATTGAGGCACATGTTGACGCCGCCGACTGCGTCGACGAGTGTGTCGAAGCCGCCGAAACCGATCTCGCCGAAATGATCGATGTGCACGCCGGTCAGCGTCTCGACGGTCTGCACCAGTAGGTGCGGTCCGCCAAAGTTGAACGCGGAGTTGATCTTATGTGAGCCTTGTCCGGGGATCGGCACGTACAGATCACGCGGAATGCTGATGATCATCGTGGTTCCGCTCGGCGGCTTATGCACCAACATGATTGTGTCCGTACGTGATCCATCGCTGTCGCCGGTAGCAAGGCGGTTTCGCTGAGCCTGCGATAGATCGGCTCGCGAATCAGTTCCGACGATGAGCCAGTTGGTTCCCGGTGTATCAGCGACGCGACCGGCGTAGGCGGTTAACGCCGCGACGCGATGCAACTTGCCGTCGTAGTAGAACAGCAGCCCGACACTTCCGACCAGCAGCAGGACAACGAGCGACAGCGCGATCTTGCCGATATGCCGACGGCGCTTCCGCTTTGGTCGGGGCGGCTTCGGTCGATCTGACGTCGACGGTTTGCGCGGAGGCGGAGGCGGCTGTTGGCCATTTCCTCGATCTGTTCCGCGGCTCCGTCGTTGAGGCTCGACCGGAATCGGTTCGGGCCGCTGAGTGGGGGCATACCGGTTCTCGTTGCCTGCCGGTCGCGGTGGTGGGCCGGACGGCCGTGCTGGCGGCGCCTGCCGCGGGGCATCGGGCCTGGCTGACCATGCCTGTGGAGGTTGGTAGACGCCTGGCCGGGCACCCGGCCCGGGGCGCTGGGGCGGCGGTGGAGGCACGCGCCGGCTCGGCCCGGGCCGTCGGTTCGGCGGCATCGGCTGGTCAGTCATAGCCAACAATTTACGTCGGCGGACCTGAGTTTCCGATGAGTCGGTCGACCAATCAACCGATACACCACTAACTGTTACAGTGATCGTTGACACATTGCGGGGGCGCGCCTAGTGTCGGGAGTCACACGCTCAGCCACCTTTGGAGGTTGGAAATGACAGCTCTGGCATATGACGACAGCGGTCGAACGGCGATCGCTACGCGACTGATTAAGGGGTCGGCGAATCGCTCCTACGACCCGATCGTTGACCTTGATTGGGATGCGCCACTCGACCCGGACAAATACTTTCTTCCGCCGAAAGTGCTCACGCTCTATGGCACCGACATCTGGGAGTCGATGACGCAGGAGCAGCGGATCGAACTGTCCAGGCAGGAGATGGCCAACATCCTGTCGGTCGGAATCTGGTTCGAGAATCTGCTCAATCGCGCTCTGCTGCAACGTCTTATGAAACAAGACCCGGCAGCCGCCACGACGCACTACGCGTTGACCGAGATGGGTGACGAGTGTCGCCACATGATCATGTTCGGCCGAGCCATCGAACGCAGCGGGGCACGGGCGTTCGCTATGCAATGGTGGCAGCGCATCGTGATGTATTGGCTGGCTGATGCGCTCCGCGGCAGTGTGCTGTGGGTTGCCGCGCTCGTCGGCGAGGAAATTTTCGACGCGCTGCAACGGGAGATGCTCACCGATCCGGAACTGCAGCCCCTGATAGCACGGTTGATGCAGGTGCACGTCACCGAGGAGGCTCGGCATATCGGCTTCGCGCGGGACGGTGTGATGCGGCGCAAGGCTATTCGATCGCGTACGGAGACCTTGATCGCGGCATCGGCGCACGGATTGGCTGCCCAGGCTTTCAAAATAGTGTTTACCAATCCGGCTATGTATCGACGGGCAGGCCTCGACGCGCGGGCGGCGACACGTGCGGCGCGCACTAATCCGCGATTCCATGAAGCGCAGGTTCGCGGATTCGCATCCCTCGCGCAATTTCTCGACGATGCCGGTCTGATGAATCGATTCTCGCGAAGGTGTTGGCGCCGAGCAGGATTCCTACCCGCATGACGCCATCGGTTGTTCTCGGCGGACGAACATACGTGTTATCGGAACTGGGTCGTCGAGCACGAAAGGCCGGTGTCCCGGTGGGCATCGGCGATCCGCAGCCGGGACAACTCCTGGTCGTCGAAGGCGTTGCACCGCAGCCGAATTACCTCCAGGTGTGCTCGGCGGCCGAGCCCAACCGGATATATTGCACGGCGGATACACTCGACTATGTGCTTGGTCTGATCGTCGAGTACACGGCGTTGGGGGCGAGTGGCCTACGGGTGCGTCAGCCAGTGGTCAACGAATGGGCCATCGTAGGGACCGAGCGTAAGCGACGTCGAAGGCTTAAGCGTTTCGATGCGATCGACTTCGACTGGGACACAGTCGAATCAGTGGAATCGGAGGTCTTCGACGACGAGGTAACCTTTGTCGCCGACGGCGAACGCGGAGCGGGCCGGATTAGGGTGCAGGGATATCTGAATCCGAGCGACGGTCAATTCCATTGGGCGGGAACGGCTTATGGTGACGATATTCGACGGTGGCGAGACGCTCGCGTGCGTGAAGTCGAGATCACCGCTGTGTCGGGACGTACCGCGTCGGCCCGGTTGACAGACGTCACCCAGTGGGGCACCGTACGACTCGTCGGCGTAGGTTCGCCACCGTTCTGATCGGCGGCGCTCAGCGCAGAAAGTCGAGATGCTCGGACAACAGCGCGTAGCCGACGAAGGCTACCGTGTCGATGGTCGCGTGGGCGATAACGAGCGGCCAGGTGCGGCCGGTGCGCTGAAAGTATCGGCCAAAGATCAAGCCCATCAACAGGTTTCCCACACCTGCGCCGATCCCCTGGTAGAGGTGATAGCCACCGCGCAACACGGCACTGGCCGCGAGGGCGGCATTCTCGCTGGCTCCGAGTTGCCGCAGTCGAGTGATGAAGTAGGCGACGACGATGATTTCTTCGGCCAACGCGTTGCCGACAGAGATCAGGATGAGGACCGGTAGCTGCCACCACGGGCCGTCGGTGGGACTGGCGATCAATCCCACGTTGGCGCCCCACGCTCGTGAGATGGCAAGTAGCCCGAGGCCGGGGAGCCCGATAGCGGCGGCCAGGACGAGGCCCGGTGGGATATCGGTCGCCCTCGGACGTCGGGAAAGGCCGGCGCGGCCGAGCCGAATACCGCTGCGCCACAACAGGTAGACACCGAGTCCGGCAATTGCGCAGAGTCGAATCACCCTCATCAATTGTCGTACGAAGTCGATGGCGGCATCGCTGGACTCGGTTGGATTGAGGGCGACTGAACTGCCCGAGATCCCCGCCCCGAGCTGCGTTTCGATCAGTGACAGGACCGCGTAGATCGCGGAGAAGCCGAAGGTTAGAACCCCGACGATGGTCAGTTCGATGAGGAGTGCCCGCCGCTGCGTAGGGCCCCGCACGACATCGACCGACGTCTGGTTGGGCGGGACTAGCAACTCGCGAAAGCGCACCAACACAACTTACGTGGTGGCGAACCCGCTGCGGTGGGACGCTCGGACCGCCGATCGGCGTGTGGAGTGGCGGCGGCTGAGCTCGGCGTTCGATCCCTCTCTTGCACCTGCGTGAAATCTTGCGCCCCGGGGTGGCGGTGCCAAGGCCAGATTCTCGCTAGGATCCATACAAACCCAACGCCGAGGAGTAACTCATGCCTAGGAACATTCGCGCTCTCACGGTGGGCGGCCTCGCTTCAGTGGGGGTCGCTGCGTTGCTCAGTGCCGCACCCACACCGGCTGTGGCGGCACCGGTCACGTCATTCCAAGTGGAGCAAACTGTGCTCACCGGCGCCCCCTGGCCAGTCAGCAACCAAACGTTCAGAGCCACCACCGCCCGACCGGGCGTCGCACGAGTCAGCGTCGCCACATCATGCAATACGCTCAACCGGCGGCTCTGCATGCACTACACCCAGGGCGGGCACATCGTCTGGCTCAACACCTCCACTGGCCGCACTGGCACCGCGACCATCCCCGCAGGTGCACGTCCTGGGACATCGGTAAATATAGCCACCGGTTCCGGACAAATCGCCGCCTACATCTCGGCAGTCAGCGGCGCGACCATCGTTCCCGGGGCAGGCGTATTCCGCGTCTTCTAAATCCACCAAATGCATACGTTCGGCCCGGACTCGCGGGCCGAGCCGCTGCCTGGCGCGCAGGCACCTAGAACACTACTGCGTGAAGCTGTTGATGAACGGGCAGCCGGCAAGTGAGCGCAGTGCCGTCGAGAGCTCCCACACCGTCTCTACCGGCTGCGGAAAGGGCATCCGGACATCGGAGTCACCTTCGGGGCCTTCGATGCGAAAGCGCAGGCCGAAGCGGTCAAGCCCGAGTGGACGGACGCGCCCGGTGCGCAATTCGGCGGGGAGCTTGCGGGCGAGTTGCCCGACCAGGTCGCCGTGGTCGCTGTCGAGGTGAGTGATCCAGCCAGTCTCGTACTCCCAGAACGGGTCTGGGTCGGCGCAGGCGAGGATGTCGGCCGAGACCGACGCGGCGCCGCTGCTATTGGCAATAACCGCGCTATCGACCTGTAGCCGCAGCAGCGAGTAGCCGTGGCCGATATCGAGGAGGCCGTCGTCGGGATGGTCGGTGGCGATTTCGATCGCGAGGTCGCGCTGGAGTTCGTCGGGGACCGGGTAGAGGGTGCCGCTGAGCCACACCAGCGCCCGGACCTGTTCACGCAGGTCGATGGGTGCGTGGTCGGTAATCTCCAGGAGTGCCGCGATCCCGTTGGGGTCGTCGTCGGCGATAACCACGGCTTCACAGTCGGTGGGAACGAGGACGAATGCCTGGGACTCGAAGAGGTGCACGACGTTGACGGTGATCGGATCGGAAGCACCGACCGCGAGGGTGGCGCTGCTGACCCGACGGCACGCGGTTTGGATCGCCTCAGCATCGGACGGCTGGGAATGCGCGACGTGAGTCATAGGCTCCTCAATCAACAACTCGGGCTAGCAAGGTAACCCTAACCTAAACACGAAACCGCTGTTCGTCAACATTCACGATCAGCGGGAGGCGAAATACATCCCCAACGCACAGGCCACGACCGATGCCATCACCGATACGGCCGCGTAAGCGAGTGACCGCCAGCGCCGACGCTCGCGCATCAGGACCATCGCCTCCAGACTGGCCGTGCTGAACGTGGTGTATCCGCCGCAGAATCCAGTCCCGACGATCGTCATGACCGCGCTCGGAGCCGCGTGAAACATCACGAGCCCGGCGACGACACCGAGTAGTGCTGAGCCGGTTACGTTGATCAGCAACGTCGCGACCGGAAATGTCACAGTCACACGTGCGCGAACGATGCCATCGACGACGAATCGCGCGACCGCCCCGAGTGCGCCGCACAGTATTGCGGTCAGCGCGATCATCGGGTGCGCTTTCCGCTGAGCCAATCGCCAACGCCGAAGCCCGCCAACGCCATCAGCACGCCGCCGCCTACCGAGACGACCGCGTAAGCGATGGCGGTGCCGGGTGCATCCGCGCGCCATAGGTTGGTCTGCTCGAGGGCAAAGGTGCTGTAGGTGGTGAACGCGCCACAGCAGCCGGTGCCGGCGAATAATCGCAACTGGCGGCGTCGGACCGATTCCGACGACTGTGCGACGAGCAGGGCGGAGATCATGCCGAGTAGCGCGGCGCCGCTCAGGTTGATGCCGAAAGTTGCCCACGGCCACTGGCCGGTCGAGGCGGGGAACGTGCGCTCCAACACGTAGCGCGCCGACGTCCCGACGACGCCGCCGACGAAAACGGCGACTAGCGCGCTTGGCTGCTGGTGCAGCGGGCGAGGGGAGTCGATGGCCATAGAACTGTCCCTTCCGATGGGCATATGCCGATACGAGGAGGAACTATCAGCCGGAGAGCCGGCGGTTCGGGCCGAAGAATCGGACCAGGCGAGATCCATCGCCGAAAACAGCATAGCGGACTCGTTAAGCCGGGACGGTGTGTCTGGCCGACCGGCTACCCTGAAGATCGTGCCTGTCATCGCCTACTTCGGTCCCGCTCACACCTTCACCGAAATGGCGCTCGACGCGATTCTGGCTAGCCGTCGCCCCGCCGCACTCATCGACGTACCCGACGCCGACATCGAGCGCGTGCCCGCTGCCAATCCGGCCGCCGCTATTGCCCTCGTGCGGTCGGGCGAAGCGGATTTCGGGTGCGTGCCGATCGAGAGTTCGCTGGAAGGGTCGGTTCCGGCGACGATGGACGCACTCGTACCGCCCGCCGATGGCGGCCGCGTCCAGGTATTCGCCGAAGTAATCCTCGACATCGCCTTCACCATCGCCGCTGCTACGCCCCTCGAGCCAGCGGCGGTGCGGACCGTCGCCGCGTATCCGGTCGCCTCGGCGCAGGTTCGTGAATCGGTCGCACGGTTGTTCCCCAACGCCGACTTCGTGGTTGCCTCCTCCAATGCCGCTGCGGCACAAGATGTTTCCAACGGCCTCGCCAACGCCGCGGTTACCACTCGTCCGGCAGCCGACGCTCTCGATCTGGTTGTACTCGCCGACGGCGTCGCCGATGCGGACGACGCCGCGACGCGATTCCTCCTCGTCGGCCGTCCCGCGCCACCTGACCCGCCGTCGGGCGCCGACCGGACCGCGGTAATCCTCAGTTTGCGGAACGAGCCGGGCAGCCTGGTGTCGGCGATGAGTGAATTCGCCACGCGCGGAGTCGATCTCACCCGCATCGAATCGCGACCGCGGCAAGACATCGATCGCTCAACCGCCGCGCACTACCGATTTTTCCTCGACGCCGCAGGGCATCTCGACGACGACGCGGTCGGGGAAACGTTGCGCGCTCTGCATCGACGGGCCGACAGCGTCGTGTTCCTGGGCTCCTGGCCAGCCGATCGAGGACAGCTCGGCTCCCTTCCGCCCGACCACGCCGAGAGCGTGCAGTGGTACCACTCGTTACAACAAGGAGAGAAGTAGTGTCGCGGTTGTTCCTGGTCCGTCACGGTGAGACGACGTCTAATGTGATGCGGCGCTTGGATACTCGGCTTCCAGGAGCGGGACTCACAGATTTTGGAGCGCGCCAGGCGGCGTTGTTCGCGTTGCGCACACCAGTCGATGACTCTGTGGTGCTGCTGAACTCGCGTGCTCGCCGCGCTCAGCAGACCGCCGAGATCGCCGGGATGGTCTGGGGGATCGAGCCGCAGCCGCTCGATGGCGTGTACGAGGTGCAGGTCGGCGACTTGGAGGACAACTTCGACCGGGCATCGCACGATGTCTTCGGCGAGGTCGTAAAACGTTGGCATGACGGCGATTTGACGGCGGAACTGCCCGGCGGTGAATCCCTGCAAGATGTCTACGACCGCTATTTGCCCGCGATCGACGATGTGGTGGCACGTTACCTGTCCGACGATGCCGACCGCGACGTGTATGTGGTGAGCCACGGTGCGGCTATCCGGTTGGTAGCCGCCAAACTGGCGGGCATCGACTCCGAGTTCGCGTTGGCCAATCACCTCGAAAACACTCAGTCGATCGAGCTGGAATATGCCGATGGCACCTGGGCGTGTCGACGATGGGGAACTCGGGTGGCGCCGTTTGCCCATGAGGCCAACGAGGGTTCCGACGACGCCGACCCGATGGGCTAACTACCCGTCTAGTCGTACTGGCATCGCCAAGGTGACCAGCCCGCCGTCGTCGGCCGAACGTACCTGTACCGGTTGATCTTCCGCCGAAATGTCGAGCAGCACATCGTCGCCGATGGCGGTCGCGATCGTCGGGTGAAGTACGGTGACGTCGAAGCCGAGGGTGATCGGCTGACCGGTGACCGCCGCGGATATGGTGTCGTCGCCGACCGATAATTCAGTGCTGTCGATTGCCACCCTGATCTGTCGTTCGCTTCGTTCGAGCAAGTCCAGCAACGCTTTTCGCGACACCACCACGCGGGTGGTTGCCGCTGGTAGCGAGCGCAACATCAGCCGATAGTCGGGGAACGCGATATCGAGAATCGGGAAGTGTCGAGTCTCGAGATCACCCTGTGCGACGATCTCGGCTTCGCCCCGGCGCAACGAGATTCGATGTTGGCGCCGTGCCCAGTCGGCCAGTGCGCGGATCGACGACGTCGGTGCTACCGCCGACCAGTCGGGTTCGGTGGATTGCTGCAAAGCCAGTGACCGCGAGGCGAGTCGGAAACGATCGGTGGCGGTGAGTGTCAGTTCGTCGCCGACGATCTCCATGTACACCGAATCCAGCACGGGCAGTTCAGGATTCACGATAGTTGCGGGCAGGACCTGGTCGCAAGCAGCGGCGAACAGCGGGCCGGAAATTGATGCGACTCGCTGCGATGCGACATCGCAGCCCACCGACGACTTGATCTGCGCCGCCGCCGCGGTCGCGTCCGACAGCCGCCGCGCCAACTCGGCCAGGTGGTCGTCAATACGGCGAGTTGTCCCGGCGGGGTCGGGATCGTCGAGTATCGCGCGGATATCGCCCAACGACATCCCCGTCTCACGGAGTTGCCGAATGAGTTGGGCGGTAGGTACTTGCTCGGGAGAGTAATACCGGTATCCGCTGGATTCGTCGACGTCGGCCGGTGTCAGGAGACCGGAGTCGTCGTAGAAACGCAGCGCGCTCGGAGTCAGTCCGGTCAGACGTGCGAAGGTACCGATGGTGAGGTGATCTGGTGTCATACGCACGACGATGGTCCTTGAAGTTGGTTGAAGGTCAACCCCACCCGTTGGCGTGCAGCCATGCGTCGCTGATGCCGAAGTGGTGTGCCACTTCATGCACGACGGTCACCTTAACCTCATGCTTGACCTGTTCAGCTGTGGTGCAGATGGCGAGTATCGGTTCGCGGTAGATGGTGATGGTGTCCGGGAGGAATCCGCCGTATTCGCTCGTGCGCTCGGTCAGCGCGATGCCGTGATAGAGCCCGAGAATATGCGGGTCATCCTCGTGGCGTGGCTCCACGAGTATCACGACGTTCGACATCTGATCGGTCAACTCGGACGGAATGTCGTCGAGCGCTTCACCGACAAGGTACTCAAAGTCCTTGTCGGACATCTTGACTGGCACGATATCTCGCTTAGCCGGCGGGCGCCGGCACTTCTTGCGGGTTGGGTGAGATGCCGCCCGGCATCGGCACCGGTGTAGGCAGCGCGCGGCCCGGCGGAGCCTTCGGCGGCGGTACCGGCAGTTTGCCGTTGATGAGCAGGGTCGACCGGGCATCACCGACGAGGGTCGCGAATCCGCCGCGGTCGGGCAGTCCGACATAACACAGCACCCGGCGGCTACCGGCCAGCCAACTGACTTCACTGACGGTGGACCACTGGACGTTCAGAGTGGTCTTGTCGAATTTGTCTTTCCCGCCGAGGAACCTGTTGGTCTGGCCCGGGCAGATGGATTCGAGGAATTTGTTCTGCTCGGCAACAGTGGGCCACGGTTTGCCAGATAGGCGCGGCCCGAAACGTGCGCCCAGGTCGACGATGCCGGTGGTTTGAAACGCGTGTTGCTCGGTGCAGTTCACTCGGAGTGACGTCGGCTTGCGCGTAGCCGGATCGATGCCGATGCACGTGCCCGGCGGCCAGTCGAAGGACTGGTCGAGATTGGCGACCTGGCCGGTGAACTGTGTCTGAGTACCGTCTTTGCCCGGCTGTTCGAGACCGCAGCGCAGTTCGCGGGCGCCCTTGTCCCACTGGGCCTGCGACGGGAACATCAGGCCGACAGAGAAGCGGCCTTGGGGATCGAGTTTTCCGCCCAGGTATTCGGAGACGATCACGGGGCACTGTTCGTCGCGAATAGCGGCGAATCGCTTCGCTCCCGGCCATTGCGCATTCGGTCCGAACTCGGCGCCCGGCACGACCGCTCCGTCGATCGGACCGGCGACCTCGAATCGATGTTTCGCTGTACATGCGACTTTGGCCGGACTGCCGGGTTTTCCTTCGGCCCAGTCCAGGCAGTCACCGGCGGCCGATTGCGTAAACGCGTTCTGGGCGAGTCGTTCACCTTCGCCGATATCGGTACCGCCGACGTCGCCGACGTCGGAGAACCAGCCGAGGGAGACCGCGGTGATCGCCATAACGATGGCACCGATCACGACGCCGGTCAGGACCACCCGCACGGGGTGTTCGAGGACGTGCGCGTGCACGCGCGCCGCACTCGAGGGCGCGGGACTTTGCTCTGTGTTCTGGTCAGTCATCGCGTTCCATCATGCCTGGTGCGCGTACGCGAGCGGGAGAGGCCGCGCAACCTCGACGTCGAATATCACCGCCGAAGCGCTCACCAGTAGGCTTTATCCCGTGATCGACCTGAAGATTCTGCGCGAAAATCCCGATCTGGTTCGGCAGTCGCAACGCACTCGCGGCGAGGACCCAGGACTGGTCGACGTCCTACTCGACGCCGATGCCACGCGCCGATCGTCCATCGTCGAGGCGGACGCATTGCGATCCGAGCAGAAAACGCTGGGCAAGCAGGTCGGTAAGAGTAGCGGTGATGAGAAGGCCGCACTGTTGGCCAAGGGCAAAGAGCTCGCCGAGCAGGTCAAAGCCGCGGTTGCCCGACAGAACCAAGCGGAGGACGCCGCCGAACAGGCGCAGCGTTCGATCTCCAACATCGTCCAGGACGGCGCCCCGGCCGGCGGTGAAGACGACTTTGTGGTGCTCGAGCATGTCGGCGAACCGCGCGACATTCCCAATGCCCGCGATCACCTGGAAATCGGCGAAGCCCTCGGTCTGCTCGACATGGAACGCGGCGCCAAGGTGTCGGGCTCGCGGTTCTATTTCCTCACCGGGCTTGGTGCGATGCTCCAGCTCGGCCTTCTGAATATGGCGGCGGCGAAGGCCACCGCGAACGGGTTCACGTTGATGATTCCGCCGGTGCTGGTCCGGCCGGAGATCATGGCCGGAACTGGATTCCTCGGCGCGCACTCCGACGAGATCTACCACCTGGCCGACGACGATCTCTATCTCGTCGGAACCTCGGAGGTGCCGCTGGCCGGGTATCACTCGAACGAGATCCTGGATCTGTCGACCGGCCCCAAGCGATACGCGGGCTGGTCGAGCTGCTTCCGTCGCGAAGCGGGCAGTTATGGCAAGGACACCCGCGGCATCATCCGCGTGCATCAGTTCGACAAGGTCGAGGGCTTCATCTACTGCAAGCCGGAGGACGCCGACGCGGAACATCTCAAACTCCTCAACTGGGAGAAGGAGATGCTGGCCGCGATCGACGTTCCCTATCGAGTCATCGACGTCGCCGGCGGAGATCTGGGCAGTTCGGCCGCGCGCAAATTCGATTGCGAGGCATGGTTTCCGACGCAGAACACGTATCGGGAACTCACCTCGACGTCGAACTGCACGACCTACCAGGCCCGCCGCCTGGCCATCCGCTACCGCGACGACGACGGCAAGCCGCAGATCGCCGCGACGCTTAACGGCACGCTGGCTACGACGCGCTGGATCGTCGCGATTTTGGAGAATCACCAGCAGTCCGACGGCACCGTGGTACTGCCGGAGGAGCTGGCCCGGTTTGTCGGTACCGAGGTGCTGGCACCGGCGTGAGCACCCGGATCGTCGCGGTCATCGGACTGGTCGCCTCGGCGGTCGCGGTCGGACTCACGCTGGTGAAGTGGATCGACTTCACCGAGTTGGGTATGCCGTTCGCGTGGACCGGCTTGGCAACATATGTCGGACAGCATGCCGATCACTACGGTCCGATGCTTGCGGGCGCCATTACCCCGGTCGGGTGGGTCGCAGTTCTCGCGGCGGTATTGGTCTGCGCCGCGTCCGTCCTGGCTCTGGTGGATGTGTCTTCGATCTGGCGCACAGCGGTCGGGGCGGTCGCAGCACTGGCGTCGGTGGTCGCGGCCGGGGTAGTCGCGGCGATTATCGTCCGACCCGAGATACTTCTGGATGACTTCCTCACAATGGTAGGAGCGGAGTCGTACGGCTCCAACGCCGGAACGTTGCGCCCATTTCTGGTGACACCCGTTCTATACGCGGAGATCGCGGCGCTGATCGTGATGGGGGCAACCGCCGGCTGGTTAGCTCTTCGGGGCTCGCGCCGTGGTGAGGCGTAGTACGTTGACCCGATGATCGTCGGAGTACTCTTCGCTGTTCTGGCGGCGCTCGCCTACGGCACCGCGTCGGTGTTGCAGGCGCGCGGCGCGCAGCAGGTCTCCGATTTGGCGTCGCCGCCGACGTTGCGGTCCACGCTGGCCGCGATCCTCACCGTCTCGTATCTGGCGGGGATGGCGCTCGACGGTCTCGGCTTCGTCGGGACATTGGTGTCCGCGCGGCTCATCCCGTTGTTTCTCTCGCAGACGATTATGAGTGCCAACCTCATCGTGACCGCGTTGCTGGGCATTATCGTCCTCGGCACCCGATTACGGCCGAGGGATTGGGCTGCCATTGGGGTAGTCGTTGCCGCGTTACTCCTGCTCGGTGTGGCCGCGGGCGACGAAGGGCACAAACCCGTTGGCGCGGTTATGCATTGGAGCGTTCTGATCATAGGGATCGTCGTGTTGGCGGTCGGTGTCGCGCTGGTGAGATGGCTGGGTGCGCGCGTAGCGGTGATCGCTGGGCTAGGTGCCGGCGCACTATTCGGTCTTATGGCGATCGCCGTACGCATCCTCGACGGTGTCGATCCGCTCGACGTCGGGCAGATACTTGGTGACCCGGCAGCCTACGGGATTCTGGTCGGTGGCATCGGTGGGTTCTACTTGTTCACTGTTGCCTTGCAGACCGGTTCGGTCAACGGTGCCGCCGCTGCACTTGTGGTGGGGGAGACGGTGATTCCCGGAATCGTAGGGATCGCGTTGCTGGGCGATACGACGCGGGCCGGCTGGGGAGCGGTGGCGGTGATCGCGTTCATCGCGGCGGTCGTTGGGGCAGTGGTGGTCGCGGTGTCGGGGGCGGCTGCCACCTAAGAGCAGCATCCGCCGGTCGTCGAGAGCCGGCACGCACACGACGCGTCGATGGGGACGTCGGCGCGCGCCTTTGCTAATTGTAGTTGTCTGCCAATGAGATCCGCTTCGGACGTCCGGCCCAGGCGCACTAGGCATTCGTGGTATCCGTGCAAGCTCCACACATTGTTGGGATGGTGGTTGGACCTGTTCACCGACGGATCGAGGCCGAGGTCCGCGGCATAGACCGCCGCTGCTTGTTCCACCTGTCCCTGTTCTAACAACAGCGCTCCGTAGGCGTGTCTCGTCGGCTGCATCCAGCCCCACGGTTCGTCGTAAGGTAGCTGATCGTCCAATTCGACTGCCGCACGCAAGTTTTCAAACGCTTTATCGAAATTGCCCTCGCGATAGGCGATTTCGCCGTCAAGCATCGAACGCGCGATAGCGAGGATGTCGTGGCAGGAATTGTTGAACAGATAGCGAGTCGGCGGAATGCGCTGGTATCTATCGACAAACGCCTCACGCTCTGCCCGCGCCCGGGGTAGGTCTCCGGTTGCCGCATAGGCGATTCCGCGGCCGTAATGCACTGTGGCCGCGGTCGTGGCGAAGAGATCGGGGTCCGTCGGTGTCGGTTGAGTGATCAGCTCCTGCCATCGACCAAATCGGATCAGAACGTGAATACCCAGTGGCACAAAGGCTTCCAGCCAATCGGCCATCGGTGGGGACGTAATGGCAAGCAGTTCCGGCGTCAATTGCTGCGCCAATTCTTCCGCAGCGGCCAGTGCGACAGCGGAATTGGCCTCGAACATCGCCGAATAGACAACGAAGTGCAGATCATGCGCGCGGTAGAGGGTGTAGAAGTTGGCCGCGCCTTCCTGGGCCACGAACTTTCGATCTGCGTGTACCGCAAGGAGATTGGCGGAGATCGAGTCATGGTAATTGCCGCATAGCACGTCGATATGGCTCGGCATATGCTGCAGATGACCGGCGTCGGGGACCAATCCGCGAAGTCGATCTGCGGCGCGTAGCGCGGATTCCGGCGTGGCAGACATTTCCATCGCGTGCAGATAGAGATGCAGCGCTCCGGGATGGGTGTGCCCGGCCGGCGACCCCAGCACGGTATCGAGGATACGGGTGGCCTCGACGACGCGGGAGCCGGCAGCGGGTTCACCGGTCGCGCCGTCCCATAGCTGCCATGCCGTCACGTTGAGAAGCGCGTCGGCGGCCAGTGTCGCTACGTCGAGGTCGTCGGGGTGCGTTGCCGCTAGGACGACCATCGCGTCGGCGTAGGCGCTGTGTCCAGCTGTCAGTGCTTCGACATCGGCTGGATCGTCGGTCGGAAATCGTTGTCGCAGAGCAGAAATCAGCTCGCGCTCAACGGCGTTGGTGCGAGCGCCTTCGGCCAGGTCGAGTTCTGTGTGCGCTCGGTGTAGCGAGTAGGCAAGGTCGTCGGGGTCGAAAGCGTCCCATGCTTTGTTGTAATTGGGCCCGACGGCGTATGCGATACCCCAGTGGGCCAAACCCAGATCGGCATCGCATTCCAACGCCCGCTCAAAACAGCGGATCGCCTCGTCGTGATTGAAGGCGTACGACCAGATAAGCCCACGATTGAACCAGACCTGGGCATCCGGTGACGTCGTGTCGACGGACCGATGATGTGACCCCAGGTCGTAATAGGTATCCGCGCTGGCGGGTCCAGTCACTCATCGATTGTAAACCCGGGCGTCGGTGGCTACGGACTGATCGCAAACCCGACCCGCGCGGACGTTCCCGACCCGAAAAGTGGGTCGGGGATGTCCGGGGGAGTGGGGTTTGCGGGCAAGGTGGGGCTACGCTGTGCGCCGGAACGTTGCTGGGTTGACCGGTGGTTGCGGAGTCCGCAAGCCCAGCGCGCGCATCTGTGCGATCAGTCGTGGGACGACGCTGCCCGAGGACAGATCATCGTAGATCCACCGCACGACAACGAGTCCCATATCTTGGAGCCGTCCCTCACGGACCTTTTCGCGGCGGATCGCGTCTTGCGGCTTCTCACCCGGCTTGAGGTACTTCAAGTACTTGCCCAGACCGTCGAACTCACCGATCAATCGGACGACGCCGTTCTCATCGGCCCAGTCGTAGTCAGTGCGCGCGATGAAGTCTCCGGACTTGTCGAAGATCCGACGTTGAAGTCGCGGGGTGGCGAGGCCGCCCTCGATCATCTGCGCGCGGCCCCATGACTCCCCCGCGTTCTCCGACAACGGATTCGCATGACGCAGAGCGCTTCTCGCGACACCGACGCCGGTACGAGGCTCGCCGCCGTACTCCGACATCCGGCGTGCGTCTGCGCCCATCCGTAGCGCCGAATCGAGTGCCGCCAGCGCGGCTGGAAAGCCTTTCGACGATGTCCGCGCGACGTCGAAGGCGGTGCGCTCGAGGCAGGTCGTCCAGATTCCGTCGACAAGTGTGACGTCGGCCGACTTTAGCGGGCCGGGGTGTATGTAGCGGTGCTTGCGCTTGTAGCCGCGATCGGTCGTCGCGGAGGTGACGTTGATCCGAGAGAGGTCGGCATGAAGCATATCCAGGCCGTGTACGACGCCGGCCGAGGTGTGTGAGATCGCGACGTCGGGAGTCGTCGTCGCGGCCTGAACTTTCAAGCGGTGCAATGCTTCTGGGCGTCGGTCGGCAGGAAGCACATACACCCCGGGCGCCACTCGGAGTACCTCGCCGCGTTCTTCTGCGCGGGTGAACTGCCGGTCGTCGAAGCCCAGTGCGCGAGCGCTGGAAAGTCGAATATAGCCGTCGGCGTCGATGGGAAACGGATACATGGTCGTTAGACGTACACGGCCGGTCAAATGGTTTCACCTATCCGCAAACCCGACCCGCGCGGACGTTCCCGACCCGAAAAGTGGGTCGGGGATGTCCGGGGGAGTGGGGTTTGCGAAGAAGGTGGGGTTTGCGGACGAGGTGGGGTTTGCGGAGGCGGGAGCCGCTAGCGGGAAAGTAGTAGCAGGGTGGAGGTCGCGCTGGCTACCAGACGTCCACCGCCGTCGTGGACCTGCGCTCGGACGGTCGCGGTGGTGCGACCGGCGTGTTCCACTTCGGCGCGAATCGACACTGTACCCGTCCCTGGCTTGATGGCCCGGATGTAGCGGCAGGACAGATCGAGGGTGACAAAATTCTGCCCGTCGTCGGTGACCGTCCGGACTGCTGAGCCGAGTGCGGAATCGATAGCCGCGGCGATTACGCCACCTTGCACGTTGCCGCCGATGTTGCCGTGTAGATCGGCGCGGGGTTCCATTTCGACGATCGCCCAGCCCGGCCCGGCATCGACGGTGCGGTACTGCAAGGTCTGGGCGGCCCCGCTCGACGGTTCGCCAGTGGCGATCAATGCGCGCAACTCATCCAGACTCACAGGGATAGACGTTACCGCTGGGGGTAATGCCGTCGCGCCAGGACCGCGCCGACCACCGAAGAGACCAACACAACCAGGCAGGCCAGCAGGTTGAGGATCGCCGACGGCCCGGCGGCGAAGTTGTAGTGCGAGTCGATATACCCGGCGGGCTCGGTACTGAATGTCACGACCATGTCGCTCGGATCCAGCACTAACCAGAGCGCCACTAAACACGCGAGCGACGCGAACACCGCGTTGGTGATGAACAGCGGTCGTCGGCCAACGTTGCACATGATGAGAATCGACAGCAATAGCGGTAAGCCGAGAATCAGCAGCGACGGCAAGACCGCGGGCAGCGCCAAGGCATATGCCTGGTTGTACAGTTCCAACCCCACGCCCTGATGGGTCCAGCTACCCCAGCCATTCAGAGTCGACTCATCGCCGCTCGAGTGCGGTGTGACAGTGGCGAACGTCAGAGCGCCGAACACGATGATCAGAATGAAGCAGATCGGGGTCAACGCCGCGAGAACGCGGGTGGCAGCCGTATTGAGCGGCGAGCCGGTAGCGAACGTCCGTGCATTGTCACCCAGACTTCGATACCCAGGCGAGTGCGCTGTCGTTCGTTTGACTAAGCCCCCAGGCGCCGTGGATTACTCACCCGCAGCCGCAACACCACGGTCGCCGCCACCGCGCGTTGCACGGTCGGGTCGGCCCAATCCAACGTCTCGGTCCGAATCGATTCGGCCAGTTGGGCTTCGGTTTCACAATCGGCCGATGCCAATGCCGTCGCCAGCTCGCCTGCACCAGCAGTGCCCGCGTCGACTTCGCGTCCTGCGATCCGGAGCAGGTTTGCCGCGATCCGTAGTTGATGCCGCTGATGTGCGTCGTCGGCCAGAGCAGGGCCGGTGTCGGTAATCGTTTCGGCGACCAATTCAAGGATTTCGCTCAACGACGGGCGGCGATAGGCGCCAGCGCCGGCTCGGACCGCAGGTCCAGCAGCAGCCACGTCGTCGATCATCCCCAATGAATCGAGCAGGTCGTACTCAAACTCGCAGACTCGGCGGCCGATTGCCGCCAGTTCGAGCGAGTGTTCCGCGCCCGATAGATGTCGCTGGGACTGAAAGATGCTCAGTACCAACCACTTCAACGTCCCGAAGATCTCCCACCAACCCAGTTCCTCATCCGATGGCCGCCAGCCCGCCTCCTGTTCGTAGCCGTCCAGCAACGCGTCCCGTTCGCCGAGGCCGCCAACCGGGGCTTGCCCGCCGAACCGCCACGCGGGTACGCACAGCCAGCCCAGATCTTCGATCGGATTGCCCAGATGGCATAGCTCCCAGTCGAGCACCGCCTGCACACCGTTGGCGTCGATGATTAGGTTGCCGACCCGAAAGTCGCCGTGTACCAAGGTTATTGGTCGAGAATTTGGCTGGTTGTGCCGCAACCAACGGAAGCCGATCTCCACCGTCGGGTTGTCCTGACCTTGTGCGCGGAACGTGGCCTCCAGTGCTTCCAGCGGATCGCTGTCGTCGAGAATTTCTAAGCCCGACAAGGGAGTTCGATGTAGTCGTCCGAGGATCCGACCGAACTCTGCCGCCAGTCGCGGACGGATCGCGGCCAGTTCCGGGTCGCGTTGTAGCTTGCGTGGCAACGTTTCTCCGGCGACGTAGTCCATGATGAGGAAAGGCGCGTCGATACCTGGCGCATCGTCACCCGAGCACAGCACCTGCGGCACAGGGACATTCGATTTGAGCGCAGCGCGAAGGCAAACGGCTTCGGCGCGCATCCGATCTGCCTGGCCGTGCCCGGGCGGGTCGCGCCTCAGTACTGCCCGATCGGAGGTGTCGTCGGGTAACCGATAGTCGATCAGGAAGGTCTCCCGGCTCGCTCCCGCGGTCAGACGATGGATGCCGGTTACCGTTACCGATATCCCGACGGTCGCCAACGCTTGTTCGACGCGCTCGGAACTTACCGCCACGGAACTGCCTCAGGATCTTTGAGCATTCTGCGCGCTGTCGACATTCGGTGCACCTCGTCTGGTCCGTCATACACGCGGGCGTAGCGGGCTTGGCGGTACATCCGCTCCAGTGGGGTGTCGGCGGTTAGGCCGAGCGCGCCGTGCACCTGAATCGCGCGGTCGACCACGTTGTGGAGCATTCGCGCGCACCAGAATTTTACGAGTCCCACCTGAACTCGGAAGTCTTCGCCGGAGTCGATCTGACGCGCGGCGTCGAGGGTCATCAGCCGGGCGGCGTGGATCTCGGCGGCGGATTCGGCTATGTACCGATGGATTTCGCCTTTCTCCGCTAAGAGCGAGCCGTGCGCGAATCGGGTGTTGGCCCGATCGCACATCAACTCGAAGGCGCGCTGAGCTTGACCTAGCCAACGCATGCCGTGGAAGATGCGTCCGGCGCCCAACCGGTCCTGTGCGACGATGAAGCCCTTGCCGCGCTCGCCGAGGATATTCGATGCCGGGACACGGACGTCGGTCAGTCTAATCTCGTAGTGGTCGCTTGGATCGTGGCCCATCGTCGGGATGGACCGTACGATCTCGAAACCCGGTGTGTCCGTTGGGACGATGAATGCTGTCACACGCGAATGCCGTGGCACATCGTCGGATTCGGTACGGGCGAAGACCGAACAATACGCTGCCTGTGCGGCACCGGTGGTGAACCACTTGTGTCCGTTGATGATCCAGGTATCACCGTCGAGATCGGCGCGAGTCGCGATCAGCGTCGGGTCCGACCCAGCCACTTCGGGTTCGGTCAGACCGACCGAGGGAAAGATGTCGCCGGCCACCATCGGGGGGATCCATCGTTGCTTCTGCTCTGGGGTGCCGTGTTTGTAAAACATCAGGGTGTCTTGCATCGACACCGACCCGACGGCGAGCTGGCCAAATTCCGAGCGCCCGATGATCTCGTTGAGGTAGACGAAGTCAAGGAACGGAAGCCCACCGCCGCCAACGTCGGCGGGATGGCCCAGTGCCCACAGTCCCAGGTCTTTGGCGCGGCGGCGCAGACCGTCGAGAGTGATTGCGTCGCTGTGCTCTTCGTGGATCAGCCTGGGTTCGGCCGGGATCACCTCGTCGTTGATGAATGCCCGCATTCGAGTGGTCAAGTCATCGAGATCGGTGCTGGGAGTCAGAGCGGTCACGCGGTGGGATCCTTCCGGCTGAAATACTGACGAAGCGGCGCGGTTGCCGCGGGTTCACGGGAAGTGATGTGGTCGGCCGACCGAGACATATTCGGGCTCATAGTCCTAGGGCTCCCACACACATTTGGTCGATGGTGGCCAGTAGTGCTTCCTTATCGGCTTCCTCGCCTTGAACCAACCAGAGGTAGAGGGTGTGATCGACCATTGCCGACATGGTTCGCGCGGCGAGCGTGGGGTCGATATCGGGATTCGCGAGTCCGTCACGTTGCCAGCGCGCGATCGCCGCGGCGGTTCGGCCGGTCAGTAGTTCGCGATGCTGGTGCCGGAGCGCGCGGAACTCGGCGTTGAATGTCGCCACCTGCTCGACTATCGCCATGAAACCCGAATTACGTTGGTAGGCTTCGTAATAGGCGCGGTTCGACGCGACCAGTTTTTCGCGCGGGGTTGAGGTGCCCGTTGGCTCGCGGCTGTGGATGTCGTCGAAGAGCTGGTTGCTGAGTTGGAAGAAGACATCCTCTTTCGACTCGAAGTAGCGGTAGAAGGTGCCGTAGGAGACCCCGGCGCGGGCGGCGATGAGTTCCACCCGTGCGTCGAGAAAGCCGACGTCCTCGAAGACAATCCGCGCGGCGCTCAGCACCGACTCTCGCGTCTTGCGGCCCCGAGGAGTCAGGGGGGTGTTGACAGAACTCGCAGTCACCAGCACACTTTCCCAAGAACATGACATGACTGTCAAGTCATCTAATTTCTATCGGAAGGGCTGATGATGAGCACGAATGAGAAATACGACCTGCGCGGGGTTAATCACCTGGCGCTGGTGTGCGCGGATATGAAGCGCACCATCGACTTTTACTCCGGGGTCCTTGGCATGCCGCTGATCAAGACGATCGAGCTGCCCAACGATATGGGCCAACATTTCTTCTTCGATTGCGGTAACGGCAACACCATCGCCTTCTTCTGGCTCGCCGACGCTCCCGACGGCGTACCAGGCGTCTCGGCGCCGGCCGGGCTACCCGACGAAGGCGAACTTAACAGCGCGACCGGCTCGATGAATCACGTCGCCTTCGCGGTGCCGCCGGAGAAGTTCGACGAGTACTACGCCAAGTTCAAGGAGGAAGGCATCAAGGTCAGCCACGTCCTCAACCACGACGACTCGCCGATGGGCATCTCCCGTGATCCGCATGAGGGTACCTTCGTGCGGTCGTTCTACTTCCAGGATCCCGACGGCGCGCTTCTCGAATTTGCCTGCTGGACAAAGACATTCACCGAAGCCGACGTAGTTCACGAGCCGCGCACGGCCGCTGATCGTAAAGTATCCGTGGCCCGGTAATGCCACGCTTACGCGAAATCCCGCGCGCTGAAGTCACCGACGAGCGAATTCTCTTCTTCTACGATCGACTCTTCGGTCCCGACCGTGATCCGGCGGTCGATCATGGCACCGTACACGGCACTCCGGGCGATTGGTGGACCGTATTCGCGGGTTCTCCCAACGTCTTTCGACACGCCGTGGCCGGGTTCAAGGTGTACCGCGGGGTGAAACTCGACCCCCTGCTTCGCGAGCTCGGGCAGGGGCGCGCCGGTTATGCCAGGGGCAGTCAATTCGTCTACTCCCAACACTGCAAGCAGATGCGATCGCTTGGCATGGCGGAGGAGAAGATCGAAGCGCTCCCGCATTGGCAGATCAGCGACGCGTTCAACGAACTTGAGCGGGCCGTGCTGGCCTACACCGATGGACTCGTCTATGACGGCGGCCGCGTGCCAGACGCCATCTTCGACGTCCTGAAGCGTCACCTATCGGACGAAGAAATCCTCGAATTAACTTATGTGACAACGCTATACGACATGCACGCCACCATGAGCAGGGCGTTGCGACTGGAATACGATGACCGGCCAGAGCCGATCGAAGAGGTCAAACTGGCCGACGGCGTCCAGGTTCGAGATCTATCGGCCGATCTGTCTGGCGAGTAAGTCTGCTATTCGGCTGAGTCAACGAGGATTTGGCGAAGTCGGTTGAGGTCGGCTGTCACCGTCGCGCAATCACGCTCGAATTCCTCGTCGGACATATCACGCTGTCGGACGGTGAATACCACCTCCGCACCGTCGGGATGCGGCAACACCCGCACCGGATTGTGCACGGTCTCACCCGTTGGGAGCGTGACGTCGTGGTCGAACACGCCGAGGTCGTTATGCGGAACGAACCGCACGATGACAGTGCCCATCGGCGACTCGACGAGTAGCGCGTCACCGCGACGCGTTACCTCGCTCGACGCCAGACCAGCAGCCCAGTGCCGCAGATTGTCGGGGTCGGCCGCATAGTCGTATACGGATTCGGGTGATGCCGCGATGACGACGCTGAGATGGCGACTGCGCATGGCGGCGAGTGTAGTTCCGATCACCTCAGGCGGTCGGCCAACGCATTACGTTCCACCGCGATGAAGCTCGCGTCTTTCGGTAGCTCCCAGCGTCGACCGACGAATACGCGGTCAGCATCGCGGTGGCCACCGACTAGATGTTCCAACCACGCCATCGAAAGTCCAGCGACGGGATTGTTGGGCAAAGCGGAGTTAACCGCGAAATGAGTTCCGTTGATCGACGTCGCGATGTAGGCGGGCGCCTGAAAGATCGTCTTGTGATCGATCCAGCGCGGCCAGAGAAAATCGGGCGTGATGATGTCGAGGTTGCCGGTGATCGTCAGTGTCGGCACGGTTATCGCCAGCCCGGTCGGTGCGTTAATTCCCGTTGCCACACTCAGCGCACCGATAATCTTCAATGCGGGGCTGAGGAGTCGAGTGTTCGGTGGAAGATAGCTGGCACCCCAGAAGGTGGCGCCGGCACCACCGGAGTGACCACCGAGAATGGTCTTGCCGAGGTCGACCTTGCGATAGAGCGGTGAGCCCACTCGTGCGGTCTCGGTAAGCAACGCTTGGGCTCCCCACAGGTCATCGGTGGGGAACGAATTTACGAAGTTATATGGGATTGCGACGACGAACCCTCGGCTCGCCCAGAGTTCGGCGAGTTGGTCATATTGGCCAGCGTCTCCGTCGAGTCCGGGCAGCCACACGATGACTGGCGCGGGTGCCATCGTCTTCAGATCCGCCGGGTAGTAGTACATCATCCCAAACGGGGATTCCAGACCGTGCGGAAACGCGCTGGTGCAGCGCATCTTCTCGCCGTCGTTGCCGCCGGCCAGCCAGAATCCGAACTTCTGGACGACGCCGTAGACATCTTCGCCGCATGGATGCAGATTCTGGGACCGCTTGACCGCATGGGGGCCAGCCGCGGTGAACATGCGGTGGATATTTCCCTGAACTGTCTTCGGCCAGACGCCGCCTGGCCCGGTGCTATTCGGCGGAGTGTTCGGATCGGGGCTGTATCGCGACGAGGGAGCCGCATGCGCGGTCGTGGTAACTAGGACGAGCACGGCCAAGCAGGTCATTACTGCGATAGCCAGTCGGGCCGAACGGCCGCTGGCAGGTCGATATCGCATCTCGCGACTCCATCCAATTGTTGAACATCTGTGTCTAACTAAAGGGTGAAGGTACAACCTCGATGAACCTCGCGGAGCTTTTTGAACAATAATGTCCGGAATCTTGAATAGTTAGACACGCATGTCTAATATTGTGGAAGTCCGATGCACCATCGGGGGGCGGACATCTCACCGGTTTCGCGACACCGGCGGCGTCACTCCCCAGCGTCACCGCCGGTGTCGCGGGATCTGCTGCACTGCCTATCTATGCGATTAGTCATCGGAGCGACTACGTTGACACAGCGTGGCGTCTGAAAAAAAGCAACGGACATACGGCGGAATCGCTGTCGAAGATCGTCGGGATCATCGTCGTACGCTGCTCATCGATGCGGGTCTGGCAGTGTTTTCCGCCGAGGGATTCGGCAAGACCTCGGTGTCGTCGATCTGTTCGCATGCCAAGCTGGCCAGAGCGCATTTCTATCAAGAGTTCGCCGACCGGGAAGAGTTGTTGGTCGCGGTCTATGAGCGTGTGCAGACGCAGGGTCGGGCCGCGGTTGTCGAGGCGTTGGCTGGCCTTGATGGCGCGGATATGGAGACAGTGGCGAGGGCTGCCTTCACGGCCTATATCGGCTATGTGGGTGAGGACAGACGTCGAGCCGCGATCTCATTCGTCGCCGTGGTTGGCGTCAGCGAGGCGATGGAGAAACGGCGGCTGGCCGATCGCAAGGTGTGGCGCGATCTCATTCAGGCCCAGATGACGCGCAGCCTGGGGCCGGACTACCAACCGCGTGGTGGCTGGGCGGTGGCAACCACCGGCGTCGTCGGGGCATTGAGCGCGATGATGGAACAGTGGACTCAATCGAAGCGGTTCGGTCGACCCGAGGACTTCTGCGACGTTCTGGTCCAATTTGTATTGGCACTCGTCTAGTCGGCTATTGCACACCCCCACCCCGTCTGAGACAGTGGTCACATGGCTGATATCGAACTTTCCACCGCCGACGGCCCCATCAAGGCGGTTCTGGAAACTCCTCAAACACCGGGACCGTGGGGAGGCATCGTCCTCATTCACGACATCCTGGGCGTCGGCGTAGATGCCGAAAACAATGCCCGAATGCTCGCCGAAAAGGGCTACCTGGCGCTTGCCCCCAATCTGTTCTCGCGCGGTCGAGTCCGCTGCATACCCGACATCATGCGATCGCTGCTTCTCGGCAAGGGCGGTCGTGCGGTGCGGGATATCCTCGCCGCTCGGGATTACCTTCTCGCGCAAGAGAATTGCAACGGCAAAGTTGCCGTCGTGGGCTTCTGCATGGGCGGTGGTTTCGCATTGTTGGCTTCGCCGCAGGGGTTCGACGCATCTGCGCCGTTCTACCCATCGACACTGGCTAGCTACGACAAGATCCTCAAGGGTGCCTGCCCCGTCGTCGCAAGTTTCGGCCAGCTCGACCCGGCGAATATCGGTTCACACAAGCGGCTGGAGAACGCGCTCGACAAGCATGGCATCGATCACGACATCAAAACCTATGCCGGTGCGACGCATTCGTTCGCCAACGTGACTCCGGTCGAGCCGCTGATCCGAGTGACCGGACTTGGCTACAACGCCGAGGCTACCGACGACGCGTGGAGTCGCATCTTCGCGTTCTTCGACGCCCACATGGCCTAACCCAATTCGTCAGATCTTGAAGGGCTACGAGCTGGTGCGTTCCGCGCGCAGTTCGTGGCCTTTCGACGTTAGGCAACGGCCACTGTTCAGATCCCACTGCCAGCCGTGCAGATTACAGGTCAGCTTCTCGCCCTCGATGACGCCGAATTTCGACAGGTCAGCTTTGAGGTGCGGGCAACGACGCTGAAGTGTCCAGCCGTCCTTCTCGATCGACGCCGAGTCGTCGTGCGCTTCGGAGAACCAGCCGTCGGCATAGGCGATGCGCTCGTCGGTGAGGCATTTGAAGAAGGTGTAGAGGTATTCGTTGTAGCCGCCGATGCGCCACGTGGTGAACCGGGTCGATAGGAAGATGGTGTTGACCCAGTCGGGTTCGTCGTCGCGGAGTACCGTGCGAACCAGCTCGGGAGCGATCCGGAAGCCGTAGCGGTATTTGCCGTCGCCGTCTTTCGGTTCGCGCACAACGCGATTCGGGAAATCGAGGACTACGACCTCGGCGTCGGGGTCATCCTTGCCGCCCAGCACTATGCCGACCGGATAGCCGATACCGTCGCAGATCAGGTCGGACTGCTTCATTATTGGCTCGAATTTGGCACGCAGCGGTTCTAGCAGTGGTTCGCCCTGCGCGGGAGCCCAGGTGGCCTTGTCCGCAGCGATAATCGGCGCGAACTTCTCGGCCATCCGGGCGAGATAGGCGCCCTTGTCCTTCCAGATCTCGTCCGGCGGGAACGGGTGGGACAACTCGTTGAGCGTCGAGCCGGTGAGATCGACGGTTGAACCGGAGATCATCATGAGCCCGCGATGCTTCTCGCCGTCGTCCGTGCCGTGAATCTTCATCTGCTCCAGGAAGGTTTCCTGGTCCGGGAAGATCGACGTTTCGTCGGGCTTGCCGTCGGCGTCGGGAATGTCGTTGAGCGAGAACAGCTCCGGGTCGAGGAACATCGGCGGACCAGCCGACGGGACAACCCACGTCGCGCCGACCTGCTCGATATACGAACGAGCACGGTCCATCCCGCGCTGTCGCTTCTGCGCGGCGAAATTGGCCTTCGAGCGGCGCGGAATGTCGTAGACCATCGGGTACCAGATGGCACCGGAGTACTGAAGCAGATGAATGTCGATGTGGCCGAAGGATTCTTCGATGACGTCGAGGTCGACCGGCCGGGCATCGTTCATGTTGAAACAGACGGTCTCGCCGTCGGAGACGATCAGGCCGCTGTCGCCGATCGGGCCGTCGGCCGGTGCGCGCAGCGCGATGATCATCACATCGAGCGAACCTTTGTCATTGCTGACCGTGGTCTTCACCGAATCCTCGGTCTCCACGAACTTGTGGAATCCGAGCTTTTCCAGTTCGCGTTTGAGGTCGGGAACGGGATAGTCGGGGAGCAGAACCGTCGCGTTCTTGTTGACGTGTTCGGTCAGATTCTTGGCGTCGAAGTGATCGCGATGCAGATGCGAGACGTAGAGGTAGTCGCAGTCGCCAAGAGCGTCCCAATCGAGCTCGGTGTTATCCGGGAACGGCACCCACGAGGCGAAGTAGGTGGGATTGACCCAGGGGTCGCAGAGAATGGACCCCGCTGCGGTCTGGATATGAAACCCCGCGTGTCCGACGCTGGTGATCTGCAACTCTCGGCCTTCCTGATCGGGCTGTGAACCGCCTACCAGGGTACGGCTTGGCCTCGGGCTAAGCTCGTGCGCATGGAACCCGTCTACGACACGGTCATCGGCGTTGCCCGCACTCTATGGCTCGCCCAGGGCGTCAAGTTCAAGATTTCCGGCGTTGAGCATGTGCCCGCCGACGGCCCCGGCGTCATCGCGATCAATCACACCGGCTATCTCGACTTCACTCTCGCTGGAATCCCCGCATTCCTGCAGGGCAAGCGCAAGGTCCGCTTCATGGCGAAGAAAGAGGTGTTCGACAACAATCTCTCCGGCCCGATCATGCGCTCGTTGCGGCATATTCCGGTCGATCGGAGTGCTGGTGCGGAGAGTTACAAGTCCGCCGTCGAATACTTGAAGAAAGGCGAATTCGTCGGCGTCTATCCGGAAGCCACGATCAGCCGTAGTTTCGAAATCAAAGGCTTCAAGTCCGGTGCCGCGCGGATGGCACTGGAGTCGGGCGCACCGATCATCCCGACGGTGATCTGGGGCGCCCAGCGCATCTGGACCAAAGGCCACCCCAAAAAGCTTGGGCGACATGGCTACAAGGTGATGATCGGCGTCGCCGATCCCATCGAGCCCATTGGGACCGCGGAGCAGATCACCGAAAAACTTCACGATGTTATGACTGCCAAGCTGCATGAACTGCAGGACCAATACGTCGAGTTATACGGTCCGTACCCCGAAGGCGAATTCTGGGTGCCCGCACGGCTGGGCGGCGGTGCGCCGACGCTGGCCGAGGCCAACGCGATGGACGAGGCCGAGCAGGCCGAGAAAGCAGCCAAGCGAGCCGAACGCAAAGCGTCGGGCGAGGATAAGTAGGTCGCAGATGGAACCGGTGTACCGAGTCCTCGAAGGAATTGCCGGCACGCTCGTGCGGGTACAGGGGGTTCGGCGCACCTATGTTGGCCTGGAAAACATCCCGCCGCTGCCCGGTGGCGCGGTACTCGCAGTCAACCACACCGGCTACTTCGACTTCTTGACGATGGCGCTCGGCGTCTACCGCGCTGGGCGTCGGACGCGCTTCCTCATCAAGTCCGAGGTGATGGACATCGCGATCATGCGTTTTCTTGTCAACCACACCGGTACGGTTCCGGTTGATCGTTCGGCGGGCCATGACGCCTACGAACGTGCTGTCGCCGCGCTGCGCAACGGCGAATTGGTGGCGGTATATCCCGAGGCAACGATCAGTCGGAGTTTCGAACTTAAGGAATTCAAGTCCGGCGCGGTCCGGATGGCGATGGAGGCCGGTGTGCCGGTCATTCCGACGATCGTCTGGGGTGCCCAGCGGCAGTGGACCAAAGGCGGACCCCGAAAGATGGGCCGCGCGCGCATTCCGGTCGCCGTTCGATTCGGGACACCGATCACTATTCCCCTCGACGGCGACCCGGAAGTCGCGACCGAAGCGCTGCGCGAGACGATGACGGAGATTTTGCACGAGGTGCAGGATGGCTACGGTCCTCATCCAGCAGGTGAATTCTGGGTGCCCGCGCGGCTGGGTGGCAGCGCCCCGACGCCGGCGGCGGCCAAGGTTATCGAAGATGCCGAAGCGGCGGAAAAGGCAGCCGCACGCGCGGCGAAACGGGAAGGCAAATCTCGGTGAGTTCGGTTGTCACGGGCCAGTTCGGCCCGCCCACTCTCATCGCCTCCGACGTCGACGGGACTCTGATCGACGACGCGAATGTCGTGACCGCGACTACTCAGGCGGTGCTGCGCCGGGCGCGAGCGGCCGGAGCCGAAGTGGTGCTGGCGACCGGGCGGCCGCCGCGCTGGATCGGCGAGGTGACCGACCAGTTCGACGTCGATGACGCGGGGCCTCCGGTTGTTCGGTACGCCGTCTGCGCCAACGGCGCGATCGTCTACGACGTCGAAGCTGATCGAGTGCTGTCGTCGGCGACGTTGGAGCCGGCGGTATTGGCGAAGCTGGGTGCGCTCGCCGTCGAACTGGTGCCTGGCGCTGGCTTGGCGGCCGAACGCGCGGGCGAATCGGCGTATGACGCCGCGACGCCGCCATTCGTCGCGTCCGCCGGGTACCGGCACGCATGGCTCAATCCCGACCACATCATCGTCGACGATCACGAGGTTTACGACGCACCGTCGGTGAAACTCCTTGTGCGCCAATCAGAAATGCCCAGTAGTGAGATCGCGGCACGGTTGGCGCCGGCGGTCTCCGACCTTGCCGAGGTGACGTTCTCCACCGACAACGGGCTCGTCGAATTGTCTGTTCCCGCAACGCATAAGGCCGCTGGATTGGAGAAGCTGGCGCGGCTGGCCAACCTGCCGACCGACGCTGTGATCGCCTTCGGCGACATGCCGAACGACGTCGAGATGCTGCGTTGGGCGACGCACGGTGTCGCCATGGGGCATGGGCACGCGGCGGCATTGGCGGCGGCGGACGAGGTGACCGGTACGAATGTGGCCGACGGCGTCGCGCAGGTGTTACGGCGCTGGTTCTAGGCGCATCGCGCGGTAGACCCGTTGCCCGATAAATGCGCCGAGGGTGTCGGGGGTCCATCGATCGTCAGCGAGTAGCGCGCGTACCGCTCCTTCGCTTGCCGAGACCCAAAGTTCAACCAGCGCGGGAAGTTTCAGCTCGGCATCGTCGACGCCCCAGGCCCGCAACGTCGGGCGGAGGAGTTCGGTGCACCGTTCCAGTGCGGCCTGGCGTCCGCGTCCGAAGTAGGTGGCGACGGCCGGATCGGGGTTGCCGTAGAGCAACCGCCAGCCGTCGGGACGCGCGTCCACGGTGTGCAGCAGGGCGCGGAATCCTTCGACGAAGACCGACTCGTCGGCGTCGACCGCACGCGCTTGCAGCACTTCGGTGAGGCTGGACCAGAGCATCGCCTCTTCGTTGCGGACCAACTCGGCGATCAACTCCACTCGACTGGTGAAGCAGCCATAGACCACCGGGCGGGTGACGTCGATCCGTTCGGCCACCGAGGCAATGGTGACCGCGGCAACGCCCTCGGCGACTGCGATCTGAAGGGCGGCGTCGAGAATCTGCGGTCGACGCCGCTCAGGCCCAAGATGCTCGGCGCGCTGCCTTGTACGCGTGGTGGGCTCTGCGGTCATGGAGACACAGTACCTACGTGCGTGTAGATATTTTTCCTACACATGTGTAGATTTCTGCGCGTAGGGCGCGCGTACGCGCAGCCGGCCGAAAAAGGGGAATCCTGTGACCGACCTGATGTTCAATCCGAATACCGCTACCTTCGACGAGTTCGATGCCGCGACCCAGCGGATCCTGCGAGCGACCGTCGACTACTTCGAAGGCCTGGGCAAGCAACGGTTGCTCGCTGACAACAGAGACCGAATCTGGTACCAGGACTTCCTGGACTTCGTGAAGCGCGAGAAGGTGTTCGCGACCTTTCTGACGCCGCAGGCGCAGGCCGCCGGAGATCCTGATAAGCGTTGGGACACTTCACGTATCGCGATGATGTCGCGCATCCTCGGCTTCTACAGCATGCAGTACTGGTACGTCTGGCAGGTCACGATTCTCGGGCTGGGGCCGATCTGGCAGAGCGCCAACGAAGCGGCGAAGGCGAAGGCCGCCGCGGCGCTGGATTCGGGCGAGATCTTCGCGTTCGGGCTGTCGGAGCAGGCGCACGGCGCCGACATCTACTCCACCGACATGATTCTCTCGCCCGATGGCGACGGCTTTCGGGCCACCGGCGAGAAGTACTACATCGGCAATGGCAATAAGGCCGCGATGGTGTCGGTATTCGGACGCCGTGCCGACCGGCCGGTCATCGACTCCGCGGATTTTGCCCGCAAACTGAGCGACGACGAATACAGCGGGTATATGTTCTTCGCCGCGGACAGCGGTCACAAGGCCTACAAGCTGCACAAGAATGTCGTCGACGCGCAGATGTATGTAGCGGCCTTCGGCCTGCAGGACTACCCGGTGACCGCCGACGATGTGTTGCACACCGGTCGGGCCGCCTTCGACGCCGCGATGAACACCGTGAACGTCGGGAAGTTCAACCTCGGATTCGGCGCGATCGGTGCCTGCGAACACGCGATCTACGAAGCGGTGACGCACGCGGAGAACCGCCAGCTCTTTGGGCATCGGGTTACCGAGTTCCCGCAGGTCGCCGGCCTTCTGTCGGATAGCTACGCCCGGCTGACCGCTATGCAGCTCTACAGCGAGCGGGCCGTCGACTACATGCGATCGGCGAATCCGGAAGATCGCCGCTACCTGCTCTTCAGTGCGATCGAGAAGATGTCCGTCACCCGTGCCGGCCAAAAGATCTACGAAGACCTCTCCGATGTGATCGCGGCGCGCGGATTCGAGAATGACACCTACTTCGCGATGGCACTGCCAGCGATGTTCGGCTTGCCACGGCTGGAGGGAACCGTCCACGTCAATTTGGCGCTGGCGATGAAGTTCCTGCCCAACTTCCTCTTCGACCCATCCGATGCCGCTCTTGCCGGTCTGCGCTTCGTTCCCGACGCCGCTCCCACGGGTGTGGTGCGCACGGCGTCGACGGTGCTCGACTGGGTCGGTCGTCGGGTGACCGAGCCGGTCAGTGCGGTAGTGCCCGCGCTGCGTCGTGAGTTCAAATCCGCGCAGGTGCCGACGGTGCCGCGACGTCGCGACAACGCCGACGACGAGTTCCTGTTCCGCCAGGGGCCGAGTAAGGGCCTGGGCCGGATCCGCTTCGCCGATTGGCGTGCGGTATTCGGGAAGTTCTCGCATGTCCCCAATGTCGCGGTGTTCACCGAACAAGCCATCGGGCTGCAGGCATTGGTTGCCGCCGCCCCGCCGACGTCGGAACAACAAGCCGACGTCGACTTCCTGTTCGCTATCGGCGAGATGTTCACGATGCTCCCGTATGCGCAGTTGATCCTGGAACAGGCGGCGAGCGACGGGACCGCCGACTTCGTCATCGATCACATCTTCGACACGTTCGTCCGGGGCTTCTCGAAGCACGCGGTGAGTTTGTATGGAAAGCCGAGCGCCGATCGCACCCAGCAAAACCTCGCGCTGGGCCTGGTACGGCGACCGGCCGAGGACGCCGACCGCGCCGAGAAGATCCTGGCCGCCGTCCGTGGTCTGGCCGACCGCTACGAGATGAAGGCGTAACTACCTGCTCAATCGACACCCGAGATGGTCGCAACGCAACTGTGACCTCCTCGGGTTGTTGTGGCTGACCGACTTTCACTACAGTCACAGAGGTCTCATCAGTCACACGAGTCCCATAGGTAACGGACTCGCGATAGTGGAGGACCTTCATGGCACGGCGCATCGGAACTCGAAACAAGCGGACGGTCTCGTTCGCCGCCCTCGGGCTCGCACCAGCGCTCGTCATCGGAGGAGTCATGATCGCGGGCACGTCGACCGATTCGGGACCGGTCACGCTCTCCGCCGGATCGGAGATCACGCTCATCGGGCATGGTCACGGACACGGTCGCGGGATGGGACAGTGGGGCGCGTTCGGCTATGCGAAGAAGGGCTGGTCGGCTGCGCAGATTTTGAGCCACTACTACGGCGGCACCACCGCGGGGAAGGCGGACAAACCCGATGTCTCGGTGACTCTCACCAAGCAGGGATCGGTCAATGTCCGTGCGGACGCCGGGATGCGGGTAGGCGGCCAACCGGTTGCTCCCGGACAGGCCGTTAGCCTGTCCGGGGCGAGCGCCACTATTACCAATGGCTGCGGCGGTGCGGTTGTGCGCACCGTGGGTGCTCAGTTCGTCGAGCCGGTGAATATGGCTCCGAGCCGCCCCGCCAACGAATTTCTCAAGATGTGCGGATCGGGCACCGCCTATCGCGGTGCGTTGGGTCTCGACGGCGGCAAGGTCGTCAACAAACTCAACGTCGATGACTATGTCAAGGGCGTCATCCCCAAGGAGAGTTCTCCCGGTTGGGGCGATCAGGGCGGCATGGAAGCGCTCAAGGCGCAGGCCGTGGCCGCCCGCACCTACGCACTTGCCGCGATCGCCGGCGGCAAGAAGATCGACGACACTCAGAACTCGCAGGTCTACGGTGCGGTAGCCGGTGAGGACCCTCGGACGAATAGGGCTGCTGACGCGACCGCGGGTCAGATTCGGCTGGCCGGCGGGAAGCCGGCCTTTACCGAATTCTCTGCGTCAACCGGTGGCTACACCGCTGGCGGAAACTTCCCGGCCGTCGTTGACGAGGGTGATTCCATTGCGCCGGTACACAATTGGACCGCGACAGTGAGTGCGGGAAGTATTGGCTCGACGTTCGGCGTCGGGGCGTTGCGCAGTTTTGAAGTCATCGAGGCCAACGGTCTGGGGCCGGAGGATGGTCGAGCGATCAAGGTTCGCGCGGTAGGCAGCGGCGGCACCAAAGAGGTGACCGGCGAGCAGGCTCGGACGCTGCTTCAGTTGAAGTCCGCGTGGTTCGCGGTCAAGGGGCAGACGGCGCGACCCAAGATCGTCAAGCCGCCGACCGGACCGTCGTCGCCGGGGAGCTTCGGCAGCGTCGATCTGGGCAGCCTCGCGAATACATTGCTGACGTCGGCGCAGAGTATTTTCGCCGGGCGGTATATGGAACTCGGCGGATTGCTCGGGCCGCTCGGGAAGGCGCTCGGTCTGCCGACGCTGACCCCCGACGGCGCGGGAGTAACCCAGCTCTTCGAAAAGGGCATGATGCTGTTCAGTCAGAAGACTGGTGCACATGTGTTGGCCGGCAAGGGATTTGAGCGGTACAAGGCGGCGGGCGGATTGCCGGTTAAGGGCTTCCCGAAGCGGGATGCGTTGCGGTAGAGGATGTTTGGGGGTCTCGATACACCTCGTCGCTGGCGCTCCTCGGCACTCGACCATCGATATGGTTAGCCAAGTGCGAGCGCGGCGCGAAATAGTGCCTTAGCGGATGGAGCGAGTTCACGAATGGGCGTGCCACGCTCGATGGCTTGCGTGAGGGCGCCATCGAGACCAGAGATAAGCATGACCGGAAGTGGATCGTCGGGGCGAAGCCGGCGAATCCGGGGATCGGCGCTCTCGGATAGATTTAGACGATCGATTAGAAGAGTCGCGAACTCTAGGACGCTGTCGCGTTGGGCGCGTAGTCCAGCAACCCCAATTATTGGTAGTTCAGTGCGGATGGCATAGATGAGCCTCGGGTCTGCCGCGACGTATTCGAAGAACGCGTCGATCGCCGAGTCGCATTGGTCCGCCGGCGGTCTCGCGGGATCGATGGCCGAAGCAACGTATTCGACAGACTGTCCGAAGACCCGCTCGGCCAGGGCGATGACAGCGGCATCTTTGTCGGCGAAGCAACGGTAGAACGTCCGACGAGAAGCGCCCGCTCGAGCCACAACATCGCTGATCTGAACATCACGAAGTCCTTTGTCTCTAATGGCGTCGGCGAGCGCGACGAGGAGACGTTCCTTGTGGCCATCAGCGGTCAAGCCCATGGCTACCGTCGACCTAGCGCTTCGACGTGGGGAGCGGTGGATGCCATGGGTAAATTCTGTCGAGTTCGTAGGCCAGGTGAAGCAGCGTGGCGTCGTCGCCGTGCGCAGCGGAAATCAGACTACCAATGTGTCCACCGTCGGCGCTTCGACCAGTCGGGATGGACATCGAGGGTTCGCCGGTGATGTTCTGAAGTGGGGTATAGCGGACCCACGCCGTCACCCGTTCGAGCAGATCTTCCGGTGGCACGGTGTACGGGTCAAGATGGCCGATCTGCGGTGGAGATGCTGCGAGGGTTGGCGTGAGAAGCACGTCGTAGTCGTTGTAGATCTTTGTGGTCCACTGTCGAGCGCGGCGAAGACGCGCGGTCACGATCGGCGAATGTCGCAGGTTGCCTTTGCCCTTTTCGGCAAGCCAGATGGTGAATGGATCGAGCCGGCCCGGGTCAAAGCTGGTGTCGTAGCGGCGCCGCCCCGTTGTGGTGAAGAGAAATGCGGCGAGCGACCAGAATGCCAGGAAGTCGCCTTCCAGAGTCGGCGGGAGTGCGAGTTCATCGAGCGTATCGACGTGATGTCCGAAGTGAGAAAGCGCGGCGGCCACCTCGTGAATGTGGTTCCGCACTTCAGGGCTGGCATCACCGGTAGGCGACGCGGTGCAGACCGCGATTCGTAGCCGTCGAGCCGAAGGCCCAGTGATATCGCCGATCGGGCGGAGACGCCGGGGCCGGTAAGTCTTCTCCATTTCGCGGTAGAAGGCTGCGGTGTCTCGCACGCTGCGAGTGAGCACGCCATTTTGGGCGATCTGTATCGGCGTGTGTCGGAGATCGGAGTCGAGGGGCAAACGCCTCCGGGTCGGTTTGAGACCGTACAGCCCGGTGCACGCGGCGGGAATGCGGATCGAGCCACCACCGTCGACCGCATGAGCCAGGGGCAGTGCGCCGCTGGCCACAAGTGCCGCCGCGCCCGATGAGGACCCGCCCGCGGTGAGTGCGGTATTCCATGGATTGGGCACCGCTCCGAGGCGGGGGTGTTCGGTGGTCGGCAGGAATCCGAACTCCGACATGCGGCTGGTGCCGAGGATGGAAAATCCGAGCGCGCGGAAATGGCGAACAAACGGGCCATCTTTCCTCGCTGGCGTCGGGCGCCAGGCGTCGCTGCCTTGAGTAGTGGGCATTCCGGCGATTCGCACCATGTCTTTGACCGCAGTGGGTACCGAGGTGAAAAACCCCTGCTGAGAGGGGAGGACCGCGGCTGGGTCCAAGCTGGCTGGAGTGAAGGCGTGAAGCTCGGCCACGCTACGACAACGTGCGATGGCGGCGTCGTGAATCTCTTCGGGGGACACTTCGTT
>NZ_BAEH01000014.1 GCF_000241305.1 Gordonia effusa NBRC 100432
CTTGTATCCCTTCAGCTCACATTTCTTCTGGAAAGAGGAGATCAGCTTTGAACGAGCAGATATGTCATGCGGCTTGATACTCGCCTCGACTAGCAACCTAGCTAGGTAGTCCTGTATTTCAGCGGCCGCTTGCGGCAGCCAGTCCCAATTCGTGTAGTCGACGTCAACGTGTCCTGCTGTCACGACTCCCCCAGGTCACGGCGGGCGCAAGCCTCAACTCGCGCAGACGGATGAGTGTCAGGTCACCGTATCAAGTTCATCACGATAACGCCGCGCATACGCGATCCTGCACCTGGACTGCCATCGGCGCTGAACTCGATCTCGCGGTCGCCTCCTCATAGAAAGTCCTCCATCTTGAGGACGTCGGAGTCCTGTGCCAACTACTACACGTTGAACCGGAACTCGACCACGTCCCCATCGGCCATGACGTAGTCCTTGCCTTCCATCCGCACCTTGCCGGCCGCCTTCGCCGCCTGCATCGAGCCCAGCTCGTCGAGGTCTTCAAAGCTGACGATCTCGGCTTTGATGAAGCCCTTTTCGAAGTCGGTGTGGATCACGCCAGCGGCCTTGGGAGCCGTGTCGCCGCGGTGAATTGTCCACGCGCGCGCCTCTTTTGGCCCCGCGGTGAGGTAGGTCTGCAAGCCGAGCGTATGGAAACCGGCACGCGCGAGCGAGCGGAGTCCGGGCTCATCCTGGCCGATCGAATCGAGCAATTCTTGCGCGTCCTCCTCATCGAGTTCGAGGAGCTCGCTCTCGACCTTGGCGTCGAGGAATACGGCGTCGGCGGGTGCGATGGTGTCGAGCAGTTCCTTCTTGCGCGCGTCGTCGGTCAGCACCGATTCGTCGGCGTTGAACACATAGAGAAACGGCTTGGCAGTCATCAGGTGCAAGTCGCGCACCGCATCGAGGTCAAACGAATCCTTTTGGGAGAACAGGGTTTTGCCCTCGTTCAGCAACTCGGATGCTTTTTGAGCCGCTGCCAATGAGGCAACCAAATCCTTGTTCTTTCGCGATTCCTTCTCCAGACGCGGAATCGCCTTTTCGAGCGTCTGCAGGTCGGCGAGGATCAGCTCGGTTTCGATGACCGCGATGTCGGCGAGGGGATCTACCCGTCCGTCGACGTGCACAACGTCGTCGTCGGCGAATACGCGCACCACCTGACAGATGGCGTCGGCCTCGCGGATGTTGGCGAGGAATTGGTTACCCATACCCTCGCCCTCGGACGCGCCTTTGACGATGCCGGCGATGTCGACGAACGACACCGTTGCCGGCAGGATGCGCTCGCTGCTGAAGATTTCCGCGAGCCGGTCGAGCCGTTTGTCGGGCAGCTCAACCACGCCGACGTTGGGCTCGATGGTCGCGAAGGGGTAGTTCGCGGCCAGCACGTCGTTACGGGTCAGCGCATTGAACAGGGTGGACTTGCCGACGTTGGGCAGCCCGACGATTCCGAGGGTAAGACTCACGGGGAGCCAGTCTATCGGCAGGCGCCTCAGCGCAGCCGACGCGTACGCAGATGGCTCGCCAATCGCACCGACGCCTCGATCTCCGCCTTCCGGATCGATACGCTCTCCACGTTGAATCCATGCGGCATCCCCAGATGCTCGCAGAACGACGTCAGCTCCCGAGCGGCGAGGATGCACTGGTCATACGACGTCGCCAATGGATCGGGGGCGTGGGACAGATCGTTGCGGACCCATCGCGGAACGTCGACGCCGAGCCATTCGAGGAATTCGACCGTCTTCATCGACCCGACGACCGACAGCGTGAAAATCACTGGCACCGGCTTTAGACCCGCATCCTCACATGCGTAGAAATAGTCCGACACCATGCTCTTGGCCGCCGATGTGTCGTAGACGACCTGCGTCACGAAGAACGACGTACCGGCCTGCTGCTTGCGAATCAGCCGCGAATGTTCGCCGCCGCTGTGTGAATGTCGCTCGGGAATGGCCACCCCGCCGAGCCGCATAGTTGGCGCGACTTCATGCCAGAGCTTCTGCGCACTCGGCAGATCGGTTCGGCACACTTTGCCGCCGGTCGACGCGCCGACGAAGGTAGTCAGCACTTTGGCCGGGTCTTGTGCCGCCAGCCAGTCGGTCAGCTCGGACTCTTCGTATTTACCGACACACCGATATACGACGACGGGCTTCTCCCAGCCACCGAGATGCTGTTCGTAGAACGCCGCCGGATCCTTCGTCGGCAAGTAGGGGAACGGACGCTCATTCGGATTGCGATCGCTCTCGTCGTCGATGTCGTAGAGGATCAGCCCGTCGACGTCGACCGCCTGTAGCCGTTCAATGGTGACGTCGGCGATCCGCTGAGCCTCTTCAGGCGACGTCGATCGGCGCGGCGGGGTGATGCTGAACAGCAACAACCCGTCTTCACGCCCCGCGATTCGATCTGCCAGTCCCACAACCACTCCCTCACCGACGATTGGCGACCATCGTACAAAAGTCCCATCGTCGGCCTCGGAATGGTCGGACGTCTCCGGTCTTCATCGCTTTACAAATTCTACTGTTTGTATAGACTTCCGACGAATTACCTAGTAATGTCCAGTGACGTACACGACACAGCCCCTCAGGAGGTACCGATGAGCACTCCGCTCGAAGCCCAGTCGGCACTGCCGGCGTCCGAATGGCGCGACAAGAAGCGCCATCTCTGGCTACTTGGCTTGATCCCACCGACCGCGGTCTTCCTCGCGTCCGGATTTGTCGCCGCGATGAATGCGATCGGCCACGGACTTCAGTACGTCTCACCGGCGTGGTGGTGGATCGGCCCGTTTCTGCTCTTCATCCTCCTGCCAGCGCTCGATGTCTTCTTCGGCCCCGACGGCGACAATCCGCCCGAAGAATTGATGGAGCAACTAGAGAACGACAAGTACTACCGCTATTGCACTTACGTCTTCATCCCGTTCCAGATGGCCAGCCTCGTCTACGCCTGTTACCTCTGGACAGCCGACGATCTGTCCTGGCTGGGCATCGACGGCGGACTATCGATCATCTCGAAAGTCGGTCTCGCCCTTTCCATTGCGGTGATGGGCGGCATCGGCATCAACACCGCACACGAATTGGGCCACAAAAAGGACGATCTGGAGCGCTGGCTGTCGAAAGTCACACTCGCGCAAACCTTTTACGGACATTTCTACATCGAGCACAATCGCGGCCACCACGTCCGCGTAGCGACACCCGAAGACCCGGCAAGCTCACGATTCGGCGAGACGTTCTGGCGCTTCCTGCCGCGCAGCGTGTGGGGCAGCCTGCGGTCGTCGATTGAGTTGGAGCGCAAGCGGCTCGACCGCGCGGGAAAGTCGTTCTGGCATCCGAGCAACGACGTCCTCAACGCCTGGGCGATGTCGATCGTGCTCTGGGGCGCACTCACCGCCATCTTCGGCTGGGAAATCTTGCCCTACATGGTGATTCAGGCAATCTACGGCTTCTCCCTGCTGGAAACCGTCAACTTCCTGGAGCACTACGGCCTGCTGCGGCAGACCACCGCGAGCGGTCGCTACGAACGCTGCAGTCCTCAGCACAGCTGGAATTCCGACCACATTTGCACCAACATCTTCCTCTATCACCTGCAGCGCCACAGCGATCACCACGCCAACCCAACGCGTCGCTACCAAACCCTGCGTAGCTTCGACGGCGCACCAAACTTGCCCAGCGGATACGCCAGCATGATCACCCTCGCCTACTTCCCACCGATCTGGCGCAAGGTGATGGACCACCGAGTACTCGATCATTACGACGGTGACATCACCAAGGTCAATATTCAGCCGAATCGTCGGGAGAAGATCCTCGCCCGCTACGGCGCAAGCACTGGGGCATAAGGAGATTCACGATGGCGACTTACCAATGCCCAGTCTGCGACTACATCTACGACGAGGCCAAAGGCGCACCGCGCGAAGGTTTCGCGGCCGGCACGAGCTGGTCTGACATCCCCGACGACTGGACCTGCCCCGACTGCGGCGTCCGCGAAAAGATTGACTTCGAAGGAGTTTCGGCATGAATTTCAAACTATTCCGTTGTGAACAATGCGGATTCGAGTACGACGAAGAACTCGGTTGGCCCGAAGACGGCATCGAACCCGGCACCCGCTGGGACGATATTCCCGACGACTGGAGTTGCCCCGACTGCGGCGCGGCCAAAGCCGACTTCGAAATGGTCGAGGTCGCCCGGCCATGAGCGCCCAGGACACCGCACACGTGGTGATCGTCGGCACCGGAATCGCCGGAATCACAGCGGCAGAGGCGCTGCGCGCCAACGGATTCAACGGTCCGATATCGGTGATCGGCGACGAGCCGGAGCTACCCTATCGCCGAACCGCGTTGTCGAAGGATATCGTCGGCGCGGATCTCTCGACGGCCAAAATCACCCTGCGCAAGCCGGAGTTCTGGACCGACCGAAAGATCGAGATCCACACCGACTCAACCGTCAGCTCGGTCGACACCTCACGGCGGACGGTGCGGCTCGCCGATGGCAGCGAAATCGCCTACACCGCACTAGTGTTGGCCACCGGCGCGGTCACTCGACGGTTTGATTGGCTAGCACCCGACGTTGCCGTCCTGCGTACTCGTGCGGACGCCCTTGCGGTGAAAGCGCAACTGTCCCAATCGAAACCCCTGGTTGTCATCGGCGGCGGCCTCATCGGGCTCGAGTTGGCGGCGTCGGCGGCAGCGGGAACACCGGTCACCGTGCTCGAAGCAACCGACCGCCCGATGGCACGTGTACTTCCCCCGGAGATTTCCGACCTCATCAGCGTGCAGCACCGCGCTCACGGCGTCGATATCCACACCAACGCCGTCGTAACGGCGGCTACCACCGACCAGGTGGAAGGTCGCGGATTCAACTCGCCCGGCGGGGCGTTCGTGGTCGCCGCCCTCGGCTCCACGCCGAATATCCATCTCGCAGGTTCGGCAGGTATTCCATTGGGCACCAGCGGGATTCAGGTTGACGCGCACTTGCGAACCAACACGCCGGGTGTTTACGCGGCGGGTGATGTCGCAGAGTATCCACACCCGCTGACCGGTCTGCACCATCGCTCCGAACACTGGCTGACCGCCGGCGATCAGGGCAAAGTCGTCGCGGCGACAATCCTCGCCGACCTGGGTGCCGACGTCGAGTTCACCACCACGCCAGTGCCATTGGCCTGGACCGTGCAGTACGGCATCAATATCCAGATCGCCGGCTGGCCCGGTGCCGGTGACCGGATCACGGTCGAGGGGTCATTGGCTGACCTTGACGCGACGGTCCGTGTCTTCGACGGCGAACAAGTGATCGGCGCGGTGAGTATCGGCCGCCCGGCCCAGGGCCGCAAGACTCGCGAGGAGATCGCCGCATGTTTGCCCCCACTCCAGTCCCCCGTCGCCGCGTGGGCGGCCCCGCTAGCCGACTCATCCCGAGCGTCGGCGATAAGCTTGGCCGGGTGACGGGCCGACGACCAACCTACGCCGAAGCCAGCAAGGCGCTGTTGCGCAACTCGCTGCTCGACGCACTCCACGATCTGCTCAACGATCGAGATTGGTCGGCGATAACCATGACCCACGTCGCGACGGCCGCGGGCGTGAGCCGACAAACCGTCTACAACGAATTCCGGTCACGATATGGACTGGCCCAGGCGTACGCGCTGCGCATTGCCGGCGCGTTCGCCACACACGTCGGCGTCGCAATCGAGGCCCATGTCAACGACATTCATGCGGCTCTGTACGCCGGGTTCAATGACTTCTTCACGTTGAGTGCACAGGATCCGATGATCCGGTCACTACTCGCGGGTGATGCCAACAGCGACCTTCTCAAGCTGCTGACTACCGACGCGGCGCCGCTGATCACGGCGGCCAGCGACATTCTGGCGGCATCGTTCACGTCGTCGTGGCTAGCGTTGTCCGACACCGATGCGATACGCATAGCGAGGGCCATCGCCCGGATGGCGCTGAGCTATGTCGCGATGCCGCCCGAAGGTGACCGCGACGTCGCGGAGGATCTCGCGACCGTGATGGGTCCGGCGATTACCGCTGTGCACCAGGACAATTCGACCGTCGACTAGCTACCCGGCGGGCGCTGGATCACCCGGCGGGCCTGCGCCCACGGGCGGTGGGTCATCCACGTCGTCGACGATCTCTGGCACATTCTCGCCGGCGCGTTCGGCGATCTGCTCGTTGATGTACCGGAATACGACCGCCAGCGCGGCCGCGGCCGGCACCGCGAGGAATGCGCCGGTTATGCCGAATAGGCTGCCGCCCAAGGTAACTGCCAACAACACGATCACCGCGTGCAGATCCATCGACTTGGACTGCAACCACGGCTGCAGCACGTTACCTTCCAGTTGCTGAACCAGCAGGATGATGGCGAGGACAATAAGTGCCTGCGTCACGCCGTTGGAGACCAGGGCGATCAACACCGCTAGCGCGCCGGCGACAAAGGCACCGACGATTGGAATGAAGCCGCCCAAGAAGGTGATAACCACCAGTACCGACGCGAGCGGAACCTGCAGGATGAATAGTCCGGCGCCGATCAGTGCGGCGTCGACGAAGCTCACGATCGCCTGCGTCCGGATGAAACCACCCAGACTCCCCCATACCCGCGACAACACTTCGCTCGTGTGCGTGCCCGAGGGGTGACCGAGGGTTCGATTGAGCCACGGCAGGAACTTGGGGCCGTCTTTGAGGAAGAAGAACACCAGAATCACCGAGGTAAACAGGGTGATCACAACCGACGTGGCCGCACCGACACCGCTGAATACTCCCGACGCGATCGAGGACGCGCTCGACTGAAGCTTTTCGGTGATCGCATGCACGATGCGATCGAGTTGTTCATCCTTCAGATTGATCGGCGGACCCTGGATCCAATCCTGAAGGCGCTGAACGCCTTCGGTGCCTTTGGCAGCCAGCTCGGGTGCCTGTCGGACGATCGACGGCACAATCCAGGTGAGAATGCCGGCCAGCACACCGATACCGAGCAACATCATCACCGCCGAGGCCGCCGCGCCTGGCACTCCCCGATTACGCATCCAGCGAACCGGCGGCCACAGGACGGTGCAGATAATGATCGCGAACAAGACCGGCAGGAGGACGATCCAGAATTTTGCCAGCACCCAGAAGAGCACCCAGAGCGCGATGGCGATCAGGATGAATTGCAATCCGATAATCGACGTGGCCCGCAAACCGGACAGAAAGACCTGTCCGCGAGTCGGGTACGCCGGTTTTTCCGCGGTTTCGCTCACCGGTAAATACTCACATACCGGTGCCGCATTGTGCAGGACCTACGCGGGCGGCACGGTCAGTGCCGACGGAAGAGATGACCGAGCTTGCGACCGAGAGCATCAATCGCGGCGAATTCCGCCATCGCCGGACTGACCTGCGCTGTCCCGAACTCGCCGACAGTCGCTGCCTGGTCGGCGCGCGGGTTCGGCAGCTGCGCGGACGTCGGCTGCTCGGGCACATATACCGGCACAAATCCGACCGCCGACAGCGCGACCATCGACTGGTCGGCCGATAGCGGGGTCGGACGTTCGGACTCCAACGCGGCTTCGATCGTCCGTGGCCCGTAGAGACCCATCATGATCTCCAGCCCCCACGGGGGTAGGTCCGATAAGGCATCTTTGTGATGCCGGTCACTCATCCAACTCATGTGACCAGGATTACACGACCGGGCGTACATGCTGGGTAATAACCCTCAAAATTGGACCGAAACGCAATGGCGGATTTCCGCTAGCCTCGACGTCGGAACGCTGGCACAGTGAAGACATGCCCACCTCAACGACGGCCCCCGGCCTCGACTTCGAACGCTGTTATCGCACCCTGCAGGCTCGCGATTCACGCTTCGACGGGCAGTTCTTCGTCACCGTCTCCTCCACCGGAATCTATTGTCGCCCTTCATGTCCCGCGCAGACGCCACTGGCCCGCAATGTCGGGTTCGTGCTCACCGCGGCGGCGGCTCAGCATGGCGGCTTTCGCGCGTGCCGACGTTGCGCACCCGACGCTGTTCCCGGTTCACCGCGGTGGAACACCTCGGCCGACCTAGCGTCGAGAGCCATGCGATTGATCTCCGACGGCGTCGTCGAGCGCGACGGTGTCGAGGGTCTGGCCCGGCAATTGGGCTATTCGACGCGACAACTGGGCCGCGTGCTGACTGCTGAGCTGGGTGCCGGGCCGCTGGCTCTGGCCCGCGCACACCGCGCCACCAACGCCCGCGTATTGATCCAATGCACGACGATGCCCATGACCGACGTCGCCTTCGCAGCCGGTTTCGCCAGCATCAGGCAGTTCAACGACACGATTCGCGAGGTCTTCGCGTTGTCGCCGACTCAGCTACGCGAGCTCCGCGCATCACGAGCCCACGGCACGGCGGTGACGTCGGGGACCGGCGCCATCACGCTGCGACTGCCCTACCGCCGCCCGCTCGACGTCGCGTGGCTGCGGTGGTTTCTGGCCTCGCACACGATCGCCGGCGTTTCGGAGATGATCGATGACGAATTCGTCTGCACTGTGACGCTGCCACACGGACCGGCTCTGATCTCGATCAGAATCGACGCGGACGCTGCCCATGACAGCGTGGTCCTGCGGTTGCGTCATCTCGACATGCGCGATCTCGGCGTCGCGGTCAATCGGGTGCGGCGGCTACTCGACCTTGATGCCGACGCGCAGGCGGCCGATCAGTTGCTCGCCACCGACCCAGGCCTGCGACCGCTGGTAACCGCCGCTCCTGGCATTCGGGTACCCGGCACGCTCGACGCCGCCGAAACGCTGTTCACGACCATGATCGGTCAGCAGATCAGCGTGCGCGCGGCCCGAACGCACCTGGGCAATCTCGTGGCCGAGTTGGGTGAGGCAGCGCCGTGGGAGGCCGACGACGGGCCGACGAAACTCTTCCCCACCCCGACGATGATTGCCGAGCGGGGCGCAGACGTGCTGCGCGGTCCGCGTCGTCGGATCGACGCGATCGTCGGCGCCGCGGAAAAAATCGCAGACGGTTCGGTGGAACTGCACACGGGTCTCGCTGCGTCAGATATGCGTGGCCTATTGCGCACCCTGCCCGGGGTCGGCGACTGGACCGCGAATTATGTGTCGATGCGAGCCGCGGCTGATCCCGACGTACTGCTGAGCACGGATCTCGTCGTCGCGCGTGCGGCACAAGAATTAGATATCGATCTGACCCAGACCACCAAGTGGGCACCGTGGCGCTCCTACGCGTCCATGCATCTGTGGCGGGCAAAGATTCTGCCCGCCACCTCCAAGACTCATTAACCAACATCTCGGCAGCTACTGCCGACACCCGAAAGGAACGACACATGTCCGAAACCGCACGCTGGGCCACCGTGAATACACCCGACGGTCCATTCACCCTGATCGCCGACGACAATGATCGGATTCTCGCCTCCGGTTGGGTCGATGACCCCGATTACCTTGCGGCCCTGATTCATTCGCGGATCCAACCGGAGACCGTTCGGCACGCACCCCTGGCCGAGCTGACCGGTGCCGTCGAGGCGTACTACGCCGGCGACCACGACATCGTGACGAAAATTCCGGTACGCCAGCATTCTGGAGATTTCCTGCTGCACGCGTGGGACGTACTGCGCGCGGTTGATGCCGGTGAGGTGGTCACCTACAGCGAATTCGCTGAACGCGCCGGCAACGCCCCGGCTATCCGCGCCGCGGCGTCTGCATGTGCCCGAAACGCAGCCGCCTTATTCGTGCCGTGTCACCGGGTAATTGGCAAGTCGGGAAAGCTGACCGGCTTCCGGTACGGGGTCGACATCAAACGGTCACTGCTTGAGCGGGAGGCGGCCTAAATCTGCGACGTGCGGCGTCGTCGAGGGAAATCTTCCCCCGTAGGCGTTGTCGCCGTAGATTTCAGCCCGCCGCACATCGTCAGGAGCGTGACTGTCATACCTCTCTGACAGTCTGCTGCCATGTCCACCTCCACCGTCATCGCACTCGTCGTCGGGCTAGTTCTCGGCTTCGGTCTGGGCTGGTTGGCTCATGTCGCACGTAGCGGCGCACGACTCGCGAACGCCCAGGCCGACGCTCGGGCATATCAGCGTTCCGAAGCGCTGGCGGCGCAGTCGTTGAGTGTCGCGAGCGAGGATGCCGCGCGTCGGCAATCCGCCGCGATTGGGGCCGAGGTACATCACATCGTCGGGCCGCTGCGGGACACACTCGGTCGGCTCTCCGACGAACTGCGCCGTACCGAGACCGACCGGGTCAGCGCTTACGCCGGCCTGTCCGAACAGGTACACGGGATGCGACATCTATCCGCACAACTGCATACCCAGACCCGCGCACTGGCGAACGCGCTTCATACCCCACATATCCGCGGCCGATGGGGAGAGTTTCAGTTGGAGCGCGTGGTCGAATTGGCCGGCATGACTCGCCACTGCGATTTCGACACCCAGGTGGGCGCGGCAAGCTCGGTAGAAGCTGGTTCAGGGGTACGTCCCGACATGGTGGTTCACCTCGCTGGCGGACGCCAGATCATCGTCGACGCGAAGGTGCCACTGCACGCATATCTGGAGGCAGTCAATACCGATGACCCGGCACACGAAGGGCAGGCCCTGACCGCACACTCGCGCGCCGTGCGCGCGCATATCAGCGCGTTGTCGTCGAAAGCGTATTGGACGGCATTCACCAATACCCCGGAAATGGTGGTGTTATTCATCCCGAGTGATCCAATCCTCGAGTCGGCAGCGCGGGCCGATTCCGATCTCATCGAGTACGCATTTACCAAGAAGGTCGTCTTGGCCACCCCGACGACGCTGGTGGCGCTGTTGCGCACGGTCGCGCTGGGGTGGCGGCAGTACGCGCTAACTGAGGACGCGAAGGTCATCCACGACCTTGGCTATGAGTTGTACCGACGCCTGTCGACGGTCCTCGGACATGTCGACAAGATGGGCGGATCGCTGCGCCGCGCCGTCGAGGCCTACAACCTGACCGTCGGCGCGATCGATTCGCGCTTGGGCGTCACGGCCCGCAAACTGGCCGACTTAGACGCCTTCGCCGATCAAACCTCACTGCTGCCCGAACCTGAACCGATCGATGACGTGGTCCGCCAAACGATAGGAGACGTAAGGCATAAATCGCCCGGCTGATGTCGACGCGTGCCACACCCGACGAACCCGGATACCGATTTTCTCAGCTGCACCCGGTACCGTCTTAATGTGTTATCCGGCCAATTCGAGGCAAGCAATGTGCCCCTCAAAGAGCAGTCCGTGCTGCCTAGATACCGGGGTTTACCCTGGTGGGCGGCGGTACTGCTCGCCACGGTCCTGACCGCTATCGGCGCTGGATTTGATGCGGCGATGCACGGTGCGCTTGGTTCGAGCTACCAGGTTCTGTACCTGATCGGCTGCGTCGGCGCGGCGCTCGCGGTGCGGCGCCGGGCGCTTTTCACCGCCGCGGTACAGCCGCCGTTGGTCGCATTCGTGGTGAGTATTGTCACGCTGTACTCAATTAATTCCGACACCGAGCTCAAGACTCTGGTTCTTAAGCTCGCGTTACCCATTGCGAGCAGTTTTCCGTCGATGGCAGTCACCTTTGTGTTGACTCTCGCGGTCGTCATCGCGCGCTGGTTCATCACCCGCGACGCCACCGCCGACGCACCGGCGAGGACCCCGGACGCGAAGACAGCGGCCGCGCGCAAGGCCACCAAGGCACCCGCGAAGCGGCCCGCGCCCTCCTCTACTACGAAGACAGCGACGCGTGGTCGACCCGCCGAAGCGCCGTCGGGACGCACGCCCCCCCGACGTCCCGTCGCTTCCGACGAGGATGATCGTCGGACGCAACCCACCCGACGCCGCAGGGTCGAAGCGCCGGCCAAACCCGGCCGTCGACGTGCCGATCGCGATGACGCCCCGGTCGGACAGCCCCGGCCCGAGCAACGTCAACAGCGCACCACGCCACGTCCACGCCCACAGGGTGAGCCCGTCCGTGATCCCGCGCGGGCACCTCGTCCCCGTCAGCAACCCCAGCAAATCCCGCCCACCCGGCGCACGGCTGGCGCGGCGGCACGAGCTGCCGGCGTCGATCTGACCGCTGACTTCGCCGATGAGCCCGCCCCCAGGCGTCGCCCGCCATCACCTACCCGCTGACATCGTCTGATCAGCGCGCGGCGAGCCAGCGGCCCAGATCGAGCGCCGCGGCGTCGATGAGCGACGGCCAATCCATCGCTTGTTCGTCGGCACCGTCACTGACCACTTTCACCAGCGTGAGTTCGACGTTAAATGTCGCGCACACGTGGGCGATGGCAGCGCCCTCCATGTCGACCAGATCAGCCCGCCTGCTCAGCTCCGCGCGCACCGCTGGGTCGGCGATGAACGTGTCTCCGGTGGCCAACACCGAACCGTCACCGTCGAAGCTGTGGGTGTCCACGATGTCGTAACCCATCGCGCGCAACGCCTCGCTCGAGATGTCGTGTTCGATCACCGTCGATGGTACGAACAGCCCCGAATGATGATCATGCAACGCCCCGGCCGTACCGATATTGATTACCTCGCTCACCGGCGGTGCGGCGCCGGACTGCGCAGCGGCCAGTTCGCGAGTGAGCACCGTTGCGGCACGAACCTTTCCGATGCCGGTAATCAGCAGCCGAGTACCCGGCGGTACATGGCCCGCTTCGGCGCGGGTCGCGGACACCACGAGGGTGTCCGCGCCGTCGCGATCATTCACGCCCGTTGGACAATTCGTCGAGGGCTGGCGCCGGTTGAGCCGAAGCCACACTCGGCGCGATCTTCGCGAGATGGCTGAAGCGATCGTTCGCGATTCGCATTACCACCTCGTAGGGGAACGCGAACTTACGCGCCCACCAGTAACCGAAGCGAATATCGAATGACGTGTACACCAGGAAGCGATTCTTACGAACACCCTTGATGATCGCGCGAGCCGCCTTCTCCGGAGTAATCGCAACCTTGTGAAACCCGTCAATTGCCTTGCGCACCTTAGGATTATCGCGATCGACCCCGACGATTTGAACAGTCTCGACCAGTGGCGTGGCGACACCGCCCGGACACACGAGTGACACGCCGATATTGTGCTGACGCAAGTCGAAACGAAGTACCTCCGAGGCGCCGCGAATGCCGAACTTACTTGCGCTGTAAGCCGCGTGCCACGGAAGGGCGAGCAGCCCCGCCGCCGACGACACGTTGACCAGGTGGCCACCCTGCCCACGCCGAACCATCTGCGGCACAAAGGATTCGATGATGTGGATCGGACCCATCAGGTTCACGTCGATGACCGACCGCCAGTGTCGATGCTCCAGATTCTCGACGGTGCCCCAGGCCGAAATACCCGCGACGTTCATCACCACGTCCATCACGCCGACCTCGGCGTCGACCTGCGCGGCAAACGATTTGACCCAGTCGTAGTCGGAGACGTCACCGGCCTGGTGGTAGAGCACGGTGCCGCCACTCGCGGCGATCTCGGCGACGACCTCGTTGAGCGGCTCCAAGCGAAGGTCGGTGAGGACCAGCTCGGCTCCCTGGCTCGCCGCTTCGCTGGCGGTGGCCCGTCCGATGCCGCTTGCGGCGCCGGTTATCAGTACCCGGCGACCGCGTAGCGACGGCACCGGCGTCTTCATGACGAACAGTTGTTTGAGACTCATGCCACAAACTGTAGTTCAGGTGATCGAGCTACCTCGGTCAGCCGATCGGCAGTTTGCCGCCAAACAGCGAGTAGACGACCGACAGCATCGCTTTGAGTACTTGAGATCCGACGTCCTGTCCCGGCCCTGCGATCAGCGCCATGAGCGCTTCGGGGTCGCGCGTGGCCAGCAGCTGCTGAATCAGCGGGAACACTCCCGCGAGCCCCTCGGTGTCGACCTCTGCGTTCGGAGTCGATGTCGGCGCGTCGGACGGTGTGGCGCCCAGCGATCCAGTGGAGAGCAGGGGTGAAGCGGATACTCCGGTGCCGGCCGCGTAGCCGAGGATCCCGTCGGTGATGGCTGTCGCATATTTGAGCTGACCAGCCTTGTCCGATAGCGCGGACGCCTCGGTGGGATTGGAGAGGTTGCCCATTTCGATGAAGACCGCGGGCACCGTGGTGAGGTTGACGGCGGCGATATCTGAGCGAGTCTGAATGCCGTCGGCTACACCCGCGTAGTTTGCCGGTGGGAAACCAGCCTTCTTGAACACGTCGCGCATGATGGTCGACGCCTTGCGGCCACCATTCGATTGTGCTTGCTGCGCTTGCTTATTCGACAACGGCAAGGTCGGCACGATCATATGGAAACCCTTTTTCGAGGTATCCGCGCCGCCGCTCGTCGAGTCGGCGTGCAGGCTCACCGCTACCGCCGCACCCGACTTGCCGGCCGCGGCCGCGCGTTCGTCGACGCAGCCGCCCCAGCCGGTGTCATCCGCGCGGCTGAGCACCACGCGGGCTCCCTGACTTTCCAGGCCCGCTTTCACCAGTTGCGCGACCTCCCAATTGACCTTGTGCTCAGGGACGCCGTTAACACCGGTCGCACCCGACGTCTGGCAGTCCTTCATGCCACCGCGACCGTCGGGGACCTGCTTGGTGAGGCTATGCCCGGCCGAGCCGCCCTGATGGCCCGGGTCGAGGAAGATTGTCTTACCGGCGAGCGTCTTGCCCGCGACCGGCACGGGCGCGAGCGGCGCGGCATGAATAGCGGACGCGCTGGTACCAGCAATCACTACGGCCGCCGCCGCAGCCGCGGTCGTCACGGCAGTCTTCCTCAACGCAAACACAAATCGGCCCTCCATACGCAACATTAGTCACAGCAGACACACTGGCACCTTTGGTAACAGTGAAGCAGGGGTTGAGGCTTTTGACGAATCCGCGACCTGGCACGACGGTTATCGTTAGGCAGCTGTGACCTCGCCGAGCCGAAAGCGCAAAGCCTCGTCCCGTTAGGTGGCAGCGAAATAACGGGTGATGCTCAAGATCCCAAATTCGTCGTTAAGGTCGGGCCCGACCGCCGCGCTCAGCTCCGTCTGGACGACCTCTTCGTCGAGGCCAACGCCGATCACGACAATGGCCGTTGACGGCGGTTCCCCCGACCAACTCGCCGCCTCGATGCGAATCCGCCCCCCGACCGCGTGCAGCACGAATCGCCCGCGATGGCCAGGCAGATCGAAATGTGCCCACCCCTTAATCCGATAGGTGCCAGCTGGCGGACGCTCAAGAAATACCGCTAGCCGACGCGGATTCATCGGCTCGACCGACTGGAACGACACCGACTGGTACTCGTCATGCAAATGGCGATGGTCAACGCACTCGTGATGATCATGTGCGTCCTCACGAAGTAATTCGTCGAGTGACAATTGCCGTGGCCCACCGTCCTCGCGCACCGGCGCGGGGTCGAAGAGCATGGTCGGATCGACAACCGATTCCGTCGTAAGCACCATCGGCGCGGTGGAATTGAGTTCGGCGATGGCGCCAAGGACCGTGTCGCGATCAAGGTCGTCTGCGTCGGGCTTGTCGGACAATAGGTCGGCTTTGTTGACGACGAGTAGATCCGCGACACGAATATGGGCCGCCAATTCGGGATGCTGACGCCGACTCGCGAGGAATCCTCCCGCATCGACGAGGTAGACCAATCCGCCGTATACGATTCGCGGATCTGTCAGCCCGGCAACCATTCTGATCAATGTCCGCGGCTCGGCGAGTCCCGACGCTTCGATCACAATCGCATCGATTCCCGCGGCTGGCGCCAGCAAACGCCGCACAATCGCCTCGATTCCATCGGGCGAATCGTCGTCGATCGTGCAACACATGCAGCCGTTACCGAGTCCCACCACACCATCGACTTGACCGGCGACCAATAGAGCATCGACATTGATCGCACCGAAGTCGTTGATTATCAGACCGATTCGCGTCGCACCACTACTCCGGAGCAGATGGTTGAGCAGCGTGCTCTTACCGGCGCCGAGAAATCCGGCGACAACGATGACGGGAACTTGACGCGAGGACGAACTCATCGACTGTGCACCGGTTCGGCTGTGTCCAGGCAATCCGGGCAGATGACCACCAATTCCCGTCCCTCCGGATCGGGATAGTTGCCTATATTCTTGGTCGGACTACCGCATCGCGAACAAGTGCCGAGAACTTTTGCGTGATCGGAGAAATCGACACTCATTCGCTCGTCGAATACATAGAGTGACCCCTCCCACAGACCGTCGTCGCCGTATTCTTCGCCATAGCGGACAATACCGCCGTCGAGTTGATAGACATCGCTGAAACCACGCTCGCGTAATAACGCACTCAGCACCTCGCATCGCACACCGCCAGTGCAGTAAGTCACCACCGCACGATCCTTCAAATGATCGAACTCACCCGAGTCGATCAGTGGGATGAAGTCACGCGTGGCGGCTACATCGGGCACGATAGCACCGGAAAATCTGCCGATCTGCGCTTCAAGCTTGTTCCGGCCGTCGAAAAATACAACGTCATCGCCGCGTTGCCGCACCAATTCATTGACCTGGGCTGGCGTGAGTCGTTTACCGCCGCCTACGACACCGTTCGTGTCGACTTTGAGCCGCTCAGGTGCACCAAAGCTGACGATCTCCGGGCGGACTTTGACGCTCAATCTAGGGAAATCCTGACCGGTGCCCATCGACCATTTCACGTCAACATCAGCGAACGGTGCATACGTGCGCGTAATTCTGACGTAGCGTTTGACTTGTAAGAGATCGCCACCCACCGTCGCATTGATGCCGTCGACTGAGACAATGATCCGACCGCGTAGTCCGAGTGACTCGCATACGGAGAGTTGCCACAGGCGAATAGCCTCAGGGTCGGCCAGCGGCACAAACACGTAGAACAAGACGATCTTGGGAGTCGACACAAGATGCCAGGGTACGGATTTCCCCGGCGCGGCAACACCGCACCGCGGCGACGGTTCGAGCGCGTGCTGGTGTGCGCTGCGGCGGGAACCGTCCTCTTTGGCGCGTCCGCCTGCGGAATCACCGGCGCTAACGAGCCCGGCGAGATCGTTGTGCCACCGACCGATCGACTTTCTACCGAGACCGAGGCACCCACCACCACCAGCTCCACTGGCCCTCAGCAGTCGTCGACGCGTGAGACCAATCTGCCGAAATGGACCATCGGGCGCACGGTGACCGCCGCACCACGGGTGGATAACAGCCGCTATCACCCGGGTGCGGTAACTGCCGACTCGCCATTGGTCGATACTTCCGGTTTCAATTTCACTACGCCTAGTCGCTCGGTCAGTTGTTCCACCGGCACCAATGGGCGCGATACCTTGGCCTGCGAAGCGACTGGACTTGAGGGCGCTCAGAACCCGCCGGCGAATACACCGTCGACCTGCCAGTGGGCCCCGGAGATGATCATTCTGAGCAACTCCGGACCAACGCATGGCGCATGCGCCAACCTGTATCCGGTGATGCACCGAGGCACCATAGTCAATTTCGGCCAGAGTATTTCGATAAGCCGATTTACCTGCTTGAGCCACATCAGCGGCCTCTACTGCCTACACGCCCAATCGGGTAATGGATTCTCCATCACCTCCGATGGCTATCGAGAAATCAATGCGGCCGATGCCGCGCCGTCCGCGCTCTTGGGAATCGCCAGCACTTCGACATCCGCACCTGACGATGAGACTTCCGATACGAGTTCCCCACCAACTTCCTGAGAATCAGGGCGTCAATTGCCCCTTCTCAGCACAGGCTTAACCGGATTGAGTTAGTCTGTAACAGAATTGTTCGGTTGCGGATTTACTAGTCGTCATTTCGTCCGCCTCTCTGAATAGTCCATCGCAATTTCAGTGTCCTACCCGAAGGAGTGCAGTCCATGGCAAAACGTGAGGTCGTTGAGGTTATCGATGACATCGACGGCAAGGTGCTCGAAGAGTACGAAACCGTTCGCTTCTCGGTAGACGGTCGCACCTACGAATTCGACACCTCTGCCAAGCATGCCGATGATTTCCGCGCGTCGCTGCAGAAGTACCTCGACGTTTCTCGTCCCGTCGCACGTACCGCTCGTCGCGTAGCCACCGGCGGAAACCGCAGCAAGGCCCAGACGCAGGCAATCCGCGAATGGGCGAACGAGAACGGCCACTCGGTCAGCGACCGTGGACGTATCCCGCTGCACATCGTCGATGCTTACGAAGCTGCGCACTAGCCGCAAACCTAGAGTTGCCTTTCGGGCCGTCCGGCGATCGCCGGGCGGCCCGATTCGCGTCAATGACACGGCATGATGCTATTCGAGTAGTGCGCTACTCATGCCGACGATCACGGTCGATGAATACGCTCGCCACATGCACCGCACTTCGCTAACCGATTGGGCACACAAGTCCGATACCCACGACATCGATTTACTTTTCGCGCGTGTGTGGATCGCCGATATCGATGTCATTCAGGCCGGGCGAATACTGGTCGCGCCGGTCACCGCCGCGCCGATTCCGATCAATCCCGATGTGCCCCTGTCACTTTCGGTACATCTGCGAAGCACTTTTCCCATCGCCGGAGTCACCGGCCACGTATCGGTCATCGACGGCGATCAAACCGCCTCCCTATCGCGGACCGCTCACGTCGACGTTGGACGCGACGGGGTCCTCTCATTCGCGCTCGAGCCGCTGCGCCGCTCGCGTCAGCTTCGGGTGGCGGTGTCCATCGACGGCTCCGTCGAGCACGACGTCGCCACGGTATGGCTGGCGCATTCACTCCCCAGCCATCGACCGCAACATGGACAACATCTCCGACCGGGTCTGCGCGCCGATCCTCCTCCTGATCCGCGCGACGTGATGCTCGACGGTCTTCGCCGAAATGAAGAGTCGCTCACCGATGGCTCGATAGGTCAGTCCGATGAGCAGCAGTTCGACGACCTCGCGTTCACGCTCGCTCAGTACTGACATCGCCGACCGGGTCGACGGCTCACTCGGTTGAGGGTCTGGCTCTGTCTGCGCGACATGGTGGGTGCGCAACGACCGCGCCAATTGCAGCATCACCGCAGTGACGCGTTGATCATCGGCGTTCAATGCCGCCTGCCCGGCAAGTCGCGTCGCATCCCAGTTATGCCCGGCGTCATCGAGTCCCCGGCACGCCGTATCGACCTCGGCGGCATCGACGGTCCCGCCGAGCACCCTGATCCACGTACGGCCGGCGCTGGCGAGTGCGGCCGCGTACGAGCTGTGCCGCGCGGCCTCCGCCAGCGCCTGGGCATGCGGAATCAGTTCTTTCGGTGAATCACCGGCGATCGCGGCGTGTACGCCGTACCAATGCAACGCGGTCAGCCAATGAATCGGATTCCCCAGTGCGGCAAGAAGAGTCGTCGCGTCCTCGACCATCGGAGCGACGTCGTGGAGGCGACCCAGTCGTGCTGCGGCCACCCACACCTCGCCGACGAACATCAACCCGAACAGATCGACCGTGTACTCACCGAGCGGGCCGGCCGCATCCTCCCATGCTTGATGAAGGCGCCCCAGGTCTCCAGCTCGCCGGGCCATCGCGATACGTAGGGTGGCGAGCGCCATCTGATCGCGGACCTGTTCGACAGGCCCCAACGCGTCAAGGCACGCCTGGACCGCCTGCTCGTCTCCCTCAGCCATCAGAACCCATGCCGTCAGCAGTGACATCCGGACTCGGTGCGCGGGCGGCCACTGGTCCGCGGCGACGCGTGTCAACAGCGAACGCGCGCGGGCCACCTGGCCGACCTGCAGGGCGGCGATAGCGGCCACTGCCGCTGGGGTGTCCGGGGACAACCCCGCAGTCGCGGTACCCGAGAGGCCAACCGCGCGAGACAGCGTGACCAGCGCTGGTGAACTATCGGTCTCGAGCGACTGCACCAGGCCGCGCAGCAACAGCCGATCGACGGCGGTACCGGCGAATGGCGAATTCACTTCCGGCTCAGCTTCGGTGGCCAACACCCGACGGGCCGCACCCGCGTCGCCGACGGCGAGATGGATTACGCCGGCCAGTGCGGCGTCGGCGCCCCAACCTTGCGGGACCCCGTTGCCGGTGTAAGCCAGCCAGTCGTAGAGTTCAGCCGCACGCGGCGCCGATCCCGAAGCAACGGCCGCGCACGCACTGATCCGCACCGCGCGAAATCTCATCTGTGGATCGGAGTCCTCGCTGGCACCGAAATCTGCCCACAGGCGATCGATGTCGGCGCCTGCCGCCCGTAGGTCGCCAGCGATCGCCTTTGCCTCCGCGGCGCGCACATGCGTCGCCAGCGGATCAGCACCAGAATGAATAGCTAACTCGTACAACATATCCGAGCGAACCGGTCCATCCGCGGCCAACCGGAGGATCGGTTCGACAAGTCGCTCGTCCAGCACTCCGTGGGAGGCCAGCTCGGCTGCGAGCTCCCCCGAAATCGACCCTGCCGACCACAGCGCGTCGAGCACGGCACGACCCAGTTCTCGCCGCCGTGACTCCCCAAGCGCGGTCAGCGCTCCCCGCTGCACCAGCGAGTTCAACTCCGCCGGGCCGGTAACCAGGCCGGTGCCACGCGCGATATCCACCAGTTGATCGGCCCGATCGATCGAAACTCCGAGTGCGGCAGCTACTTCCGCAGAACCGATGGGCGCGGTCAACGTCAACATCGCCACCGTGGACAGTACTTGTCCGCCGAGCCGGAACATCCTCTCGCGCACCGCATCTGTGACCGCAGCGGTCATCCCGTCGGACCGCCCACCCGCGGAGAGCGCGACCAACACCAGGTCGAGGAGGCCACCGGTCATCAGCTGAATCTGTTGCGCGCGAATAGGATCGGACCCGTAGCCCAATTCGGCGGCGAAGGAATCGACATCGTCGGCCGACAGGGCCGTCAGTATCACCGGTGGTGTGTCCCAGGTAAGCGCCTCGATCGCTGCCGACCACGCGGTCTGCCGAGGTCTCGACTCCGTGGCGAAGACGATTGTATGGGTGCCTGCGCGCGCGAGTTTCGAAACCTCGGCGAGGTCGGCGTCGGGGAGCCGGTGGCCATTGTCGACAACGAGTATCTTCTCGTCCGAACTCGGCGTGAGATTCTGGGCGAGCGACTCACCGGCCTCCCGATATATTCGCCGAATTTCCTGAAGTACCAGAGTCTTTCCCGAGCCAGCCGACCCGATGATCGGTTGCACGCGTCGACGGGCCGGACGCGCGGCGATATCGGCGACGAGTTCTGCCGCTGCCGGTGCTACGACTCGAACCATCGGTTCGGTCAGCTCGTGGGCGCTGGCGTGACAGGCCCGCCGTCGGCCGGTGGCGGTGACTGTTCGGGCGGTGTTCCCGATGGCATCACGCTTGGCTCGGTCACCGACGGTTCCGTTGGCCCAGGTTCCTCGGTGGTATTTCCGCCGCCGCCGTCGGGCACCCCTTGTTCGGTTGTGGTCTCCTCGATGGTCCCTTCGACCGACGTAGTCGATTCGGGAGTCGAGAACTGCGACACCGACGTACCCGGCGCCGGTGTATTGGTTTGATTGTCACCGGTCAGCGCGTACGCGACTCCCCCGGCAGCCACCATGAATGCCACTGCGCCAGCGGCCAATAGGGCGAACAGTCGTACCCGACTCCGTGGCTGATCCGCTTCCGGTTCCGCACGTGGCCCGAAGGTTACCGCCTGTGCGCCGCGTTCGGGTTTGTCCGCCGGGTGGTCATCGTCGTATGCCTCGTCCGGGGGCACTTGCCAGCGTGAAGTTGCGGCGGTGTCGCGGATAGGCACTCCGGCAGGCGGGGTCTGGCCCGGCGACACATCTCGCGGATCGGCGACCACCGCTCCAAACACCGCGGGCGGGCGCGACGCGCTCGACGCGGGCGGCACCCCGGGTCGAGGTCGAGGCGGAGTCAGGGTGGACGCCACGCCAGCCGCGCCTCGCGCGGCGGTGGCGTATGGCTCTGCATCGACGACAGCCGCGGTATGAAACTCGGCCGAAAGCCGTTGTGCGACAATGGGCATGGTCGCGCCACCGCCGCAGAGTGACACCGCGGCCACATCTCGGTCCTCGGCACCGCCGCGATCGATCAGTTCGCGTATACCGGTGGCGATCCCTGTCACCTGCTCATCGGCCAGGTCGTCGAGTTCGGATCTGGTGACCCGTACGTCGCCGCGATACATCGGCAAGTCGACCGCTACCGACGTCACCGAATCAGCCGACAGCCGTTCCTTGGCCGCTCGCGCCTCGATCCGCAACCTCTCCAGCGCCGCAACGAGATTGGGGTCAGCTGCGGTGAGGTCTGCCGAGTCGGCGACCTGCCCGAGAATGTGTTGGAGTAGCGCGTGATCGAGATCGATGCCGTTTGCCTCATCCAGCCGAAGACGGTCAGAAACAATCGTGCCGCTCGCGGCGTCGCCAATGGCGACGGTGGTTCCGGTCGCCCCGAGATCGGCGATCGCGACCAGTCCCGCGCGCGGCATGTCGGCGAGTTGACGCAGACGGGCGAAGGCCATCACCAGATCGGTCTCCACCCGGAGAGGTTGTGGCAGCCGAGCGGCCGATGCCGCCGCGGCGAACTGATCTCGAGCGGAATCTGACCAATAGGCTGGGCAGGCAAGGACAAGTGCGGGTGAAGTCTCACCGCCGGTTAGTTGGGATCGGACGAGACTCTTCACGGCGTCGACGGTTAGTTGTGCCGCCGGAAAACTTTGACCGCCTGGCCCCGAAATCGGCACCGGATCTCCAACGCGCTCAACGAATCCGGTGAGCACCATCCCATCGGGCCGAACGCGCGGATTCTCCTCGGGTAACCCGGCCTCCGGAGCGACGTGCGGAGCAACCGACAACTGGGTCGTCCATCTCGTCGCCGCACCGGGATGAGCCGCGGCGATCAAGTTTCCCGCACCGATTGCAACCCCCAGGCAAAGTGTTGCCATGGCGAACTCCGTCCATCGTGTTTCGATGTTCGCATGTAATAATCCCCTCCTGTCGAGGGCAGCGAAAGAAGCTCAGCCAATATGCGGGCGTTTACCCCGTAGACCCGGTTCCCGCGGGGGCCACAATCCCCTAATCCGGCCCGTCTCATTGGGGGAAAATCCCATATTCGATAGTTACCTTTTCGCAGTATCGTGTGGCACATGGCCCCAAGTTCCTTGCTGGACTTCATCACGACGCTCGTCCACGACCCGGCGGCGGCGGCGGCGTATCACGCCGACCCGCAAAGCGCGCTGACGGCGGCCAACCTGCATGACGTGACGACCGCCGACGTCGACCATCTCATTCCGGTCGTTGCCGAGTCGTCCCATTCGGCTCCGACGTCGGGCTCGATCTGGTCAGCGAGTGATGCCGCCCATTCCTTCGACACCGCCGTGGGCGACGCGTTTGCCGGTCCGGGCGATGTCCAGTCGCCGATCGTCATCGATCACACTGCCGCAGAATCGGATTCGCCCTTCGATCCATTTGCCGTTCCCGACGTCGACCCCGCGATTCTCGACGCCGACTCCGGCGACATAGTGCCGAATGATTTGTCGACCACCCAGATCTCCGACGAGACCGACGCACCGAGCGACTTCGCTGACGTTCCCCAAGCACCGGCCGATTCCGACTGGCTCGATAGATCACCCTCCGGCGACTTCGGTTTCGACGGCCATAATCATTCGACGGTAACCGACCATTCGGCTTTCGACGATCTGTAGAGGTTCGATCCCGCAAACCCCCATTGGGGATAACCAGCCCCCCAATCGCGGGTCGCAATGGTGGGGATCGTCCCCATTATCTGACCGACCACTTGCTCATAGCGTTTGTTGACAGATGCCCCTCGACACGGAGGACCGCATTTCGACAATCCGCACCGAGGAGAAAGCAATGTCTGTCAACCAATCAATCATCGATTTCATCATGGAGTTGCTGGGCGACTCGGAAAAGGCGCAGCAGTTCAGTGAGAATCCAGGCAAATGTATGGCCGATTCCGGCCTGCATGATGTGACGCAAACCGAGGTCGCCGAAGCGATTCCCAGTGTTGTCGAACAGGTTTCGTACGGCGGCGGTGAATGGTGCCCACCCATCCCCGCTGGCGGCAGTCCCGCCGACATCATCACCCAGGTGATCAACAACTACTACACAACCGTCATCGGCGATAACAACACGGTCGTGCAGGCCAACGGCCCAGGTTCGGTAGCCGTCGGAGGCGATAACGAGGGCAATATCAGTACCGGAGGCGGTGTCACCGGCGACGGAAACGACGTCGGCAACACGTCGACGTCGCAAACCAAGACCGAGGACAACTCGGTTCACGGCGACAACAGCGGCAATGACACCAAGACATCGAATGCCGACAGCAGCTCCAATGACAACCACGCGGCGGCGACAGCGACAGGCGGCGACAGCGGTGAGAAGCCGGCGGCCGAGCCGCAGGGGCTACATCCGATGGCCGCGACGATGCCGCCGAGTGCGGTGGCATCGCCCGCGGCGGCTGGGATTTCCCCTACCGCGGCCACCACTCCGCCACTATCGGCGACAACATCGATGTCGGCGTCAACGCCACTAGATTCGGCGGTACTTACCACGGTCGTCGCCGCCAACGATCCGTCCGGACCGGGAATCACACCGGAGCTCTTCGGAGACGACTCAGCAGGCATACCTCTTCTGTCCGAAGACAATTCGTTGCCCGCCGATCCCATCGCGCCCACCCCCGAACCGGACGACGGCATCACTATCCCGGACGGGTCGGGCAGCCCCGTCCCCACCTATGACTTCACCGACGACGGCTACGACTCGGGCGGTCTCGACCCGGCGGCGCCCGACCCAACCGACCTCGCAACTGCGATGCCGGACGCCCCGGCCGACGCGTCGACGCCGGTCACCGACACCTACTCACCTGACGCCGCGTCGGATGCGTCTGCGCCGCAAGGGATCGTGGCGCCCGAAGCCGGCCACGATATCCCCGACGGCGTCTACTACTGACGGACGCGTCTATCAGCCGATCCGCGCGGGTCCGATGGTTATCCATCGGGCCCGCGCTTGGCCGTGTTCCGCGCCGGGGATACCCCCAATCCCCCAACATTCCCCGAACGCCGCTCTCCCCCTAGCGCACTACCCCTCCAATTCCCCCCGACCAGTGCGGGGATTCACCCCGTTTTGGCCGTTCGCAGTCCCTCGTAGATTCAGTTTCACCGGGAAATGAAAACTCCCGCAACCACAACCACAACATCTCGACAAGACAGAAGGTAACCAAAATGACAAACTCACAGTGGACCCAGGGAAGCAATGTCAGCGGCGTCGACAACGACGTAACCTCTTCCGGCGGAGCCGGTTCGGTGGCCGTCGGCGGCGACAACTCCGGAAATATCTCTACCGGCGGCGGCGTGACCGGTGACGGCAACTCCGTCGGCAATACCGTCACCAACACGGACGTGGACATCGACAATTCGATCCACGGCAACAACAGCGGCAATACCACCACAACGACCAACGTCGACAACAGCACCAACGACAACCACGCTCAGGTCAATGTCGACGCGGGCGACGGCGGCGCTGGCGGCAGCGGCCACGGCGGCTTCCTCGGCTGGGGCGACGACGGTGGCGATGGCGGCAACGGCGGCGGTGTCTCGCTGGAGAATATCGATCTCGGCACCCACCACACCGGGCCGACGACGGTGAACGACAACGACTACACCGAAACCCACATCGATGATTCGTTCAACACCGACAATTCCGTGAACGACTCGTTCAACGACAATTCCCAGCATGATTCGCATGACGTGAACGATTCGTACAACTCCGAGGACAACAGCGGCCTGCACCTGCCTGACCCGACGGATGCGATCACCGCGGTTGGCGGCGTCCTCGGGGGCGTGACCGGCGGAATCGCTGGCGGAATCGGTGACGCGGCAGGCGGGGTGATCGACGGTATCGGCGACGCGCTCGACGACATCTTCTGACTCTCCGACAATCGGTGGCCTCAGCCCTGCGGGCCGGGGCCATCGGCCACGTGGTGACATCTCTTCACGGAAGGCATGGCCATGGACAGCGGCGCGGCGAAAGTGCTGAAAATCGTTGAGCGGCTTACTGATATGGCCGAAAAGTCCGGCCGGGCAGATCTCGCGCAGCGTATGGCGATAACCAAGGATCGGATTATCGACCCGAGTGCCCGGGTGGTCGTCGTCGGTCGGCTCAGCCAAGGCAAGAGCCAACTGATCAACGCATTGCTCAATGTGCCGGCCTGCCGGGTCGGCGACGGTGAGACGACCGAACTCATCACCGTCGTGAACTTCGGCGATGAACCGACAGCGCATCTCGTCGTGGCCGACGGTGACGCTACCCGCCGAATCGAGATCTCGATCGACGACGTGCACCGGGATTTCGCCCACGCTCCCGAAGCAGGTGGCGCCGAGGTCGTGCGCCTGGAGATCAGCGTGCCAAGCCCATTGCTCAAACAGGGGTTGATGCTCGTGGACACGCCGGGCACCGGCGGTGTCGGATCGGTCCACGCCGCGGCCGCCCTAGGCCTGCTACCGGGCGCCAATGCCCTGATCATCTGCAGCGATGTCAGCCAAGAATTCACCGCCCCGGAGATGACGTTCATCCGTCAGGCAATTGAGCTGTGCCCCAAAGCGTTCTGTGCGACGACCAAAGTCGACCTCTACCCGTATTGGCGTGATGTCGTCGCTGCCGATACCGCACACCTCACACGAGCGGAGATACCGCTAGTCCCCAAACCGTTGTCGTCGACGTTGCGGGCGCACGCGATTACGTTGGAAGACAAAGAACTCAACGAGGAGTCTGGCTATCCCGAACTGCTCCGGTTCCTGTCGGGTGAGGTCCTCGCGCACGCGCAGCAGGACATGCAGCGCGGGGTCCGTTCAGCGATAGCCTCTGCGACACAGCACCTTTCGCTGACCCTGTCGGCCGAGCTCACCGTACTGTCCGATCCCGCCGAGCGGGAACGCATCGTCGCCGAACTGGATGTCGCACGGCGTGAGGCAAAGGAACTGAGCAGCCGGACCGCGCTCTGGCAGCAGACCCTAGGCGATGGAATATCCGATCTGTCCGCCGACGCCGACTACGACCTTCGGGGGCGGTTCCGCACCATCCTCAAGGATTTCGAGCAGGAAGTGGACGACACCGACCCGTCGGTGATCTGGGCCGACCTCACCGAACGTCTCCAACATCGCGTCAGCGAAGCAGTTGGCGATAATTTCATCTGGATACACCGCAAATCCATCGATGTCGCGTCGGCGGTCGCCGAATCATTCGCCCAGGACGGCTCGGTCGCGATTCCCGAAGTCGCGCTGGCCTCGGTCGGTGGGGATCTCGAACCGGTCGATCCGCTGGCCGGATTGGAACAGGCCCCGTCGGGCTTTGGGCACAAGATAATCACCGGCATGCGCGGCTCCTATGGCGGGATGATGATGTTTGGCATGATCTCAACCTTGGTCGGCATGTCGATGATCAATCCGTTCTCGGTACTCGCCGGAGTCGCTCTGGGCCGCAAGTCATATCAGGAAGACCGGGATATGCGGCTGCAACGACGGCGGGGTGAGGCCAAGATGGCGATCCGCCGCCTCGTCGATGACGTGCAGTTCGAGGCTGGCCGTGAATCTCGAGACCGGCTGCGACTAATCCAGCGAGTACTGCGCGATCACTTCCGCGCGATCGCCGACGAAACTACCCGGTCACTGACCGAGTCGATTGCCGCAACCGAGAAGGCGGCGAAAGCCCAAGTATCCGAACGGGATACCCGGTGCCGTGAACTGAAACAACAGCTCACCTTCCTCACTGAGGCGGGCAATTGGGCGCGAGGGGGAACCGAATGAATGCGCACGACCGCGTCGCCGCACTACTTGCCGACGCCGAACAGATATACCGCAACGATCCGGCATTCGCGCAACAACCCGCCGCGGCGTTGCTCGCCGAATGTGCCGCGCGATTCGCCGAGCCGCTGCGGATCGCGTTGGCGGGCACCTTGAAAGCGGGAAAATCGACGTTGCTCAACGCACTCATCGGCGAGGAACTGGCGCCCAGCAATGCGACCGAGTGCACCCGCATTGTGACCTGGTTTCGCCACGGCAGTGCTCCGTCGGTGCGCGCCTGGCATCTCAACGGAATGAGTGCGCCAGTTCCGGTTGACCGGCCGGCCGGTCATCTGAACTTCGATCTCGACGGCCTCGACCCCGCAGCGGTTGATCGGCTCGATGTGGCCTGGCCGTCGAACGAACTCAAACGCACCACCGTCATCGATACTCCTGGCACTGCGTCACTTAACGCCGAAATATCGGCCCGCACAATGCGTTTGCTGGCTCCAGAGAATGGTGTGTCCGGCGCGGACGCGGTGGTCTATCTGCTACGTAGCGCCGGCGCCAGCGATGTCAACGTACTGAGCGAATTGAGCCGCCAGGTCGGTGGGCGCGCGGGACCGCTCGGTGTGATCGGGGTGGTGTCCCGCGCCGACGAAATCGGTGTCGGACGCCTTGACGCCATGTTGTCGGCCAAGGAGGTCGCAGCCGGCTACGCCGCCGAATTGGCCGCTACCGGGTTGTGTCAGTCGGTTGTTCCCGTCGCCGGACTACTCGCGTTAACCGCGCGCACCATGCGTCAGAGTGAATTCGCCGCGTTACAAACCCTCGCCGCCGTACCGGCCAGTGACCTTCAAGTATCGATGCTGTCGGCGGATCGTTTCGCGCGGGAAAACTCGCCACTGCCGCTACCCGCCGATGTCCGCGCGCGGTTGGTGCGGCGCTTCGGGCTGTTCGGCATTCGCATCTCGGTGACACTGCTGCAGACTGGCATCGTAGATTCCTCTTCGCTGGCAACGGAATTGCTGAACCGCAGCGGTCTGACCGAGTTGCAGGCGGTGCTGAACGTCCAGTTCGGCCAACGCGCCGACCAACTAAAAGTTCACTCCGCGTTGAGTGGACTGCGCCGCATCCTCGATGACTACCCAAGCCCGGCGACCAGATCACTCATCCGTTCGGTGGACGAAATGCTTTCTGACGTCCACGGTTTCGAGGAACTCCGCCTCATCGGCTTGTTGCGGTCGCGAACCACGACGCTGTCGGAATCCGAGGTTGTCGAGATGACGCGGCTCATCGGCGGTTACGGCACATCGCCTGACGATCGGCTCGGACTCGACCCTTTCGAAACTATGACGTCGGGGGCACGGGTTGCTCTCGGTGCGGTGCAACGGTGGCGGCAGCGAGCACGACATCCGCTCAACGATGCCTTCAGCCGCCGAGTCTGCAACGCGGCAGCTCGCAGCGCTGAAGGCCTCGTCGCCGAATTCGCTTCTGCACGAGAACAAGCGTCGACGCAGTCGGGGCCGCGGCCGATTCCTCGGCGGTAACCGCACCGTGGTCTATTGCGCCGTCGGCGCCCAGCCGGGGCCTTTCACGACGTGCCCGACGCGGTCGCGCCAATTGGCCGCCCCGCGCACGTCGCGCCAAATCGCGGTGTACTCGTGGGTCGCGACCCGCATCGGGTTGAATGTGTCGATATTCTTCGTCAGCCCGAAGCGCACCTGCTCATCCTCACCGGCGAAAGTTCCAAACAGTCGATCCCATACGATGAGGATTCCGCCGTAATTGCGGTCAAGATATGCCTGGTTGGATCCATGGTGCACTCGGTGATGCGACGGTGTATTCATCACCAATTCGATTGGCCGCCAGAGTTTCCCGACGCGCTCGGTGTGAATGAAGAACTGATAGAGCAGGCTGATCGACTGTTGCAGCAGAATCATCCACGGCTCAAAACCAAGTAATGCCAACGGAATCCAGTACGGAAGGGACGTAAATGGTGTCCACGTCTGCCGCAATGCCGTCGAGAGATTGTATTGCTGGCTGGAGTGATGCACCACGTGACTGGCCCACAGAAGCCGGATGGTGTGGTGGGTGCGGTGGTACCAGTAGTAGGCCACGTCGTCGGCGACGAAGAGCGCCAGCCACGTCAACGGGTTGTCGGCGGGCAAGTGCAGCGGTGTGATCAGGAAGGCTCCGGCCAGTACCGCGAGGACCGCCAGTTTCCAGCCGATATTGATGACGACATTGCCCAGCCCCATCGTCAAACTCGTTGCGGTGTCCCGAAACTCATAACCGCGCTCATCGTCGTCGGGCAAGAAATAGAAGGATGCGGCTTCCAGAACAAGGCAGATCACGAAGATCGGGATCGCGTGCAGAATGAGGTCGAACATGGGGTCTCTTTCGAAGGTCAGCGCTCGTCGGCGCCCGCGAGCAGAGTAACGATTCGGCCGAGTAAATCGTCGGCGAGTCGGGCTGCACCGTCAGCATCGCGCGCGGCGATGCGGTCGGCGAGTTCGAGATGCGCTGCCCGGTCGACGAATTCGGCCATCAGACCGAGATCAGCGAGAGCGCCGATGCCAATCGCGTCGAAGCCGGACAGCAAGGTATTCAGTCCCAGCCGATAGGCCAGGTTGCCTGAACCATCGATGACTGCCGTCCAGAAGACCTCGTCGGCGGCGACGGTTGCGGCGATTGTCGCGTCAGCGACCGGATACCCGCGAGCGGCTTCGACGATCGCCGCGCGTTGCGCCTCGGATGCGCGCGCCGCGCAGAGGCGCGCGGCATCGGTTGCCACACTGCGCCGCATCTCGACGATGTCTCGCAACAGTTCTACCGGCGGCACCGCACCGGTGGCAGCGAGCGCCGTCAGGACATCAAGTCCGGCGTGGCGTCGCCAGTCGAGGACACGAGTCTTACCGCCCTGCGCGATACGGATTAGACCGGCTTGCCGGACCCCTTTGAGTGCCTCGCGGATGGCATGCCGGTTGACGCCGAAGCGCAGAGCCAATTCGCGCTCGGCGGGGAGCGGATCGCCGGGCGCGATGCGTCCGGACAGAATTTCGGCGACCAACTTGCCGAGCACTTCGTCGGAGACCGCAGTCCGTTCGATCGGTTGAATGTCCACGATCGTCGATTCTGACAGTTCTTCAGCCAGTGGTCAACTGGTTGTACCAGTTGTATTTGGGCTTCTTTCGGCAGTTCAGCGTCTTGGTCCAGGTCGGGAAGCCGTTAACTTATGGTTGCTAACGTAATAGTCGTGCCGAAAACCACGGACCGGCCCACATCGTGAAGTGGGCATTACTCGCCGCTGCCGTATTGAGTGAGGTCGCCGCATCGCTCTCACTGAAGGGGTCAGCGACGACGCCGGCGTTGTACGCGGTGGTCGTCATCGGATACGTCGCCGCATTCATCCTGCTGACACTCGTATTGCGGCGAGGCATGGCACTAGGGGTGGCCTACGGCGTGTGGGGTGCGTCGGGAGTCGCATTGACCGCCGTGGCATCGACGTTGATTTTCGACGAAACCTTCACGGGACTGATGGGCGTCGGCTTGATTCTGATCATCGGCGGAGTACTTCTCGTCGAAAATGGCTCCCGCACAGATGATTCCAGCGACGTTGATGATAACGATGTTGCCCCGCAGCCAATTTCGGAGCGTTGAGATGGCGCTACTGTTCTTAGCGTGTGCGATCGCGGCCGAAGTGATCGCCACACTGTCGCTTCGGGCAGCGGCGGCCGGCCGCAATCTTCTTTATGTTGTCGTCGGAGTCGGGTACCTATCCGCATTCGGCGCGCTATTGGCGTCGCTGCGGCACGGTATGCCACTCGGAATCGCCTATGGCATTTGGGCGGCGGCCGGAGTAGCACTGACGGCACTCGCGTCGCGAATCCTGTTCGGAGAGATGTTAACTCGGAGAATGATCGCCGGGATAGGGCTGATCGCAGCCGGCGTCCTGCTGATGGAATTGGGCGGCACCGGATAACTCACATCGGTCTACGAAGGCAAAACTCGATTTCGTTCCCGGCGTTTCGACTGATAGAGTATTCAGCAAGTTCACGCGAGGCTGTAATTCGCTTGTTGAACCAGAGGCCGGGGCGTTTACAGGCGCCGCCGGCCTTGTCCATCTTCAGAGCCATCAGGTTTCAGGTGTTTCGTCAGATGCCGACGCAGACAAGAATCAACCGCGGGTAATCACCACACTGGTCATCGCCGAGATCGATCCACGAACGTAGATCACCGGCCCGGACGCACGACCAGGCGAGCCAGACTTGTCTTTGACAGTCGACCAGCCGCTCTTCGCCAGATCTGAATATCGAACCTGGTGGTCAGTACCGAGTTTGATCTTGACCGTCGAGGCGGACACTTGCAGTTCGATGTCAACCACCCCACCCGACAGGGTGGCCTTGCTCAAATTGAGATCAATCGTGCCCATCGAACCGGTGAGTCGTAATCGTTGTGGGACATTCCATTTGCCTTTGCGGCGGACCGTCGACCAATCGGCGTCGAGGATTTCTACCGGCGAATCGAGCGCCCCCGCCGTCGTCGCGACCAGGTCCGCACCGATGTCACCGAATAGGTGCCCAGCGGTCGGAAGTTCGACAACCGCGCGTCGCAGATCGGCACGGGTGCGGGCGGCGTATACCAAGCCCGAGCGTTCTTCGAACTCGACTACGTCGAGGTAACCGTTGGTGAACGCATCGTTAAGCAGCCCAATAGCCGTCTCGCGTTCCGAATGGCCAACCCGTAAGTTGCCGTCTGAATCCTCCGCCATTGTTTCACCCTAGCGAGAATTCGGACACGTCACTAACCTGCTTGCCGGGCTAGTTGCGGACCGCGTAGCGCGTCGCCACCACTCCCGACTGAAACTCCTTGCGACTCAACGGCTCAAGGTCGAGGTGTTCTGACAGGCCAGCCAATAGCGTCGGTCCGTGACCGGCGATCCTCGGATGCACGACGAACTCGCACTCATCGATCAATCCCCACTGCGCCAACGCAAGTGGCAGCTGAACGCCACCCACCAGGATCCCGTTACCCGGTTGGCGCTTGAGATCGATCACCGCTTGCCGCAGGTCACCACGGATCAGTTCCGCGTTCCAGTCGAGGTCGGACAACGTACTCGACACCACGTACTTCTTCATCGAATCCATTGTTCGGGCAAAGGGTTCAGTCCATTCGGGCATCTCCGGATTGAGACCTGGCCCTCGCCACGCATCCTGCATCATCTCGAATGTGGTCCGGCCCAACAGAATCGCGTCTACCTCGGCGATCGTCTGTGCTGCGTGAAGGTGCGTCTGTTCGTCGGGCACCCCCTCGCGGTGATCGCAGCAGCCATCCAAGGTGATGTTGATCGAATACCGAAGAGGACGCATGTGTTTAGGGTATCCACGAGCGCCAACAACCGTGGCAGACTGGGCAAACCTGCGATCTGACAACCCTTCGAGAGCAATCCTCCCCCGACGCCGCTGGACTCGCGGATTTCAGCCGAACTCGACCACGTGACCATCCTCGACATGCCACCGTCGGTCAACTCGAACATTCGCCAGCATCCGACGATCGTGGGTAACCAAGAGCAGTGCGCCGTCATAGGAATCTAGCGCCGATTCGAGCTGCTCAATCGCGGGTAAATCGAGATGGTTGGTCGGTTCGTCGAGCACCAGCACATTGGTCCCCTTCACCTGCAACAACGCCAGCGCGGCGCGCGTCCGCTCCCCCGGCGACAAATCCGCTACTCGCCGCTCGACGTGATCGGCCCGCAGGCCGAACTTCGCGAGCAGGGTACGAACGTCGGCGGTAGCCAGATGCGGCATCAATTCCTCGAACCGCTGGGCGAGCGGTTGTATGCCCGTGAATTGTCCACGTGCCTGGTCGATTTCACCCACCGCGATGTTGGCGCCGAGGCTAGCATCGCCCGCGTCGGGTGCCGTCTGCCCCAGCAGCAACCTCAACAACGTGGATTTGCCAGCGCCATTGGGCCCGGTGATACCGATTCGCTCGCCGGCATTCACCTGCAGCGACACTGGACCAAGAGTGAAATCCCCCTGCCGCACAACGGCATTGCTCAACGTAGCCACGACCAAACTTGAGCGCGGCGCCGATCCGATGGTGAACTCGAGTACCCACTCCTTACGCGGCTCGGCCACCTCGTCGAGCCGCGCGATGCGGCTCTCCATCTGACGTACCTTCTGCGCCTGCTTCTCACTCGACTCGGTCGCTGCCCGACGTCGATTCTTGTCGTTGTCGGGAGCCTTTCGCATCGCGTTGCGCACACCCTGACTCGACCATTCACGTTGTGTCCTGGCGCGCGCCACCAGGTCGGCCTTGCGTTCGGCGAACTCCTCGTATTCCTCGCGCTTATGACGCCGGGCAACTTCGCGTTCTTCGAGATAACTCTCGTAGCCGCCGCCGTAAACGGTGTTGGTGTGCTGCGCCAGGTCTAGCTCGATGACGCGGGTGACGCTGCGCGCCAAGAACTCTCGGTCGTGGCTGACCAATACCACGCCGCCGCGCATACCCGCGACGACTTCCTCCAACCGAGCCAGGCCGTCCAGGTCAAGATCGTTGGTCGGTTCGTCGAGCAAGACGATGTCGAAACGCGAACACAATAACGCCGCAAGTCCCACTCGCGCGGCCTGCCCACCTGAAAGCCCTTCCATCAGAACCGATTCGGGCGCCTGTGCGCCGACGTCGAGTCCCAAATCGGCGAGCACCGCGGGGATTCGCTCGTCGAGGTCGGCGCCGCCGGCTGCGAGCCAGTGATCGAGTGCGGCTGCGTAGTCGTCGGCGGAATTTCCGGAGCCGGCGTCGTCGGCAAGTGCCGTCGCGGCTGCTTCCATGGCCCGCGTCGCACGAGCACAGCCGGTCCGCCGCGCGATGTACTGCCCGATGGTCTCCCCCGGCACTCGCTCATGTTCCTGCGGCAACCATCCGATGAAGGCGTCGGCCGGCGCACAAGATACCGAACCGCCCAGCGGCGGCAGGTCTCCGGCAAGAATCCGCAGCAACGTCGACTTACCCGCACCGTTGGCTCCTACAACACCGACCACGTCGCCGGGAGTGACCGTGAGGTCGAGGTTGTCGAACAGCACGCGATGCGCGTAGCCGCCGGCGATGTCCTTGGCGACGAGGGTTGCGGTCATGGCTCTATCGTCGCATTCATGCTTTCAGCACCGCTGTCGACGTGCTGGTCCCACTGGCCGGCGCTGGCAGCACCGCGACGGTCGGGAATACCCTGACGACATGGGCGCATTCGATGATGACCGGACCTGGACGCGATGAGATCGCTGCAACCCCTCATCGCTCCGATCTCCCCGGTCCACGCGTTAACGCGAATCGCCTGGTTGCTGGAGCGCCAGCGCGAACGAAGCTACCGGGTCGAAGCATTCCGCAAGGCGAGCCAAGCGGCCGCGGCGCTGGATCCCGGTGACTTGGCGGACCGTGCTGCGTCGGGCACTTTGACCGAAATTCCCTCGCTCGGCAAGACCACCGCCCAGGTCGTCGTCGAGGCTCTGCGCGGTGAAGTGCCCGGCTATCTGGACCGCTTGCAGCAGATGCCTGAATCGTTTCCAGTCGGCGACTCCGGCGAATTGGCGACCGCTTTGCGTGGCGATCTGCACTCACATACCGAGTGGAGCGACGGTGGCGCGCCCATCGAAGAAATGGCCTGCGCGGCAACGGCTCTCGGCTACGAGTGGTTAGCGATAACTGACCACTCGCCACGTCTCACCGTCGCGAACGGTCTCTCTGCCGAACGCCTCGTCGACCAGATCGAGCAGATCGGCCGGTGGAATACACAAACTCATTCGCTTCGGTTGCTCACCGGAATCGAGGTGGACATCCTCGATGACGGCTCGCTCGATCAGAGTGACGAGATGCTCGGCCGGCTCGACATCGTCACCGCCTCAGTGCATTCCAAACTGCGGATGGATCACGACGCCATGACGGCCAGATTGGTTGGCGCGGCGAGCAATCCACGAGTCACCGTTCTGGGACATTGCACCGGTCGGCGAGTACTCAGCGGTCGTGGGCATCGACCACCGTCAACCTTTGATGCCGCAACGGTTTTCGCGGCGTGCGCCGAACACAACACCGCTGTCGAAATCAACTCCCGACCAGAACGGGTCGACCCGCCAGACGATCTCATCGATCTCGCACGGGAATCGGGCTGCTTGTTCGCGATCGACTCCGACGCACACGCTCCCGGACAACTAGAGTTCGCGATCCTCGGAGCCCAGCGTGCCGTCGCACATGGCATCGATCTCGATCGCATCGTGACGACCTGGCCGGTCGACCGGCTGCTGTCGTGGACATCACAGTGAGTCGGTCCAAGGTTTAGAAACGCTTCGTCCGGGCAACCTCTACGAGCCGCGATGGAGAACTAGGAGACGCCAGCCATGAGCCGAATCACTCGCCAGCAATCTCTGGCCATGTACATCCGGATTCACCTGGTGGGCGCGAGCGGCGGGCTCAGGCTCGCCGAACTGCTCGCGAAGGACCCCTGGATGGACGGGGCACTCGATCACCTTCCCGGCGAACTCGACGACGAAGCGGCCTTTGCCAAAGAATGGGCATCTGGTTACAGCCGCCTACCGGAAATATGGACGGCAGCGGTCTTCGGACTGACCGCTGCCATGAGAGTTGCTCTGAGCGCACTGCGACCGTTGCGCGGACAACTACGCCGCACGGTCTCCCTCGAGGCGATGCGCTCGCTGGTGCTGGCGAAGAAGGCGATGTGGGAACTCGGCCTCTCGCTTCACGAACCCGGCGATCAATTCCACGAGCGCTTAGCCGAGTTCGATCGCCAAGCCGTACGTCAGGCCGAGGACTTGCAGCGCTTGCATCAGCGTGCCGCGGTCGAGACTTTCAACGAGTAGGCACAGGTGCTCGCCTACGCCCAACTCAGGTAGGGCACTACTCGCGCGCCTATCGCCATATCTGCATACGTTCGAAGCGCAGACAGCGAGCGCAAGGAGCGTCCCATGCCACGTACACACACCGTCGCCCCCGGCGACACCCTGAGCGCGATCGCTCAGCGCTTCTACGGACAAGCAGGGCTGTTCGGATTCATCGCGGCGGCCAATCGCATCGCCGATCCGAATATGATCAATGTCGGCCAAGTGCTGACATTGCCCGATCTTGGCCGCGTCCATCCGGTCGTCGCGGGAGACACCCTGTCCGGGCTCGCACAGCGCTTCTACGGCGACCCCGGAAAATTCGGAATCATCGCCGCTACCAACGCGATTCGCAATCCAGACCACATCGAAGTCGGCTGGGTACTCGCGATACCCGATCTGCCCGCGCCGCCGCGTCCGGCCAATCCCGGCGACAAGCCTCCCGATGTGGTTGCCCCACAGCAACTTCCGAACGGGATCATGCCGTACGCCAGCGAACCATTCGGGGTCTACCAACCACTGATCGGCTGGCGGAGCAAACTGCAGGGCGAACGTGTGCGCGCCGGAATGGCCAACCGATTCGCGCAGGCCGTGCGGCTCGCCGACCTCGAGCGAGCGCCGGCGCCCGGCCCGCATCTCGCGTCACCGCATATTGCCGACTTCACCGGCACGTCCATCGGCCGCGAACTCGTGGTGCGCGCGCGAGCCGCCGACTCCGCCGATCCGAATCTGTGGCAGACGCTGCTCGCCGACGCACCTGATTCGCCCATCACGACGATGATGGCGACGCTGAACGCACCGGCATTGGCCGCCAACGCCAATGCTGGTGCCGACGCCGACGCAGCTGCCCCCACCCGGGAGATGGCCACCGCGCGACTACTACAGGATCTGCAGAACACCGACGCGGCGATTCTGCCTCAACTGTTCGCCCGCCAAATCCAGCCCTGGGAGCGCGCACTGGCAGCGGTCAAGCTACTGGGACAACGTCATCCGTCGAAGGAGATGTTCCTATCCCCGATCGGCATTCTCCACCGCTTCCGCGAATACTTCTTCGAATTGGGCACCTTCCTCGGTCCACCCGTGGGTCACGTGTGGATCAGCCCCGGCGGCACGGTCGAGTTAGTCGAAGTCAATACTCGCCGCACCCTGGTCGAGCGCACCATGGAACAGTCCGTTGAGACCATCGAAAAGTCTGAGCAATCGTCAAGTGTCCGTGACGAAATCGCCGATGCGGTCAAGACTGAGAACGCCACCGATATGAAACTCGGTGTCACGACGTCGGCCAGTGGCGGTTTCGGTGCGATCTTCCAGGCGAGCGGCAGCGCGTCCTTCAATCTGGACTCCTCGCGCAAGCAGGCGCAGGAGCAGACACATAAGCGAATGCGGGAACAAACGTCGAAGCTTTCCAGCGAGGTGAAGCAGAATTTCAAAACCACCTTCCGCACCGTCACCGAGACCACCGATACGTCGAGCCGCCGCTACGTTCTGCAGAACACTACCGATCGTCTCGTCAGTTACGAACTGAGTCGCAAGATGCGCAAAGTCGCGGTTCAGGTCCAAGATCAGGGCCAGCAATTGTGCTGGCAGCTCTACGTCGACAATCCCGGAAGTACTTTGGACACAGGCGAATTCGTCCATGAGAAGGCAGAGTCGCTCAACCCGGACATCAAACGTCCCGACACTATTCCCTATCCCCCGGATAAGCCGGTGACCTATCCACTGTCGATTCCGTTCCTTCAGGATAAGGGCGGGGATGATGACAACGACTTGACCTATGTGAGCGAAGACGGCAACCGGGACCGAGGTATCAACGAAGTTGACGTTGGTGACAACAACATCATCAAGTTCAAGTTCGACATCGCTCTTCCACCGCCGCCGGAAGGGTACGAGTTGCTCGACACGCTTCCGGTCCTCGACTTTAAGAATGAGCAAGTCGAATTCACCGTCACCGACGAGGATCTGCGGCCGAATCCCTCCACTGCCGCCAACAAGTTCCGTGTGCGATTGCTTGTGGCTAACTTCGGCGGCAAGGGCGCGATTCCGTTCGAAGCGACGTTGGTGTACCGAGCCACCAAAGCGATCAGAGATGCGATCGATGCGAAGAATGCCGCGGCATCGAAGGATTACACCGATCTTGTTGCCGCAGAAAAGGAACGGTTGTTCTATCAAACATTGCGCAAGCGCATCAAGCTCTCCAGCAAGGTGCAATCTCGGCGTCCGGAGGACCTACGCGAAGAAGAGCGCAGCATGATCTACCGCGCAATCGTGTCGCGTCTGTATGGCAAGACAGCCGGTTGGGTGAACGACGACTACCACGTGGCGTCCGAGCTCATCCGCTACTTCTTCGATATCGAGGCCATGCTGTACTTCGTCGCACCAGACTGGTGGAAGCCACGCGCCCATCAAGGCGCCCCGATGGATTCGTCGGGCAACCTACAGGCGACCACCCTTGTGCACGGTGACCGCTACTTGTTCACCGACGAATCCGACCCGGCACCGCTGGGCGCCTCGCTCGGCTGGTTCCTCCAACTCGACGGCGACGCGAACCGCAACGCATTCCTCAACTCCCCGTGGGTCAAAGCGGTATTGCCGATCCGACCCGGTCGGGAAAAGGATGCGATGACCTTCCTGAGTCGGCCGGAAGTGGCCGGAACAGAAGGTCTCGACGAACCGTATCCGTTCAACGCGGCGGAGGACCCGCCCGAATATCAGGGCAAGTCACTTCGCGATGTCCTGCTGATGATTGCGGCGAAAATCGCTGAGGAACAACAACAATCGTTGACGCCGGTTCCAACCCGGCCGGGTGATCCGAACTCGGATCTAGCGCTGCCAACCGAGACCGTGTTCGCCCACGGCTTCGACCCGCTCGCGGGCGGAATCTCATTCGGCAAGGAACCATTCAAAGTGTTCAGCCAATGGACCGAGATCTTGCCGACCGAACAGGTTGTTGCCACCGAATACAGCTTGAAGGGACTGTGAGGTGCGATGGCCGATCCACCGGCCGCGATAGCGCCCATAGCCCCGATCAAGGCGCCTGCGGCACCGGCCGCTCCCTCACCGCCCACCCTGTCGTTCGGCAATTGCAAGAGTGATGACGAGGCGCTGGCGAAGGTGCCGGGCCGCAACGTCGAAGACCCCGCCTATCGCAAACGAGGGGTCGTGCGGTCGAAGGATTGGTTCCCAGCGAGCCGAAAGGTGACGTCGGGCAACGAAATCATTCCCTATGTCAATGGTAAATGCGCCTTCGCCGATATGTCCGAAGCACTGAAGACAGCGTTTCTTCCCGAGCATCGGATTTACCTCATCGGATGGTCCGTCGACAAGGGTGTGCAATTGGTGCCCGGCGCTGGCGGCACACTCGAAGACCATCTGAAGAACTCACGGGCGCAGATTCGCGGCCTGTTCTATGACGGACGAATTACGTTGTCCCCGTTGATAAGTATCAATACCGGCGTCGAGAACAAGTGGATCGCCGACATGATCAACAACCTCCCCAACGGCGCGGCAGTTATTGATGGACGACTTCCGCCGTCGGGCATACATCATCAGAAAGCCCTTGTGGTGCAAGGCATGTTCGGGCTCGTCGCGTTTCTCGGCGGAATGGATCTCGCGCCGTCTAGGGTTAACGTCAACCCCGCGGCGGGCGAGCCGTGGCATGACGTACAGGTGCGTATCACCGGTCCCGCCGCTCTCGAGGTTCGGCAAATATTCGAGGACCGCTGGATAGATCACCCTACTGCGGCGACGCGCGACGAAAGGCTTGCTGGGACAACGATGCTCACCAGCGACGCCCGTCGGAAACTAGCATTCCCCGATCCGGCACAACTCGATCGCGGGAGTCTGCCGTCGACCACTTGGCTTCCGGGGGCAACTAAGTCACGATCGATGGATGGCTTCGCTGCCATCGGCCGAACCTTTGCGAGCAGCAAGGCCAGCGGACCGTACACCTTTGCGTCGTCGGGCGACTATTCGGCGTGGGAGATGATCGAACACGGCATAGCAAAGGCGCAGCGCTGGATTTACCTGGAGGACCAGTACCTGGTCAGTCGGATGGCGCGTAAAGCCCTGCTGGCCAAGCTCGCCGATCCCAACTTCGAATACCTGCTGATGGTGATGAACGGATCCGGCGCCGCCGCGTCGGACTTCAAATTCCTTGTGACACAACGTAATGAGTTCCGCCGCGATCTCCTGAAGATCGATCCCCAACGTAAGCGTTGGGGGATGTACATACTCAAGGATTCTGGCGATCCAGAACGGCAAAAGGTCTGCGGTACATACCTGCACAGCAAGACGTGGATATTCGACGACGGTTATGCGATCGTCGGATCGGCCAACTGCGACAATCGCGGCTACACGCTGGATACCGAATGTGTGGTCGGCTTCACCGATGCCAACACTCTCGATGTGTTCTTGGGAAAGAGCTATGCGATCGAACTACGAACCCGATTGTGGCGCAAGCACATCGGCCTACCTCACGCCCAATTGCGCGACTTCGACAAAGCCATCAAATTCTGGCGCCAGCCCCCGCCGAGCGCGATGATCGTCGACGCCAGCGGTTTCGAGATCGACAGCAACCTCACGCCGCCGGCCCAGTTCCCGTCGGCCGCCGAAGCGCCGGCCGTCGAGACCGCGTGGACCACATTCATCGATCCGGACGCGCGGTAACAACGCCGACGTCGACCGAGCTAATGGCGGTATTCTGAGCGTCGATGCGGCGAAATCCTGTTTCCAGTTCGAGTCTCGCCTCGGTGGGCTACGACGAGACAACCCGGACGTTGGAGGTCGAGTTCAACAGCGGCTCGGCCTACCAGTACTTCGACGTGCCTATGTCGACATATACCGAGCTCACCACTGCGGACAGTATTGGCCGCTATTTCGTCGAACACGTCCGTGATGCCTATCGTCATCGGCGGTTATGAGTGTATCGGGAGCTCGTATGACGACGACCGCGTCGAGTCTCCTACTGGTGGCTGGTAGCTGTCGGTTTCACCACGTAAACCACCCGATACTGGACGTCCGGTGGTGGGCCGTCGAGTTTCATTCCGTATCGCTCGGCCAGCGCCGCGAAGACCGCTCCGGTGGAATCGTCGTCGATCCGGTCGACTGTTCCCCGAATCTCGAGATATCTATATGGCTGCTCCGGATCGTTAATCGATATCGCAACTTCCGGGTGTGCCGTGACATTCTTGTACTTCTGGCGGACCGTCGTGTTGGTGAAGAGAAGATGCTCTCCGGTCCACGAGAACCACATCGGATTCACTTGCGGCGTGCCGTCGGGGCGAATGGTGGCGAGGTGCGCGTAGAGCGGCCTCTCTAACAGGTCGCGGTGGGTTTCTGGGATGGTGGTCATGAGATCTCCTTTAACTATCTGGGTTATGCACGTCGTCAATTCTCCGGTGGTTCGGCGTACTAGTACCTGCTCCCCGTTGCCGCTGGTTGCGGCCCAGCGAAAATCTCGTCCCCGTGAAAAGGCTCGGAGGGCAATATGCCCTCCGACGCCTGCGACGGGGACGACAATTTCATTGGGCCTTCATCCCCATCACCGCAGAATGCTCAGGCACCAATCGGCCTGCCCTCGTTTGGATCCGCGAGACCATCGAACTAGCTGACTGAGCGGTTGGCGTTGACTACACCTTGCTGCCATTCATTCGATCGTAACGATCCGACACTTCTGATGCGACATAACAAGCAACGAGACCTGCTTCACAAAATCAGAGGAGTAACCGATGCACTCAGTTGTCCGTCAAGTAATAGCGGGGGCCGGCGCTCTAGCCGCGGCCGGGACCCTCGCCTTTACTGGCATTGGATCCGCCAACGCCGAGCCGACAGAGATGCACCCAAAAGTCACCCAGTGTAATGACCGATTCCGTACTCCACTCGAAGTCAATCGCGGCAATCTGCCCGTGTACTGGAGTCCGTTCGGCAGGTCAAACATCGTGTGTCTCGATATCGGCTTCGGGCCGAACGATTTTTATCAACGCGATCCCTGGGGATTCTGGCACGACATGAACGAGCTACGTCCCGGCCAATTCTTCTACAGTATTTTCGGGGAGTCGTACGCCCCCTGGCACCACGGCGGATAGAACATTGGCCTAGCCACTCGATAGTCGCTCGCGGAAGTTCGTGGGCTCATGAGACTGCCACTGAAGTGTCGGCGAGGCCGCCGCCCCCCACCTTCCTACAAGAGCGCTATCGCGTCGCGCGATGCCGCGTCGCTGGGCGTGTAGATCTCCAGACGATGGTCGGGGCTGTCCGGTTGCAACCAGACCTGGTAATCGACGGCCACGGCGCCGACGGTGGGGTGTTGGAGATCCATCGGGCCGCTCGTGCAGTCAGCGACCTCGCCGGAGGCCCAGATCGTGCCGAACTCTCGGCTGTGCATCGTGAGTTCGCCGATGAGTTCCGCGAGTTTCGCATCGCAGGGGTAGCGGCCGGAAGTAAGGCGGAGGTAGCCGATATGGATGCGTGCGAGTTGATCCCAGTTCCGGTACAGATCGCGGTGAAGCGGGTCGAGGAAGAACATGCGCGGGATCGACGGCCGCGTCTCCGGGTGCGCTGGCGCGTCGTAGTCGAGGTGTTCGGCCATCAGCGCGTGCCCGGTGCGGTTCCATGCGAGCACGTCACCGCGCCGACCGAGCACGATCGCGGGCACGCTCTCACCCAGCGACGACATGAGCGCGGAGACCCGAGGTGCCAGGATTTCCGGTTCGGGCCGATTGAGTCGAAAGGGACCGGAGGGGTGCGCAAGATTGTGCAGGTGCGTCGTCTCGGCCTCGTCCAACCGGAGCACGCGAGCCAAGGCGTCAAGCACCTGTGGTGAGGCGGTGCCGGAGTGGTCTTGCTCCAAGCGCGTGTAGTAGCCGACCGAGACTCCGGCAAGTTGCGCGAGTTCTTCACGCCTCAATCCGGCCACCCGGCGCGTAGTGCCGTAGGTCTGCAGGCCGGCGTCGTCGGGAGTGACGCGGTCGCGGCGAGTCTTGAGAAACACGCCGAGGGTCTCGGTCTGCATATTCGTCATGCTAGCCAGCCACCTTCCGGCGTGCCTGCACCTGTCAGGTGTACCCATCACAGGGGTCTGGCTGCGATTCACAGCGCTGTCGAGAATCCAAGACGTGAGCCAACAAACGCAGAACGCCACCGCCGATACTTCCGCCCCTCAAGTTCAGGTGCGGGCCGATCGGCGTGCGTGGTTCGGGTTGCTGGTCGTGCTCGGCCCGGTGCTGCTGGTGTCGATGGACGGCTCGATCCTGTTCCTGACGATGCCGACGATCACCCACGCTCTCGCCCCGACCGCGGATCAAGCGCTTTGGATTCTCGATATCTACGGCTTCGCCGTCGGGTCGCTACTCATCACATTCGGAAACATTGGCGACCGTTTCGGCAGACTCAAACTCCTCATGATCGGAGCGACCGTGTTCGGTATCGGGTCCGCCGTTGCCGCGTTCTCGACCTCGCCGGAATGGCTCATCGGGTTCCGCGCCCTCATGGGCCTCGGAGGTGCCACTCTGCTCCCGTCTGCTCTGGCGGTGCTTAGCGAGTTGTTCGAGAACCCGCGCCAGCGTTCGCAAGCGATAGGGATCTTCGCCGCGACCTTCGCGACCGGCTTTGCCATCGGCCCGGTCATCGGCGGAGTGTTGCTAAGCCACTTCACTTGGGGCTCGGTGTTCGTCGTCAACCTGCCCGTTGTTGTGATCTTTCTCGCCGCTGCCCCGCTAGTGCTTCGCGAGGTCACGGCGACCCGACCAGGCGGCGTCGATCTGCTGAGCATGATCCTTTCCGCCGGAGGACTCCTCGCCGCCGTATACGCGATTAAGGAACTCGCTGCCTACGGTCCTTCTTGGCCCGTCGGGATTTTCGGCATCGTCGGGGTGCTGGTGCTCGCCTGGTTCGTCCTGCGGCAGCGAAAGCTCGAGTACCCGCTCGTGGACGTGACCCTGTTCCGAGAGAAGGCCTTCACCGTCGCGATCATTACCGGCGTGCTCTCGCTGTTCGCCTGGTCAGCCGCCGCCTACCTCACCGGCATGTACCTTCAATCGGTCCTCGGCCTTCCGGTGCTAACCGCAGCCCTACTCGCCCTGCCAGGTGCGGCCGTGCTCACGACGGTATGCGTCATCACGCCCATGATCACCGAGCGGATCGGGAAACGCGGAGCACTTGTCCTCTGCCACTTCGCAATGGCCGGGGGCCTGGCGCTGTTGCTCGCGACCACGATCACCGGCGGAATCGGTTGGTTCATCGCCTCCACCGTCGTCGCCGGCGTCGGCTACGGAATCTCTTTCGCGCTGGTCGCCGACACCGCCGTCGCAGCGGTCCCGGCGAACCGTGCTGGTTCGGCTGGCGCGATCGCGGAGACATCGAATGAGATCGGAAACGCCCTCGGCATCGCCTTGCTCGGCTCCACGGCAGCGGTGATCTTCCGGCTCGCGGGACCACACCTCGCGCCCACCCTGGACGAAACCCTCGACCACGACCTTGCCGCCGGGATCGTTGAGCAGGCCAAGTCAGCCTTCCTCACCGGTCTGCATGTCGCGGTGAGCATCGCCGCCGTCCTCAGTGCCGCGCTCGGCGCACTTGCGCTTCGCTGGATGCCGAAAGGTGAGGAGGCCGGCTGAGCGAAGGGATCACATGGATCACGGCGCGGACGACACCCACTAAAAGCGGATTACGACGATCACGCGCTACGCGCAAAAGCCTTGTGCTGGAAAGCAAGTCGCGTCTTACATCTCGTTCTTGAGATCGAGCGCGTCAGTCAGACCGTGGTCAACACCGTTAGTTCAGTCATCCCGAACAATCGGGCGATGCCCCTAGGAAAAGATCGCCAAAGGGAGGTCCGGGAAATCTCGTTCACCCAGCGTCTCGATCGCTGTTGGCTTCCCATCCTCGCCCACGACTATCGCATCCGAGGGCACCTCCACCTCCGCGACTAGTCGGATTTCTGCGCAGTGACCGAATAGTCCTTCGGGTAGCGGCAGCGCATTAGTCACTGCAAAGCTCCCCAAGTAAATGAGATCGTCGCTATCGCCGACTTCGACGGGATCCCTGCTGTACCCAAAGCCACCGTCATACAGACTTAGCGGCAGAGCTCCCGCAAGGAATTCGTACTCCCTTCTGCCGTCTTCATGGACGAAAGTTCCTGCAACCGTAAGAATCCTTGTGTCGATCAGTCGCAACACCACGTCGTAGTCGTACAACTCGTGGTCGTTAATGTGTATTGGAGCCAACGCTCTACGCACTTCTCTAGATACCCGCCTTTCGCTGAAGTCTTACCGGGCGTGACGCAACGAGACTCGGCTCGAACAACCACTGCCCGAGTAAGTGCCACCGAAGCACGCCCGGGTGTCATAGACGAAGAACGGCCCGGTCAGAAGATTCTCTGACCAAGCCGTTTCTTGTGGAGCTAAGGAGACTCGAATCCCTGACCCCCACACTGCCAGTGCAATATGGGCGATATCGGCGCGTCTATTCCATTAGGTACGACTCATCCACCGGCATCGGCCCCGCACGCACGGTGCGGGCACTAACCCACTTTGC
>NZ_BAEH01000013.1 GCF_000241305.1 Gordonia effusa NBRC 100432
TCCGGATTCTCTTGCAGGACTTTGAGATTGAGCGCGTTAGGCCACCAGTCCCGGTTGCCGCCGCCCTCGACCGGGGGCTTGATGCCACCGTGAATTACCGGACAACCGCCGGCTTCGGCGGGTTCGGTTTGTGCTTCGCCGATCGGGGGAGTTTCGTCAATGGTGCGGTTTTCGTCGGACACGGTAGACCTTTCGAAGTTGGTTATGGGCTGATGTTCAACAGGTCTTGCGGGTTGGGCTGGAACTTATTTGGGGCTGTGGAGTTGCCGGGTATCCCCGACGGTGCCGGCACATGCCGGGCACTGTCCCCAGTAGATGACTTCGGCTTCGTCGATGACGAAGCCGTTGTCGTCTGCCGCATCGAGGCATGGTGCTGAGCCGACTGCGCAGTCGATATCGACGATGGTCCCGCAGGACCGGCAGACGGCGTGGTGGTGATTGTCACCGACACGAGCCTCGTAGCGGGCGACCAGGCCAGAAGGCTGGATCCGCCGGATGAGGCCGGTGATGGTTAGGGCATGCAGTACGTCGTATACGGCCTGACGTGACACAGTGGGCAACTCGGTTCGCACGGCATCGAAAACGGTTTCGGTGTCGGCGTGGGGATGGGTGTCGACTGCGGTTAAGACAGCCAACCGTGGCCTTGTCACACGCAGGTCGGCTGCGCGCAACCGCTCTGTGTGGTTCGTCGACTCGGCCATACGCTCACCATAACGGGGAGGTGACGGTTTCGGAAGCATTTTCTGGAATTAATCCAGAAAAGTTCCGCAGGGCACCGAGAACCGCACCACATCAACCTTCCGAGGGCAGTCTGCCCTTGGAAGGTCAAGCCTGTGCGGTTTTCAGACGGAAGTCGGTGGGAACGCCGAATTGATGGCGTCGAGAACCGCTGGGTAGCGCTTGGCTTCGGGATGTGACCCTGGTTTTCCGCTGCTGACTACCGCTACCGCGAGTTCCCGTTGCGGGTCGGCCCACATCGCGATGTCAGTCAGTCCGGTGTGACCAAAGGCCTCCGGCGCGTTCCGGCCAAACGGGCCGTAGTTGGTCGAGCCCAACATGTAGCCGGTGCCCCAGCGCAGCGGACGTCCACCGGTCGCGATGTCGGGACGCAGCCGTCGGCGCTGCCGTCGGGCGGCATCGAGCGTTGGAGCCGAAAGAACTCGCACACCGTTGAGTTCGCCTCCGCGGCGCAGTAATTCGGCGAACCGTGAGAGTTCGAATGCGGTCGATACCGTGTTGGACGACGGAACGACCCCGGTCAGAAATGCCGGCGTGTTGGACCGCTGGATGGTTTTTGCCATCGTTCCGCCGACGACTCGGGTGAACGCCGCCTCTATCGCCGCTGGGGGTGGTGGTCCGGTGACATAACTTGGTGCGACTTTGTCGACATCGCCGGGCGCGACTCCGTAGTTGGTCCAGGAGAAGCCGAGCGGGTCGAGGATATCGTCGGCAAGAATGTCTCGAATGCTGCGACCTGTTGCGGCAGATACGATTTCGCGTACCAGTGGCCCCCAGGTCAACGCGTGATACATATGAAGCAAACCGGGACGGTAGACCGGTCGCAGCGCGGCAAGCATCTGCCGGGTGTATTCGCTGTCCTCGGAACGTCGTAGATCCGGACGTACCCCCAATGCGATCGGGACCCCGGCACTGTGCGTCAGGACGTGGTCGATGGTGGTGCGGTGCTTACCGTGGCTGGTGTAGTCGGGGAGATAGTCGCAGACGCGAGCGTCGAGGGCGAGGTCGCCCCGTTCGATCAGCAGGTGGAGGACAGTCACCGAAATCGCCTTGGCCGCCGAGTAGACACAGAAGGGCGTTTGCGTTGTGACAGTAAGCTTTTCGGCGTCGGCGGGATCGTCGGGGCCATTACCCCAGCCGTGGCCGATAGCCCGATCGAGGATCACCTCGCCGCCGCGGCGTACGCAGACTTGGATCGCCGGCTGCGTGCCGGCTTGGTACCAATGCCGGACTGCCCGCCACACCTGCTCGGCGGCCTGCCGCTGGTCCGACGACTCGGTTCCGACATCGGTGACGGAATCGAGATCGTCGGGTACCGCGATACGTCCGGGAGCGAGGGTAGTCACCGACTCAGCGTACTTGCGGACATGAAGCCTCGATGCGCGCACAATAGACGGCGGACCATTGCCGACGATCTGGAGACGTGATGACTGTGCGACTCAATCCGTACCTGAGCTTCCGCAACAACGCCCGCGAAGCAATGGAGTTCTACCAAAGTGTGCTGGGCGGCGAATTGGAAGTGTCTACGTTCGAGCAAATGCCCGGCTCCGACCCCGACGAAGCCAACAAGGTGATGCACGCGATGCTCACCACCCCGAATGACCTGGTGCTCATGGGCGCCGACACACCGAACGCCATGCCGCTCAACGTCGGCGACTCGATCACGGTATCCCTCTCCGGTGATGACACCGAACTCTTGGGCGGCTGGTTCGAGGCTCTGGCAGCGGGGGGAACGGTCACCGCACCGTTCATGCAGGCGCCCTGGGGCGACACATTCGGGATGCTGACCGACCGCTATGGAGTCAACTGGATGGTAAACGCGGAAGGTGCCCGGGAATAGCGGTCACAAGACTGCGAGTAGCACTCCGACCGCGATAAACAGGCATCCGAACAATCTGTTGAGGTTGCGCTGACCACGTTCGGTGCGGGCTAGATTGCCGAAACTCCGCGCGACGACCGCGAAGAACAACCACATAACCGCTATATCAACGACGACGATTGTCGATGCGATCGTAAGATATTGCGGCACAAGAGGTTTGGAGGACTGTACAAAGCCGGGAATGAAGGCGAGCAGAAACACCACGGCCTTCGGGTTAAGCAGGTTCACCCACGTTCCGCGTAGAAACATCGACCACGCGGATTCGCCGGTCAGTGCGGCGATTGCCGCGTCCGAGGTATCCGGGCGTCGAAAGTACTGGCGCACACCGAGATACACCAGATATGCCGCACCGAGATATCGGATGAGGTCGAATGCTGTGGGCGAGCGCGCGATGACTACGCCCAGTCCGGCGGCAACGATCGCCAGCTGTATGAGTAATGCCGCCTGCTGGCCGAGGATGCCCCAAATCGCCCGGCGAAATCCGACGTTGAGCGAGTTGCTCATCGTGTTGATCGCGCCGGCTCCGGGCGTGAAGCTAATGAGTAAGCAGGCCGTCAGGAGTGCTGCCCACGTAGCGACCTGCATTCAGTCAGGTTAGCGCGGTGGCGTATCCGGCCCAGGCCCCAGTGCCCAGTCGAGGAGACTGTGAAAGCTCCAGGACAACTCTTCGAATGTGGAGGTGGTCCCGAGTTCATGGCCGACCAGCAGCATCATCGCGAGCCGTGCCAAATGTTCGCCACGTTCGGCGTCGCCGATCAACGCGGTGTACGAGTCGGCGATGACTTCGACTCGCGCCGCGTCGGCCTCCGCCACGGCTCGCGCGACGTCGGGATCGCTGGCCGACCAGATCCGTATGGCGGCCTCGGACTCGTAGGGCAGATTGAGTGCGACGTCGAGCAATGCGTCGATTCGTTCGCGCGGATCATCGATCGATTTCACCGATTCGATGAGCACCTCACTTTTGGTGTGCCGCCAATAGTCGATGAGCTGCTGGCAGTACGACGCCCAATTTGGGAACGCGTAGTAGAACGAGCCGGTTGTCGTCGACGTTTCGTCGCATACGGCGGCGAGTTTGAGCGAAGGATAGCCGTCTCGAGCCAGTATCTGCAGACCAGCTTCCAGATAGCGCAACTGCGGCGCGGTGGGTCGCGGCGACGACTCTGGCATGACCATTCTCCTGTGACCTGTTGCATATCCGTATAACCCAACTTATAGTAGCGAGTGTAAGTCGACTTACAGCCGACGTCGACACAGGAGGCCCCCGATGGCAGTGGAATCGCTCGTACGTGCCGCGACTGCGGTTGCGCCAAGCCGGATCATTGCGAAACGCAAAGCGGCCAAACGTAATCCGAGCGCGGGACTTGATCCGGAGACGAACTACGCCGAGATCTACCGCAACGTCACGCTCTACGAGTTTCCGTGGGATATGAACCAATCGCTTAGCTTCGCGCTATTTCGTACCTACGCGGTCCCGAGCATCGGGGCATTGCTCGACCGGACCGGACAGTTCTGCGACTTTACCCAGAAGCGGTACGACGACACTGCTCTATTACTCGAGGCTCCGCTCGTTGACGGTTTTGACAGCGCTAGCGGTAAGACCGCTATCCGTCGGATCAATCAGATGCACAAGATGTACGACATTTCCAACGACGACATGCTCTACGTCTTGTCCACATTTGTCGTGGTTCCCAAACGGTGGCTCGACGACTACGGCTGGCGTCCGTTCACCGATGCGGAACTGCGTGCGTCGGTTCGTTACTACCAAGACCTCGGCAAGCATATGGCCATCAAAGATGTGCCGGAAAATTACGACGATTTCGCCACGTTGATGGATGCTTACGAACTGAAGCATTTCGCCTATGACGAGGGTGCGCGCCGGGTCGCGGATTCCACCCTGCATCTATTGACTACCTTCTACCCGCGACCAGCTCGCCAGCTCGTGGAGTTGTTCAGCCGCGCACTGATGGATGAACCGTTGCTCAAGGCCTTCGGCTACCGCGAGCCTGGACGAGTGGTTCAGGCGGTGTCGCAAGGCGCGTTGCGACTGCGCGCCCGGCTCTTATCGGTATTCCCGTCGCGAACCGAGCCGATGTTCGTTCGCGATATGCCGAATATTCGCAGTTACCCAGACGGGCATGTGCTCGAGGAGATGGGTACCTTCGCGCCGGGATGTCCGGTACCGCACGCGAAAAGGGCAGCGGTCTCGTAGTCGGGAATCATTGGCACCATTCGATGGTCTCTACCCCGATAGCTGCGGCTACGCTGTGCGGGTGTCAGACGAAAAGTGGTCCCTCACCGACGCTTCGCCCCAGTCAGGACGGGTCGCCGTGGTCACCGGTGCAAACTCTGGTATCGGCTTTGAAACCGCGCTCGGTTTGGCGAAACTCGGCGTGCACGTTGTACTAGCGTGCCGCAACCCCGAGTCGGCGGCCGACGCGCGAAACTCGATTCAGGCGCAGGTGCCTGATTCGACGATCGACATCGTCGAGATCGATATAAGTTCGCTCGCTTCGGTCGATGCGGCGTCGGCGGAGATTATCAGCCGATTTGGCCGCGTGGACCTTCTGATCGCCAACGCCGGACTCATCGCGACTGGCCGGAAATTGACCGCCGACGGCTTCGAGATGGATTTCGGAACCAATTTCCTCGGACATTTCGCGTTGATTGGCCGGCTTATCGATCACCTTGGTGCCGGGGCCCGCATCGTCACGGTCGGAAGTATCGCGCATCGCCGTGGCCATATCGACTTCGACGATATACCGATGAATCACCGCTTCAGCATCGCAGCTGCCTATGCGCGGTCGAAGTTCGCGCAGATGGTCTTTGCCGACGAACTCGGCCGTCGGCTCACCGCAGCCGGACGCGATGCGATATCGCTGACCGCACACCCCGGCTCGACCCGAACCGGGGTGATGCGCGGACACAACCGATTTCTGGTGTGGGGCTATCAGAGTCCTAAGATGCGCTGGTTGCGCAGGTGGTTCGTCCAAGAAGCGCCCGAAGGTGCGCTGCCAACCTTGCGGGCGGCGACTGACCAGGCTGCCCGCGGCGGCGACTTCTACGGGCCGTCAGGCCGTTTGCAGTTCACCGGCGACCCCGTGCTGGTCCAGGCGAAAGACGCCGTACACGACCCCGTTCTCGGTGCGCACCTCTGGGACGTTGCCGAAGAGCTCACCGCTATCTCATACCTGTGAGCGACGGCCACGCGCGTCCGTTACTACTCGTGGTGCGGATGCGGGATTCCGGTTAGCCGCAATCCGATGTCGTCGACGAAACACCAGCTCCAATCTTCACCCGGCTCGAATGATGACACCAGCGGATGTTGCTCGCGCGAGGCATGGGCAGATGCGTGTTTACCGGGTGAAGAATCGCAACAGCCGACTCGCCCGCAGGTCAGGCACATCCGTAGATGAACCCAATTACCGCCTGCGGCAAGGCAATCCGAGCAACCGACCATGCTGCTCGGGGCCACCTCACGGACCTGGTCGGTATGTGAACATTTCGCGACCACTACGGCTCCTCGATCTTGAAACCGATTTTGAGAGTCACCTGAAAGTGGGCGATCGCACCATCCTCGACGTGACCGCGGGTGTCGACCACTTCAAACCAGTCGATGTTCCGGACGGTCTTGCTCGTTCGAGCAATGGCGGACTTGATGGCGTCGTCGATGCTGGTCGGCGACGATCCGACGATCTCGGTGACACGATAGACGTTGTTGCTCATGACTTCTCGATTCTGCTCGACTGCGACGCTCGATGAAGCGAATGTGCGTCACGAACGTTACGCCTCGAGGAACCACCGAGTGGGTGAACGCATCGGCGCACTCAAGACAAGAAGTTCAGAATGAGGGCGGCAGTCGAGTGCATGGTCGTCAGATCATCGCCCGATGCCATCGCCTCGCCGAGATAGTCGCCGTGATTTCCCGGCACGATCAACAGACGTGCGTGCGCCAACGTCGTGCTCAACCGAACCGCGCCGCTGACGGTGACTACATCCTGGTCGGCGGCGATGATGAGAGTCGGCATCCGCACGGCGGCGATGTCGTCATCTAGCCAATCGGTGAAGGCCAGCATCCGCCCTCGGTCCAGGTCGAACAGACGCTGAACGCTCGCTGGGTCGTCGCCATTGAGTCGCCGATGCTCGTCTTTGAACAGGTCGGGCATGTCGTCGAGCGTCCCTTGTTCGAGGCCCGCCCAGAATCCGTCGATCATCGCGTCACGGCGCCACGGGGCCGACGCCAGAATCAGTCGTCGAACACGGGCCGGAGCCGACATAGCCAGGGCGAGGGCGGTTTGTGCGCCGGCGCTGAAGGCCAGCACATCGACTGGGCCAACATCTAGGGCGGTAAGTACCTCGACGATGTCGGCGGCCGACGCCTCGGACGTCAGTGGACGATCAGTCGCTCGGGTTCGACCATGGCCTTCCTCCTCGATGGCGATGACCTGGCGGTCCCCCGACAGCAGGGGGAGGATATTCGACCAGTTCGTGGCGATGGTCGAACCTCCGCCATGAATGAGTAACAGTGGAGGCAATGCATGATCGTCGGACCCGTATGTCTCGTAATACATTTCGAGGTCCGCGGTGGTGACGTAGCCGCTGGCCATGAGGACTCCTGAGGTAGCGCGACGAAAAGGACTCTGGGTTGACCGCCGGGGCTCGCAAAACTCATCGCTGTCCGATCCGACCGATCGCTCGGTGTGCTTAGAGGATAAGGTTGGCGGTGGATCTGCTTCTGCCAACTAGTCGCCAGCGCCGACGACCCATCGACGCGACGGCTGGAGAACGAAGAAGAACAGCGCCTAGGCGATGAGTCGTGGCACCCCACCGGGTTCTGCGTCACAATCGGCGGAGGTGTGACTCACCACGCTGCTGCCGACGCATACTAGGTCACATCGCGACAAGCGGTACCGACACGTCCGAGTACACACACTTGAGGCCGGGAGAACTCATGACCAATGAGCAGCAAACCATCATCTACACCCTGACCGACGAGGCGCCGTTGCTGGCGACCCACGCATTTTTGCCGGTCATCCGCGCGTTCGCCGGTTCGGCCGGCATCGACGTCAAGACCACCGATATCTCGGTCGCCGCGCGGATTCTCGCAGCGTTTCCCGACTACCTCAATGAGGATCAGAAGGTTCCCGACAATCTGGCCGAGCTCGGACGCCTCACGCAGGATCCCTCGACCAACATCATCAAACTGCCTAATATCTCGGCGTCGGTTCCGCAGCTACTGGCAGCGATAAAAGAACTGCAGGGCAAGGGTTTCGCGCTTCCCGACTTCCCGTCTGATCCGAAGACCGACGAAGAGCGTGACATCGCAAAGCGGTACTCGGCGTGTCTCGGCAGCGCGGTCAATCCCGTTCTGCGTGAAGGTAATTCCGACCGTCGCGCACCCAAGGCGGTCAAGGAGTACGCGCGTAAGAACCCACACAGCATGGGGGAGTGGTCGATGGCTTCGCGCAGCCACGTCGCTCATATGCGCCACGGCGACTTCTACCACGGTGAGAAGTCGGTAACCCTCGATCAGGCTCGTGACCTGCGGATGGAATTGGTTACGGAGTCCGGCAAGACGATCGTGCTCAAAGACAGTGTGAAGCTGGGCAAGGGCGACGTCGTCGATTCGATGTTCATGTCGAAGAAGGCGCTCCTCGAGTTCTACGAAGAGCAGATCGAGGACGCACACAAGACCGGCGTCCTATTCTCGCTGCACGTCAAGGCGACAATGATGAAAGTCTCGCATCCGATCGTGTTCGGTCACGCGGTGCGGACCTACTACAAGGAAGCCTTCGCCAAGCACCAGGAGTTATTCGACCAGCTCGGTGTCAATGTCAACCACGGCATGGTCGATCTCTACGACAAAATCGAGACACTTCCGGCGTCGAAACACGACGAGATTATCGAAGACCTCCACAAATGCCACGAGTACCGTCCGGAACTCGCGATGGTCGACTCCGCGCGCGGCATCTCCAACTTCCACTCGCCCTCGGATGTCATCGTCGATGCGTCCATGCCCGCGATGATCCGCGCCGGCGGCACCATGTACGGGGCCGACGGCCGGCAGAAGGACACCAAGGCGGTCATGCCGGAGTCCACCTTTGCCCGGATCTACCAGGAGATCATCAACTTCTGCAAGACCAACGGCGCATTCGATCCACGAACGATGGGCACCGTGCCGAACGTCGGTCTCATGGCGCAGAAGGCTGAAGAGTACGGCTCGCACGACAAGACCTTCGAGATCCCCGAAGCTGGCGAGGCGAATTTCGTCGACAACGAGACTGGCGAGGTCATCCTCACGCAGAACGTCGAAGAGGGGGACATCTGGCGGATGTGCACCGTCAAAGACGCCCCGATTCGCGACTGGGTCAAGCTCGCCGTCACCCGTGCCCGCAATTCGGGCATGCCGGTGCTGTTCTGGTTGGACCCGTACCGTCCGCATGAGAACGAACTCATCAAGAAGGTTCGCCAGTATCTGCCCGAACACGACACCGACGGTCTCGACATCCAGATCATGTCGCAGGTGCGAGCAATGCGATACACGCTGGAGCGCGCGATGCGCGGTCTCGACACGATCGCCGCGACCGGCAACATTTTGCGCGACTATCTGACCGATCTGTTTCCGATCCTGGAACTGGGTACCAGCGCGAAGATGCTGTCGATCGTGCCGTTGATGGCTGGCGGCGGTCTCTACGAGACTGGCGCGGGCGGCTCGGCACCTAAGCATGTCAAGCAGTTGGTCGAAGAGAATCACCTCCGCTGGGATTCCCTTGGTGAATTCCTCGCTCTCGCAGTGAGTTTGGAAGACTTAGGTCTCAAGGCCGGAAACAAGAAGGCGCAGATCCTGGCCAAGACCCTCGACGCCGCCACCGGAAAGCTGCTCGATAACCGCAAGAGCCCGTCGCGCAGTACCGGCGAATTGGACAACCGGGGCAGCCAGTTCTACTTGTCCCTCTACTGGGCGCAGGAGCTGGCCGCTCAGTCCGACGACGCCGACCTCGCGGCCAAGTTCGCTCCGTTGGCGAAAACCCTTGGCGAGCAAGAAGAAAAGATCGTCGACGAACTCAACTCGGTGCAGGGCTCCCCGGTTGACATCGGTGGTTACTACTACGCCGAGACCGATAAGACCGACGCCGTGATGCGGCCGAGCGCGGCGTTCAACGACGCGCTTGAGTCGTTCGGAGCGTAGTTCCGCAAAACCGCGCCAGGTCGGCCGCGTGGGGGCAAGCTGCCCTCGCACAGCCGACCTGGCGTGGTTTTCAGTGGGCAGATGCGACCTCCCGACCGGCCCGCTGTCGCACCGGATCGGGATAGGGAACCGCTGCCAGTAATGTCCGCGTATATTGCTCGGTGGGGTTGGACAAGACCTGACTGGCGGGTCCGGTCTCGACCAACTCGCCGGCGCGCAGCACCGCGACATTCTCCGCGACCTGTTCGACCACCGCTAGGTCATGACTGATAAACAGTGCGGCGAAACCGAACTCGTGTTGCAACTCGGCGAACAGCTCTAGGACACGCGCTTGGACTGACACGTCGAGGGCACTGGTGGGTTCATCGGCGATTAGGAGTTTGGGACGCGTCGAGAGAGCGCGTGCCAGCGCCACGCGTTGACGCTGACCGCCCGACAATTCGTGCGGTAGTCGGGTGGCAAAAGTCGTCGGCAAATGTACGGCGTCGAGTAATTCGGCCACCCTTGAGTTCTGCTCTGCCCGGCTGCCGACGCGATGGATCTCCAATGGCTCACGGATGGACTCCGCCACCGTGAAGCGCGGATCGAGTGATGCCGACGGATCTTGTGGCACAAAGGCGAGTGATTTGCGCAGGTCGCGTAGTCGCTCGCCGCGCACCGTTGCCAGGTCCGTACCGTCGAGCACCACCCGACCTTCGCGCGGCGAAATCAATCCGGCGATCGTGCGGCCCAAAGTTGTTTTGCCCGAACCAGATTCGCCCACCACACCCAGAACCTCGCCGGGCCCGATTGTCAACGACACCGAGTCCAACGCGGTATGCGATGGGTTGCCAAAGCGGCCCGGATGTACGACGGTCAGGTTTTCGACTTCGACGACCGCAGAATGGGTGCGCGCCGGCCGCTCCGGCGCGGACGGTACGTCGTTGGACGCCAACCGGGGCACCGACGACAGTAGTTGTTTGGTGTACGCCGCCGTTGGGCGAGCGAAGATATCGAAGACGTCACCGCGTTCGACCACCTCACCGAGTTGTACAACGACTACGCGGTCGGCGATATCGGCGACGACCCCCAGGTTGTGGGTGATCAGCAAGATGCCCGCGTCGGTTCGATGACGCAGCCGCGAGAGTAGATCAAGAATTTCCCGTTGCACCGAAACGTCGAGCGCCGTAGTTGGTTCATCGGCCAGAAGGAGGGCGGGGTCATTCGCCAAGGCCAGCGCGATGACCACCCGCTGTTTCTGGCCACCCGAGAGCTGATGGGGATAGCTATTGACTCGACGTTGCGCGTCGGGGATTTCCACCAGTTCCAACAGCTCCACGGCGCGTTGCCGCGCCTGCGCGCGGGAGATCTTGCGATGCGCCGAAAGTGCTTGGCGCAATTGCCATCCCACGGTTTGTACGGGGTTGAGCGCAGTTTGCGGTTCTTGGAAGATCATTGCCACCCGGGAGCCGCGAACGGCGGTCAGTTCGCGTTCGGGGCGATTGAGAACTTCTATGCCGTCGACCTTCACCGAGCCGGTCGCGGTCGCTGTCTCGGGTAGCAAACCGATGGCCGCGCGGGCTGTCATCGTCTTGCCCGAACCTGATTCGCCGACGAGGGCGAGAATTTGGCCTCGATCAACACGCAAACTGATGCCGGCGACCGCGGGGCGCGGATAGTTGAAGGTCACTCTGAGGTCGCTCACCTCCAGCGCGGGTGTCGCACTCTTCTTGGTTGACGTCATCGCTGATCATTGCCTCCGGAGCCGAGAGATGGATAGAGAGATGAGGTAGAAGCCGAACACAAGCGCCGTGATGACGATGAGTGGCCCAATCGAGAACCACGGATTGGTCTCCAGATAGCCGTTCCCCGCGGACAAGATGCTGCCAAGGCTCGGTGTCGGTGGCCGGACTCCGACGCCGAGGTAGCTCAACGCGCCTTCGATGAACACGGCGAGCGACAAGGAGAGCGCGAGTTGAACACCCACAGCCTCAACCGAATTCGGCAAAACATGGCGACGAAGGATACGTCCGGTGGTTGCGCCACTCACCCTGGCCGCTTCGACGAATGGCAACTCCCGAACCTTCAGCACTGAGGTGCGCGTTAACCGGCCGAATATTGGTACCTCGGCGACAGCGATGATGATTCCGACTGTCGCCGCACCGGGGGAGAGGATCGCGGTCAACGCGACCCCCAAGATCAGCGCCGGAAAGGCAAGGATCACATCGAATGCGCGCTGAGCAACGACATCGCTGGCCGGGTGGGCGACACTGAACAGGCCGACGAGTGCGCCGACGACGGCGCCGATCGGCACCGCGATGAAAATGATCACGAGATCGACGCGGATTCCGTACAGGATGCGGGTAAGGAGGTCGCGGTTGAGGTCGTCGGTGCCAAACCAGTGAGATGTGCTGGGGCCCAACAAGTATGCGCCGTCGATCTGCTGATCGGGCGCATAGCTGGTGAACAAGGGGCCGAGCACCCCCAGTAGTACCACCGTGGCGACCAAGAGCGCTCCGGCCAGACCGGTGCCAGTGACCAAGCCCCGCCATATCGGCGTCGTCGACCGCCGCTCGACAAGATCGGGTTGTGTCTCGGGCAGCAAGCCGGGCTCGATGCCGACCGAGCCGTCGGGCAATCGATGGCGCGGTTCTGCGTGCGCGGCCGATGCCGCGGCTGCTGTCTCGGGCGAAATTGCCGACATCACTTACCTGCCAATCGGATTCGAGGATCGAGCCAAGCGTGCAGGATGTCGGTCGCCAACTGGAGCACGACAAACACCGTGACCGACAACAAGATCAGTACCTGGACCAGCGGGTAGTCACGGTTAAAGATGCCCTCTTCGGTCAGCAGCCCGAGCCCAGGCCAGCCGAAAATGGACTCGACGAGAATAGAACCACCCAACAGACCACCGATCGCCAGCCCCAGCGCAGTCAGTGCCGGAGGCAACGCATTACGCAAGACGTGCCGTAATACGATGGCACGCCGAGAAATTCCGAGTGATCGCGCGGTTACCGCATAGGGTTGCCGGAGCTCGGTCTGCAACGTCTCGGTGAGGAAGCGAGCGAGCAGTGCACCCGCCGGCAGCCCGAGCGTTAGTGCGGGCAGAATAAGATATTGCGCGGTAATCTGCGGACTGTCGGAGATGCCGTTGGGCGGCGTGCCGCCAGCTGGAAGCCAACGCAGTTTCAGCCCGAAAACCAGAATCAGCAGGGTCCCGATCACGAAGGTCGGCACCGCGATTGCCACGGCGTTGATCGTGGTCGTCACGACCTTCGTGAAGCGGTTGTCAAAGATGACCACCGACAGCGAAAGTGCCAGGGCCAGTGCGATTGCCACGACGAGGCCAGAGAGAGCCAAGGTCAGTGTGTTCGCCGCGCCGAAGCTGACGAGATCACCGATGTCGCCACCGATCAGATAACTTCTGCCGAAGTCGAATGTCACCATCGCGCCGAGCCACGACAGATACTGAACGAAAAATGGCCGATCCAGGCCGAGGTCATGCCTGATAGCGGCCAGGTCCGCGGGGCTGGCATCCGAACCGGCCAACGCGGCCTCTGGACCACCGGGGATTAGACGCAGTATCGAAAAGATGAGCAGCGATGCGATGAAGAGCACTACCAGGGCGGTCGGTACGCGTCGTATGAGATAGCCGATCATCGTTAGTGGCGTCCCTTCTTGGTCAGATATGTTGTGGCGAAATGGAATTGGTTTCTACGATCCCAATCGACATTGCCGACCGACGGCGACGTGGCCAGAGGTTGGAACACGACACCGATTTCCACCAGGAATAGATCATTCAGGAAGTGCTCGGTCAGCTTTCGGTACGCGGACAGTGCGATATCCGATTCGCCATTGGGAACACTCCACGCGGTAGTGGCGGCGGCGGCGTACTCGGCGTCGGTGTAGTTCGATGAGTTCTTAGCGGCATTGAATGGATACGCGGACACTGCCAGAGTGGAGGGCGTGAATTGAGCAAAAGCGTGCTGTAACAACCAGAGTCCGCCGAACTCGCCGCCGATCAGCTTCGCCGCCTGTCGCGTCTGATCATTCGGTCGCAAGATTACCGGGATGCCGACATCTTTGAGATTGGACTGAACGATCTGGGCGATGATGCGGTCGACTCCCCGCGTTGAGTAGTCCAACGTGATCGGGGCGACCGAACCGTGCGCGGCGACGAGCGCCTTCGCCCTGGCTACGTCGCGACGATATCTAGTGTTGTCAGCCGCTCGATAGGCTGGCGACCACTTCGGCCACGGAGCATTGACCACATATCCGTTGTCGCGGAAGACATCACCGATTATCCGAGGACGGTCGAGGGCATAGGCTATCGCCTGACGTAGACGGATGTCTGACAGTTGCGAATTCTTGAGGTCGATGCCGACGTACTGTTGTTGCTCGGCACCCTTCATCGTGATCGACCGAAATCCGTACCGGCCAGTGGCCAGCTGCTGATCGTGGTAGGTCATCCCATAGGCGAGATCGAGTTGCCCGGTCCGTAGTCGCGTGTACAGGGATTGTTGATCGGTGGCTTCGACGAAGGTCACCGAATCCAGTGGCGGCGGACCATCCCAATACTGGCTATTACGCTCCAGTCGCACCGATGAATTCGGTTGCCAGGAAACGAATTTGAATGGTCCGGTCCCATTGAACGTTGTGCCGGCCTTCAGCTGCGGCAGCGTCTGGGCATCGATGATCGGCGCCGAGTCCAGCAGATCGAAGATATTACTCAGTGGGTGAGCAAAGTGCAGAACCACGCGATGCGGATCGGCGGTGTCGAACGCTGTGATTGCAGCTGCGGTACGTTTGAACTGCGGCTTCCACGGTCCGCTCAGGTACGCCTTGAGTGACTGTTCGACATCGGCGGAAACGAAGGGGCGTCCATTGTGGAATCGAACGTCGTCGCGAAGATCAAGTGACAGCTCCAGGCCGTCGGGCGCGAGTGTCCATCTCTTCGCGAGTGACGGCTTTGGCGTCAGATCGTCACGCGCGTAGCGGATTAGCGTGTCATAGACATTGGACACGATGCTTCCGTTCAGCGCGTCCGAGCCGATCTGTAAGAAGGTCTTGGGGGAAAGATCGCCTAGTACGCCGACCCGCAGATCACCGCCGCGCGGTGCGGATTGCCCCTGAGTTAGTGACGCCGTCGTCGTATCGTCCAATTGGGAAACCGCCGACTGACAGCCGCTGACCGTCATAACTCCGACGACGGCGAGCAGCAGCAGGCGAACTGTGCGGTGCGACATGGACTGTGCGATTCCTTAGATGTGGTGGGTGGCGTATTGACCAAACGAGTCACGTTTGGACCGTGCCGAGAATTCCCGATTGCCGCACCAGGGAAAACATATTTCGCACGGTGAATCAAAAGGGTTGACGCTCATCGGATTTGGCGCGAGAGTGCAGGTCGATCGCGAATCATCGCCAGTTGAGAAACGAGAGTCTCCCATGACCGAGCGCTCTGGCGCTTTGCCGCACGCAGCCCGCGGCTACGAGGATTTCGGTGGCACTATCGGTAGGACGACATCAGAGTCGACTCCGTGGTGGCCACCATCGCCGAGCGCTCCGGAAGGCGCGCCCAATATCGTCGTGATCCTTATCGACGATATGGGCTACTCCGACATCTCACCCTTTGGTGCCGAAATCGAAACTCCGAACATCGCCGGACTTGCCGCGCGAGGGGTGCGGCTGAGCAACTACCACACCACACCGGTATGTTCGCCGGCTCGAGCAGCGCTGCTAACCGGGCTCAATCCTCATCGTGCCGGCTATGGCAGCGTAGCCAATTCTGATCCCGGCTTCCCTGGTCTACGGCTGGAATTGGCCGACGATGTACTGACGTTGCCGGAGATCCTGCGCGCGAGTGGCTACGCGACATATGCGGTCGGCAAATGGCACCTCGTCCGGGACGCCAATATGGGTGCGGGGCGCAGCCGAGATTCGTGGCCGCTCCAGCGCGGATTCGACAGCTACTACGGGTCGTTGGAAGGACTCAACTCCTTCTTCTACCCGAATCAGCTGATCGCCGACAACTCGGTCGTCGACGTCGAGGAGTACCCGGATGACTATTACGTGACCGACGACATCACCGACCGGGCCATCAGCCAGATCAAAGCCCTACGCGCACAGGACGCCGACAAACCGTTCTTCCTCTACTTCGCGCATATCGCCATGCACGGACCACATCAGGTGAAGGAATCCGATCTGGCCAAATATCGCGGGCGCTACGCCGAAGGCTGGGATTCAGTGCGGCAGAAGCGATTTGTCCGCCAGATTGCCGAGGGGCTCTTCGATGAGGGCACGCCGATCGCCGAACGTAACACCGAACCGGGATATGACGCGCCGCCGTGGGATGACTTGCCGGCGGATGAGCGCGAGCGCTTCCAGCGGTACCAAGAGGTATACGCGGCGATGGTCGACAGTGTCGATCAGAGCGTCGGCCGCGTCGTCGAGACCCTGACCGAACTCGGTGAACTCGACAACACGATCATCGTGTTCACCTCCGACAATGGCGGCACGGCGGAGGGCGGCCCGGTCGGAACACGTTCGTATTTCAGCCAATTCGTCCACGGACCGGTGCCACCGGACTGGGAACGTGATGTTCCGCACGACGAGGCGCTGATCGGTTCGTCGGCGCTGGGGGTGCATTATCCGCGTGGTTGGGGACAGGCATCGAATACGCCTTTCCGCTTTTACAAGGGCCAGACATTTGCCGGTGGAGTGCGCGTCCCCTTCGTTTTGTCCTGGCCGAAAGGACTGGCACTGGCCGCCGGCGACAAAGGTGTGCGCCGACAGTTCTCCTATGTGACCGATCTCGCGCCGACCCTGCTGGACCTTGCCGGAATCCCCACGCCTGCAACACGATACGGACAACCTGCCAAGGAACGAGATGGTGTTAGCATCGCCGAAGTCTTGCGCAGTCCAGATTCGCGATCACCGCACACCGAACAGTACGCGGAGTTCGGTGGCCATCGCGGGTTCTACCGTGATGGGTGGAAGCTGTTGTCGCTGCATACCGATCCGGCACGTGTCGATGACCCCGCCTGGGAACTGTATGACGTGCGTGTTGATCCCGCCGAGACGAATAACGTTGCTGCACAACATCCCGAGGTGGTCGCGCAGCTCGCCAAGGCCTGGGATGACGCCGCATGGCATAACACGGTCTTCCCACTATTTGACTCGCCCGAAGCACAGACGCGGCGGCGGCCCGACGAACAGCGCTACTCCGAACCGGTCCGACTGCTCGCGGGCACTCCGACATTGGAGCGATACCGATCATCGAAGCTGATTGCCTACCGGGACTTCGACATTGAGGTGGAGCTGTCAGGTTGGACCACCAAGGATGAAGGCGTCCTGGTTTCGCACGGTGATCAGCAGGGCGGCTATCTACTCTATGTGGAGGCTGGGCAGGTGACCTTCGTCTTCAACAGTTATGGCCGTATCCGCCGGGCGTCGGGAATCATTCCGGTGGCGACGACCTCCATAGTGTTGCGGGCGGCGGCGAATGAATCGGTTCGATGGTCATTCACTCTCGAAGCGGCTCACAACACCGAGATCACCGAAATCGCAACGCTTCGGAATCAGTTTCAGTTGGTCGGGATGGCTCCCTGGACCGGTATCAGCGTGGGGATCGACGCACGCGGGCCGGTCGACGCGGACTTACGCGCGCGACGGGGAGTCTTCCGATTCGGCTCGACGCTGCGCTCCGTTAGCTATCGCCCGGGGCCGATCCGGGTGCCGGCCGGTATCCGTCGCGAGATCGACGAAGCGGCCGAGAATCAAGCCGACTAGTGCTTCCCGTTTGATACGGCGTGAACCTAACCCTCGTGAGCACTCACGAAGGGGACGAGGATATCCGAAAAGTAGTGAAACAACAGGAGGATTGGTGAGATGACACTTGCACAAATCGAGCGACGCGCGGATCTTGAGCCGCGCGTTCAGCAGACCTATGCCGACGGCGGTGTAACCGTCACGAAGTTGGGCGAGAATATCGGAGCCCGGATCGAGGGGGTGCGCCTCGGCGGCGAGCTGGCTCCTGAACAGGTCGAAGCGATCCGAGTCGCGCTGGCGTCCAACAAGGTTGTGGTCTTCGAGGGGCAGCATCACCTCGATGACGACGAGCAGTACGCGTTCGCCGGGCTTCTTGGTGAGCAGACCGCACCGCATCCGACGGTGACTTCGCGGGGGAGTCAGCTGCTCACGATCGAAGGTGCGGCCAATAGCTGGCACACCGACGTCACCTTTGTCGATCGCATCCCGAAGGCATCGATTCTGCGGGCCATCGAGTTGCCGGCCTACGGCGGTGCGACGACCTGGGCGTCGACGGTCGCGGCGTACGAACAGCTGCCAAAGCCATTGCGCGCCTTGGCCGAAGAGTTGTGGGCCACACACAGCAACCTCTATGACTATGTAGGACTCAAAGAGCCGTCGGGCGGCGTCGACGTTTCGCGCAAGGCGCAGCACTACGAGGAGTTCACCAACACCGAGTACCAGACCTTGCATCCTGTTGTTCGCGTGCACCCGGAGACCGGCGAACGTTCGCTTTTGCTTGGACATTTCGCCAAGGAATTCCGCGGATTGAAGACGTCAGAGTTCAACGACCTCTATCAGCTCTTGCAGGCACGAATCGTCAAGTTGGAAAACACTTTCCGCTGGAACTGGCGCCTGGGCGACGTAGCCATCTGGGACAACCGGGCAACCCAGCACTACGGTATTGCCGACTTCGGTAACCAGAAGCGCGAGCTACATCGGATAACGCTGGCCGGCGACGTTCCGGTTGACGTCAACGGGACATCGAGTCAGGTGTTGCAGGGCGACGCCGGACACTACTCCGGTATCGAGGAATCGGCCCGCCTCCCGGTATACGCGGCATAGATCACGCTTCAATCCCCCCCCCCGAATCAAGAGAATCCCCCGCCGCGGCGGGGGATTCTCCACATTCGAGGGGATTGACGGTTCGCTACTTCACCAGTCCCACACTGACTAACCACTCGTACGCGACGTCGGAGGGATCCTCACCCTTGATATCGACGCGACCATTGAGCTCCTGCATGAGATCGTCGGTCAACCTTGACGAGATGTTGCCGAGCAGTTCACGCAGTTGCGGGTACTTCCGGATGATCTCGCCCCGAACCACTGCCGTGCCACTGTAGGGGAGGAAGTACTTCTTATCGTCGGTGAGGACAGTCAAGTCCAGATTCTTGATTCGACCGTCGGTGGTGTACACCATGCCGAAGTTGCACGGTGCACTCTTTGCCGTCGAGGTATAGACGACACCCGCATCCATCCGGGTCACGTTGGCCTGGGGCACTCCGTTCGGCTTGCCGTAGGGAATGCCGTACTTCTCCAGCATCGGCAGGAATCCGTCTGAGCGCGAAAAGAATTCGTCGTCGACGCAGAAGGTACGATCGCCCACCGGTAGTTTCGCGACTTCCGACAGTGACGTCACGCCCAGACGTTTCGCGGTTCCCGACGCCGCCGCGAATGCGTAAGTGTCGTTGAAGTTCGCAGGTGCCATCCACTCGAGGTCGTAGTCGTTCTTCTCGATGTCATGGACCCGCTGCCACAACACCTGCGGATCTGCGATCGTGTCGGTTTGATTGTGGTAGTTCACCCATCCGGTGCCGGTGTACTCCCACAGGATGTCGGCGTCACCATTGAGTTGGGCTTGGCGCGACGACGCCGAACCCGGCGCTCCGGTCAGGTCGGAAATGTCGGCTCCGGCCGCCGAAAGGTAAGTCGCCGTGATCTTTCCAAGAAGTACGCCCTCGGTGAAGCTTTTGGACGTCACGACGAGTTTTGCGCCATCGAGCGGCTTGGAACCGTCGGGCAGTTGCGCGCTGTGGAAGGTGCCAGACGAACTCACCAGACCGCAACCTGCCGTCGCGGCGAGAACCCCGATTAGCGCGACGGCGAGTGTCATTAATCGCTTCATACGAGACCTCGCGGAGTAGCGGCGAGCTCGACCAGTCGGCCGAGCCAATCGATCGTCAAGGCCAGTAGGCCCACCAAGATCGCGCCGGAGATGAGCAGTTTCGGGAGGAACAGCGTGACGCCGGTGGTGATCAACGTCCCGAGGCTCGTCGCACCGATGAAGGTGCTCAGTGTCGCGGTGCCGACCAAGATAACCAACGCGGTACGAACGCCATTGAGAATCACCGGCACCGCTAACGGAAGTTCCACCTGCACAAGAGTTCTCGCCCCCGAGTAGCCAATACCTCGAGATGCCTCGATGACACGTTGGTCCACCTGATTCAAACCCACGATGGTGTTCTGCAGAATCGGCAGAATCGCATAGACCACCAAGCCGATGACTGCCGTGTTGAACCCGGTTCCCAACCAGAAGGTGAATAGCACCAGCAAGCCCACGGCCGGAGCGGCCTGACCGATGTTGGCGACGTTCACGGCTATCGGATTAAGCCACTTCAGCGATGGGCGAGTGAGCGCTATCCCCAGTGGGATCGCGATCACCACCACGATGACCGTGGCGACGAGGGTCAACTTGATATGAGACCAGATGGTGGTCTGGAGGGTCGACCAGGCCAGTGATGCCTGTTCAGTATCGGTGAAAGTCGTTGACTGGTACCAGATTACGTAGCCGACACCCAGCGCGATGATGATGAGCGGCTCGAACCACACATCTATCGGCAATCGGCGGAGTCTACTCATCAGGGCTGATCCGTCTCGTCTGCGAGCACGATAACCGGAAGTTCTCCGGTGGAGGTTCCTTCGGAATGCTCGACGTAGGAGTCTTTTTCGTCATCGCGGACGTCGGCGAGTTGTCCGCGGATGACCTCCATGACTGACTTGATGGTTAGCGCACCCACAACCGCGCCCCTGCCGTCGGAGATCAATGCACCACCTTGACTTGCCGCCAGCATGGCGTCGAGGGCATCATTCAGCGTCGATGAGCGGGCCACCACGGGCAGCCGCCGGTCGACGTAGTCCGAGATCTGCGGTTTGGACAGCGCTTCCTCGAGCGTCGGCCAGGCGCGTGGCCGGCCCAGATTGTCAACTACCACAATCCATTTGTGGCCGGCCGAACGCGCGCGGGCGACGACCTCCGCGGAGTCTTCGCCGACCTGTGCGGTAGTAATCGTGTCATGCTCGACATCACGCACCCGCGACAACGAGAGATGGGCGAGTGTCGCGCCGGAACCGACGAATTCTTCGACGAATTCGGTAGCGGGGTTGGCGAGGATTTCTTCCGGAGACGCGTACTGCTCGACATGTCCACCCTCGGAGAGGATCAGCACCTTGTCGCCGAGTTTGGTCGCTTCTTCGAAGTCGTGGGTGACGATCACGATGGTTTTGCCAAGTTCGTGCTGAATGGCGATGAGGCTGTCCTGTAATCGAACTCGAGTGATCGGGTCAACCGCGCCGAATGGCTCATCCATCAGCAACACCGGGGGATCGGCTGCGAGCGCTCGAGCGACGCCGACGCGCTGCTGCTGACCACCGGACATGTCTTTCGGTAGCCGGTTGGCGAATTCCTTCGGGTCGAGACCGACGAGGTCGAGGAGATACTCGGTGCGCTCTGCGATTCGCTGCTTATCCCAGCCCAAAACGCGCGGGATCGCACCGACGTTCTTGGCTACTGTCCAGTGTGGGAAAAGACCGCCGGACTGAATGACATAGCCGATTGATTGCCTTAGCTTGTCGGGATTTTCGCCGGTGACATCTCGGTCGCCGATGAAGATCCGTCCCGCGCTGGGTTCGATGAGCCGATTGATCATCTTGAGTGTGGTGGTTTTGCCGCAACCCGACGGTCCGACGAAGGCGACGATATCGCCGGCGTCGATGTGCAGATCGAGGCGTTCGACGGCAGGCTTGTCTTGCCCGCGGTACTTCTTGACGACGCCGTCGAGACGGATGGAAGCTCCGGTGACCGTGCGTTCCCCGGTCGGTTTGGAGACGTTGACGGAGTTGGTCATGAGAGTCCTTTAGAGATCGTGAAGCGACCGAGCAGTACGAGCAGGCCGTCGAAGACCAGCGCGACGATGACGATGAGAATTGTTCCGGTAAGCGCCATTTCGAGAGCGTTGGCGCCGCCGAGCCGTGAAAGTCCGTTGAAAATCAACGATCCCAAGCCCGGCCCGAGTACGTAGGCGACGATCGCGGCGACACCCACGATCATCTGCGTGGAAACCCGGATACCGGTGAGAATCACCGGCCACGCGATCGGCAGTTCAACCGAGAAGAGTATTCGCCAGCGCGACAAGCCGATTCCGCGTGCCGACTCGATAGTCGATGCGGGCACCGATCGCAATCCGACGATCGCGTTGCCGATCACCGGCATGGCAGCGAAGAACGCGAGCATGATGAACGACGGCACCACGCCCAGCCCAAAAGGCACGATGAGGAGGGCGAGCAAAGCGAGCGACGGAATCGTTAGTGCGACCCTGCTGGTGGTGAGCGTCAACGCGGAGAACAGCGACAACCGGTACACGGCCACCGCGATAAT
>NZ_BAEH01000012.1 GCF_000241305.1 Gordonia effusa NBRC 100432
CGCCTCGCCGGGCACTCGACCAGCGGGGGAAGACGCGGCTGGCGCCTCGCCGGGCACTCGACCAGCGGTAGCCTCCGATGGTTGAGTGCGCTCGCCGAGCGGAGCGAGACGCGCGTGTATCGAAACCCGGTGAGTCGAATGCCCAACTCGGCCCCGCCGCACCTAACTACTGGGCGCCCGCACGACCATCGGTACGCCGGGGAAATATGCCGCCATCTCCGACCGGGCTTTGCGCAATGAGGCTGTGCCATAACCCTTCTTGCGGTGATCGGGATGGACCCAGATGCGAACGTCCACTTCGCCCGACGTCAACTCGCCGAACACAAAGCCGACTTTCTCACTGCCTTCCAGCGCTACGAGCCAGATAGCTTCTTCGTTGTCCACACGTTGGACGGCCTTGGCGAGTTCGTCGTCGACGTTTCCGGCAGGTGATCCCGAGCCGTCGCCGGCGACTCCCTGATCATCGGTGCGCGCGGCAAAGAGGTCGGCGTCGACATCGGCGGCAAACGGCCGCAACTGCAGGGTGTCACCGCTGGCCGCGGGTCGTTCGGTGAGGGTGAAGGTCAGTTCGGAGTTGAGGTCGTCAAGTTCTGCTTGGTTGCGTCGACGTTGATCTTTGGTCAGCTGGTAGAACGACATGCCCAACACGGCCTCGGCGCCGAGCCGCGATTTACCAAGCAGTGCGGCGACGGCGTCGATGGCGCCGTCCCGATTCTCAGCCTCGACGATGGCGTCGAGAACTTCGTGACGTCGTTCTAATGCGGTGTGCAGGGCATCGGCGATATCGCGGCGGGATGTTGTCTGATCCAGATCGGTCATGACGACGATCGTAATCGAGCAGCGTCGGGTTGGCTTGCTACCGGTGAGTACTCTCCGAACTCAAAAATAGAACAGGTTCTATTAGATTCTTAGGGTCGCTGCGTCGTACTACTTCCGCAAAACTAGAACACGTCCTAGTGTGGAGGGCATGAGTGAACTAGTGCAGTCCGATGATGCCGGTTTCGATGCTCTGCGCGGAGGAACGCATTTGGGCGACCTCATGGTCGCCGCTCTCAAACGCCACGCCCGACGCAATGTGCTGACGATCGGCGACGTAGAGCTGACCGGACGCGAGATGGCTGAAGCGATCAGTCGCTATGTACAAGCCTTCGAGACGCTGGGAGCCGGGAGCGGCACGGCGGTCGGTCTGTTGGCATTGAATCGACCCGAGGTACTGCTGGTCATTGGGGCCGGCCAAACGCAGGGCTGGCGCCGCACGGCGCTGCATCCGCTCGGCTCAGCAGACGATCACGCTTACGTCCTCTCCGACGCCGGCGTTGAGACTCTTGTCATCGACCCGGTGCCGATGTTCGTCGAGCGCGCCAAGGTCCTGCTGGACAAAGTCGACTCGCTCAAGCAGATCCTGACGTTGGGACCGGTTCCGGCAGAACTTGCCGACGTCGGAGTCGACGTCATCGCCGAGGCCGACAAATTCGCGCCCCGCCCGTTGGTAGCGGCCCGCCTCGCACCCGACCACGTCGTGTCCATCACCTACACCGGCGGCACAACCGGAAAACCCAAGGGCGTCATCGGAACTGCCCAGGCGATGTCGACGATGACACAGATCCAACTCGCCGAATGGGAGTGGCCCGAGCAACCTCGATTCTTGATGTGTACCCCGCTGTCGCACGCGGGTGCGGCATTCTTCGTGCCCACGCTGATGAAGGGCGGTTCGATGGTGGTTCTCGCCAAATTCGACCCGGCTGAAGTGTTGCGGACCATCGAAGAAGAGAAGATCACCGCGACGATGTTGGTGCCGTCGATGCTCTACGCGCTGCTTGATCATCCCGACTCGCGAACGCGTGATCTGTCCTCGCTGGAGACCGTCTATTACGGCGCGTCGCCGATCAACCCGGTCCGGTTAGCCGAGGCGATCGACCGATTCGGCCCGATTTTCGCGCAGTACTACGGTCAGTCCGAAGCTCCGATGGTCATTACCTACCTCGGCAAGAGGGACCACGATCCGGCGCGTCTATCGAGTTGTGGCCGTCCGTCGGCATTCCTGCGTACGGCATTACTCGGACCCGATGATGAGCCGGTCGCGCAGGGTGAGCCCGGTGAGGTGTGCGTCGCCGGACCCTTGCTGGCCGGCGGATATCGCGGCTTGCCCGAGCAGACCGCGGAGACGTTCCGCGACGGCTGGCTGCGCACCGGCGACGTCGCGCGGGAGGACGAGGACGGTTTCTGGTTCATCGTCGACCGCACCAAGGACATGATCGTCACCGGTGGCTTCAATGTTTTCCCACGCGAGGTAGAAGATGTTGTGGCAGAACATAATTCGGTCGGTCAGGTGGGTGTGATCGGCGTGCCCGATGACAAGTGGGGTGAGGCGGTCACGGCCGTGGTCGTGCTCCGTCCCGACGCTGACGCTTCCGACGGTGCCAAGGAGCGCATCACCGCGGAGATCCAAGCCGCGGTCAAAGAACGCAAAGGTGGAGTGCAATCGCCCAAGCAGGTGATCTTTGCGGAGTCACTGCCCCTGACCGCGCTTGGCAAGCCCGATAAGAAGGCGCTGCGCGCTCAGTACTGGGAGACGTCAGCGCGATCGGTGGGGTGAACAGTAGGGTTTGCCGTCTCGAATGCCTGCGTGTCGAAAGTTATTCGATTAGGTAACGATCGCGGACCGCCCCCTGTGCGGTTGCTGTGAAGTCCGGCATCCTTGTGACTCATGGGAAGAATGATGCCTGTGAGCCGCGTGAGGTTCGCCGGTGCGGTGACGATTGCCATTGGGTTACTGGTCTCCGGTGTACTACTCGGCCGCACGCCCGAGTCGCCGGTACCGGTCGCCCATGTCGGGCACGAGGCGACGAGCTCTAAAGTGACTCTGCTGCAGGTATTTTCACCGTCGATGGGCAAGATGATCACTAATCAGGTGATTCGCGCGAAGCCGGGATCACCGACGTTAGTTCTGCTGAATGGAAAAGGCGGCGGGATCGAAGGTGACAGCTGGCAGAACTTCACCTCGTATCAACGCTTCTTTGCCGACAAGAATGTCAATGTCGTCTCTCCCCTAGGAGGGGCATATTCGATGTCGACCGATTGGCGTTCGCCGGATCCGGTACGCGGGGTGAACAAGTGGCAGACCTACCTGATCCACGAGCTGCCCACGGCGATCAACAAGGTTCTAAAGGCCAACGGACGCAATGCTATTGCCGGCTTGTCGCTGACCGGCGGTACCGCACTCGACGTCGCAGCGCACGGCGGCTCGTTGTACCGGGCGGCGGCGTCGTACAGCGGCTGTCCCAACATCTCCAACCCGGTGGCCGCAGCCGGATTAGCTGCGTCGGTGCTATCCGGCGGCGCGAATCCACTGAATATGTTCACGCCATCGGATTGGGTAAACCACGACGTGGCGGCCAACCCCGAGCGGCTGCGCGGCAAGGCGATCTACCTCGGTTCCGCGACGGGCGCCCCCGGGGTGGTTGACAACGCCGGGCCGCATACCGCAGCGCTACTTCTCGGGCCGGCCCAGGTGGAGGCATTCACCGATTGGTGCACGCGCAAGACGTCGGCGGCTCTCGATCAAGCGGGCGTCGCGCACTTTCACGCCCGGTTCCCCGGCGGCGCACATACGTGGGCCTTGTTCTATGCCGAACTGCGAGACAGTTGGTTCCGTGTTCTCGGCCCCGCGTTGCGCGCCTGACGTCAGCGGTACCGGACGTCGAATTCCTTGACGCCGTTGAGCCATCCGGCTCGAAGGCGCTGTGGGTCGGCGACCTTTGAGATATCGGGGAGTGTGTCGGCAATGGCGTCGAACATCAGCCCGACCTCAAGCCGGGCTAGGTTCGCGCCGATGCAGAAATGTGCTCCGCTTCCACCGAAGCTCAAGTGCGGGTTGGGATCTCGAAGAATGTCGAAGGTAAACGGGTCGTCGAAGACCTCCTCGTCGAAGTTCGCCGAGCTATAGAACAGGCCGGCTCGCTCGCCGGCGGCGATCTGGACGCCCCCAACCTCGGTGTCGTGCAGAGCAGTGCGCTGGAAGCAGAGCACCGGAGTCGCCCAGCGGATGATCTCGTCGACGGTGGTTGCGGGGCGACTCGCCTTATATAGCTCCCACTGCTCGGGGTTCTCCAAAAAGGCGTTCATGCCGTGTGTGATCGCGTTCCGCGTGGTCTCGTTGCCGGCGATCACCAAAAGCACTATGAAGAAGCCGAATTCAGCTTCGTTGAGTGCTTCGCCGTCGACGTCGGCCTGGACCAGTGTGGTGAGGATGTCATCGGCGGGAGACTTGCGACGTTCCTCGGCGAGGCCATAGGCGTAGCCGAGGAGTTCGGCGTTGGCCATCTCCGGCGTGAGGTCGGGCGTTTGGTCATGGGTGTTGATCATCGCGTTGGCGAGTTCGAAGATGTGGGCGTGGTCCTCGGTCGGGAATCCGACGAGATCGAGGATCGCTTGCAGCGGAAGGTGAATCGCGACGTCCGCGACAAAGTCGCCGTCGGTGTTGGCGGCCGCTGCCTCGGCGATGCGCTGTGCCGATGCCCGTAATCCGTCGGTCAACGAGCTGATGGCGCGCGGTGTGAACAGTCGCGAGATGATCTTGCGCAGACGAGTGTGATCCGGCGGATCGTGGTTGATCAATAGCGCGCGAGTGAGGTCGAGTTGTTCGGCGGTGATGCCGTCGGGGAGGCGCATCACAGCGCCTTTCTGATACGTCGACCAAGCCTGGTTGTTCTTCGATATCTCGCGGATGTGGGCATGTTTGGTGATCGTCCAATAGCCGTCGTCGGAGAAGATATTTCCCTCGGTCGGCTGTGCATTCCACCAGACGGGCATCGTCGAACGTAATTCCGCGAACTGCGCGTGCGGTATGCCTCGGACGACGACATCGGGGTCGGTGAAATCGAATCCCGCGCCAAACCGGTTAGTGCTGTTGACGGCTGTGCGGTCTACTTCAGATGTGGGCTGCATCACTACACTATACATATTACTTTCATATGTATTGTCTGGCGTTGCGGGTGACGAGTTTCGCTAGCCGCAGCCCATCCAAGTTCTGCCGCGGGCAGGAAATATCGTCCCCCTGAGTGGCATCGAAGGGCATATTGCCCTCGGACCAACTTGAGGGGGACGAATTTTGCGCCACCGGAGCCGCCCTGGTGAGGCGGTCTATGACGTCTGGCCGACACTGAGCACCGCACGCTCGGGTGGACGGTAGGATCACCAGCCATGCGAACGCACGGCTGGGGTGGGGATGTCCCTATTAACGACGATGAGGCAGTGGCTCGTATTCTGGCCGCCACCCGCGCATGCATTGATCGAAACGGAAAGTCGACCAGCCTCGCCGACGTCGCGCGCGAATTGCAGGTGACTCGGCCAACGGTGTACCGCTACTTCAAGGGCACCGAAGAGCTGCTGCAGGCAACCGCGATGGATGCCGTTGGCGACTTGCTTGGCCGGGTGAGTGTCAAACTGGCTGGCATCACCGAACCCGACGTCGCGGTGGTGGACGGATTATTGGTGGTCCTCGATGAACTGACCGCGGAATCGTACGTCGGCCTGGTCCTCGACGTCGATCATCTCAACATGAGTCGACTCGGCGAGTTGACCTCCGACGTCGCGTACGGATTCGCGCGGTCAGTTGTCATGCAGATGGATGTCGATTGGGCCGCAAGGGGTTTCGCCGATCAAGACGTCGACGATGTCATCGAAATTCTGTTGCGCGCATTGCAGTCGCTCATCGTGGACCGTGCCCGGGAGCGGCCGGCCGAGGACTTGCGGCGATTCCTGGACCGCTGGGTCGGGGCGGCGATCCGGGAGATAGGGACGTAGCGAGGCTACTCGCAGATCACCACGGGGATGGTCCGCTCAGTCCAGGCCGCATAGGTATCGAAGTCGGAGTAGACCTCGGTTAGCTTGGGCCACAACTCATCTCGCTCGGCGTCGGATGCGGTGCGTGCGACGAGGTCGTGATGTTGGGTGCCGACTTGGATATGCACCTGCGGATCGGCGGAAAGATTCAGGTACCACGCGGGATTGGCCGCGAGGCCACCCTGTGATGCGACCACGACGAAGCGGCTGCCGTCCCGCAGGAACAGGAGGGGTACGGTCCGCTCTTTGCCGCTCTTGCGGCCGCGGGTGGTGAGCAGGCAAACCGGCGCCGGCTTCCGCAGCGCTGCGCCCACTCGCCACTTGCCGCCGATGCGACCGCGAGAAGCCTTGTACACCTTGGTGTTCAGCCGTGATCCCCAGCGGATGAGGGTTGCGACCGCTGGGGAGTCGAGCTGATCGGGCCGTGAGTTGGGATCCATTGCCTAGATGCGTTCGAGGATGGTGCCCGTCGACAATGCTCCGCCCGCGCACATGGTGATGAGCGCGGTCGACGAGTCGCTGCGTTCTAACTCGTGCAAAGCGGTGGTGATCAAACGAGATCCGGTGCTGCCCACCGGATGTCCGAGGGCGATTGCGCCGCCGTTGACGTTGACCTTGTCCATGTCCGGGTTGTGCACACTCGCCCAACTGAGCAGGACCGACGCGAACGCCTCGTTGACCTCGAACCGGTCAATGTCGTTGATACTCATACCTGCTCGCGAGAGCACCCGCTCGGTTGCTTGCACCGGACCGTCGAGATGATAGTGCGGCTCGGCGCCGACGAGGGCCTGTGCCTTGATACGTGCCCGCGGTGTGAGGCCGAGTGCCTTCGCCTTCGCCTCATCCATGATCAGGACGGCTGCGGCGCCGTCGGAGATTTGCGATGAGGTACCGGCGGTATGGATGCCGCCGTCGAGGACCGGCTTAAGTGCCGCAAGGGATTCCAGTGTCGTCTCGCGCAGCCCCTGGTCTTTGGTGACCTCGAGGATTTCGCCGGTCAGGGTGCCGTCTTTGAGGCGCTCCGGGGCTTTGACGGTGAGGACTTCGCGGTCGTATCGGCCTTCGTCCCACGCCTGCTTTGCCAGCCGCTGGCTACGTTCGCCCAGTGCGTCGACGTCGGCGCGAGTTATCCCGCGCCGCTTGGCAATTCGCTCAGCTGCCTCGAACTGATTGGGCATGTCGATATCCCAGGATTCCGGACGACGTGCACCAGCTCCCTCAACGACGTTGGCGCCCAGTGGCACCTGAGTCATGGATTCGATTCCACAGGCGATGCCAACATCGATGGTGTCGGTGGCGATAAGTCCGGCGATCAGATGATTCGCCTGTTGGGCCGAACCGCACTGGCAGTCGATCGTGGTGGCGCCGGTCTGCCAGGGGAGTCCCGCGTGCAGCCACGCGGTCCGGGTGATGTTGTTGCTTTGAGCTCCTACCTGCATCACGCAGCCGCCGATGACCTGCTCGACCAACTCGGGGTCGATCCCGGCGCGCTCGATGACTCCTTGCTGTGCGGCGCCGAGTATTTCCGCCGCGTGCAACCCCGACAGCCATCCGGCACGTTTCCCGATTGGGGTTCGCGCTGCTTCGACGATTACCGGCACACCCATGAGTTCTTCTTTCCACGTCTAGTACTTCCGGATCGAAGCACTCTCCCATCAAAACTAGAACAGGTTATTGTTCATGTCCATCCCGTGTGGCACTCTGATGTACAACAAAGTTAGAACAAGTTCTCGCGCGCTCCTTGGGCGCGAGAACGTCGGATTCGAGAACGAGGTGATCACGTGACCCAGGCTCAAGACGCCCCGGTCGATGGTTCGTTCATGCAGCAGGAGGGCTGGGATTTCACCAGCCCCGACCTGCTCGTGGAGGGCATTCCGGTGAAGGAGTTCGCTGAGCTCCGCAAGACCGCGCCGGTCTGGTGGAACGCACAGGCCCCCGGTAAGGGTGGTGGTTTCCACGATGGCGGCTACTGGGTGATCTCCAAACACGCACATATCAAAGAGATCTCCAAGAACAACGACGACTGGGCGACCAACACCAACGGCGTCATCATGCGTTTCGAGGATGACATGACCTCGGAACAGATCGATATCACCAAGGCGCTGCTCATCAACCACGATCCGCCGGAGCACACCCGTCTGCGCAAGCTCGTGTCGAAGGCGTTCACGCCCCGGGCCGTGCATGGTCTCGAAGAGAAGCTCGACGACGCCGCCCGCAAGATCGTCAGCGACGCCGCGGCGACCGGTAAGGGCGACTTTGTCCATCAGGTCTCGGTCGATCTACCGTTGCTCGCCATCGCCGATTTGCTCGGCGTGCCCGAATCCGATCGCACCAAGTTGTTCGACTGGTCGAATTCGATGATGAACGCCGATGATCCGGAGTTCACCGAGGACCCGCAAATGGCGTCGGCGGAGATTCTGGGCTACGGCTACAACATGGCCGAACAACGTCGCAAGAACCCGGCTGAAGATATTGTCACCGCGTTGGTGAACGCCGACATCGACGGACAGAGTCTCGACGAGATCGAGTTCGGCTACTTTTTCATTCTGCTGACCGTGGCCGGAAATGAGACCACGCGTAACGCGATCAGTCTCGGCATGAATGCGTTCCTGGATAACCCCGACCAGTGGGAGTTGTTCAAGAAGGAGCGGCCAGCTACCGCGGTCGACGAGATCGTCCGTTTCGCGACGCCGGTGAACTGCTTCCAACGAACTGCCAAGCGGGACACCGAAGTTGGCGGCGTCGCAATCAAGGAGGGCCAGCGAGTCGGAATGTTCTACGGCTCGGCCAATTACGACGACGAAGTCTTCGACGACCCGTACAGCTTCAACATCCTGCGTGATCCCAACCCGCATGTTGGTTTTGGCGGCAATGGTGCGCACTTCTGCGTCGGCGCCAACCTGGCCCGTATGGAGATCAACCTGATGTTCAACGCCCTGGCCGATCTGGTGCCCGACATTTCCAAGATCGAGGCGCCGCGTCGGCTGCGTCACGGCTGGATCAACGGCGTCAAAGAATTGCAGGTCGACTATGGCGTCAAGTGAGCTAACCGATCAGACGCCGGCCTATCTCAATATCGACCGCGAGAACCATCCGGCGGTACTGGCCGGACGTCGCTCACGTGAGACCGTTGCCGCTCGCGATAAGCAGGCGTGGCTGGACAACTTCGCCGTTAACGGCAGCGTCGAAGACCCGGTGGGGCCGTCGATGTTCGACCCAGAGGGGAACGGCCATCACGGTCGGGACGAAATCTCGGCATTCTGGGATAAGTCGATCGCGACCACGGAGAGTATCGAGTTCATTTTCGACGACGAGATTATCTGTGGCAACGAGGTTGCCTACGTCGGCAAGATCGTGACGCATATTGCCGGGCATATCTCCGAGGCGCATGGCGTATTCACCTACCGAGCCGACGCGGACGGCAAATTGTCCGCGCTGCGCGCGTTCTGGGAAGTGGAGAAGACGATCAACTCGGTGCGCAAAGCCTGACCGGTCCGGACGCTCATTCGCCGTCGTCGGTGGTTTCATGAACATATGGACATCGACGAGGTTGCCGACGAACTCTATGGCTTAGACCCAGCGGACTTTGTCACGGTCCGCAAGGAACGTGTCGCACAGGCTAAGGCCGACGGTGATCGCGAGCTAGCTCGTGAGATCGGGCTGCTGCGCAAGCCGACTCTGGTCGGCTGGGCCGTGAATGTTCTGGCGCGCGAGTCGGTTGACGACGTGGCGGGACTGCTCGAAGTCGGTGACGCACTACGCGAAGCGCAGCACGCGTTGTCGGCGGATCAGTTGCGCGCGTTGGATAAGCAACGGCAACAGGTGATTCGAGGTTTGATCAAGCGGACGGTCTCGCTGGCAGCCGGCCGAGGACAAGTCTTGAGCGAGAACGCTTCTCGCGAAGTCGGGCAGACCCTTGGCGCGGCGATGGCTGACCCGGATTTCGGCGAGCAGTTGCGACGCGGCCGCGTCATCACCGCGGTCCACCATGCTGGGTTCGGCAGTGGCGGGGAAGAAGTCTTCGGACGGGCCGGGCTGCGCGTCATCGAGGGCGGGGCATCGAAGAAGAAGGCCAAACCCGACGTCGACGAGTTGCGTGCTTCGCTCCGAAAAGCGTTGGCGGACGCGCAAACAACACTCGACGATGCGGAGAGCGACGTCGAGCAGGCGGAAGAAGCGCTCGACGAAGTGACGCAACGTCGAGTCGAGTGTGAAGAGCATATCGATGAATTGCGCAGTCAATTGTCGGAGGCCGAATCGGAACTGCAGCTAGCGAAGCGGTCCGAGGATGCCGCGAAAAAGCAACGGACACAGGCAGATCGGGAGAAGGCCTCGGCGCGGACAACGGTCGAGCGGCTGCAAGCGCAGTTGGATACGTTGTGACGTTGCTGGTATCTGCGGGCTGATGTCGTGCGGGGGGCTTCCCTCAGTCAGGCTCACGCCGCAGAGTTGAGTCGACTGAACTCTGCGCCCTGACCTCGTGCGGGGGAGTAATCCCCTTCGGCACCCTAACGACGCAGGTTTCGGCCAAGACGTGAGGAACGTCGCCCCATTCGCACCGCTCAAGCGCGTAGCGTAACCAGCAGGCCCCGACCCGTTTTCGACGAAGGAGCACTCATGCGGGCACTGCATCGTTTAACGGCCTATCTCAAGGTCTTCTCGCAAGCCAAGCGGAATCGCGTCGATCTCTATGGCTGGCTGATCCGACGCCCACTCTTGCTGTTGTCCACCATGTTCTACGAAGTGGCGATCATGTTCAGCAATCGCCTCGATCCTCGACTCAAGGAACTCGCCGAACTCAAGACCGCGGGCCTGATCAACTGCGAATTCTGTCTCGACATCGGATCAGCGCTCGCGCGTACCTCGGGTATCACCGAACAGCAACTGCGCGACCTACCGGTATATGCCGACAGTGACGCTTACACCGAACAGGAAATACTCGTGATCTCCTTCGCCGAGGCGATGACGGTCACGCCGGCCATCGACATCGAGCCTATTCGCGAAAAGTTGTTGCAGCAGTTCACCAAAAGCCAGGTTGCCGAGCTCGCCGCGACCATCGCATGGGAGAACCAGCGGGCTCGCCACAACCAAGGACTGGGTGTACGACCGACCGGTATGTCCGACGGTGCGGCGTGCGCGTTGCCAGAGCCGCGGAAGTCGAGCTAGCGCAATCCCCGGAAACTCGAAGAAGCCCCCGTCGCAACGGGGGCTTCTTCGAGTCCTGGGGGCATCCAGAAGTGTTACAGCGTTGGCTTGTCCGCGCCAACCAGCCACATCGAATAGTATTGCGACCCACCGCCATACGCGTGACCGAGTGCCTTGCGGGCGTCGGGCACCTGGTGATCGCCGCCCTTGCCCATTACTTGGATCGCGGCCTCGGCGAAGCGGATCATGCCTGATGCGCCAATGGGATTCGACGACAGGACGCCGCCGGAAGCATTGAGTGGAATACGGCCGCCGATCTCGGTTTCACCGGCTTCGGTAAGTTTCCATCCCTCGTTTTCCGGTGCGAAACCGAGGTTTTCGAGCCACATCGGCTCGAACCAGGAGAATGGTACGTAGATCTCGGCGACGTCGATTTCCTCGACCGGGTTGGTAATCCCGCCGGCCTTCCACAACGCAGCCGCGGCGTCGCGGCCGGCTTGCGGACTCACCATGTTGCGGTGAGCGAAGTTGAGCGGCTCGGTACGCATTGCCGTGGCATGGATCCAAGCGACTGGATCGCCGGCCGCGACCGCCGCGTCGGCGACCTGTTCGTCGCCGATGACTACCGCGCACGCACCGTCCGACGACGGGCAGGTCTCGTCGTAACGTATTGGGTCCCAAAGCATTTGCGATGCCATGATCTTCTCGACGCTCTGGTCGGGCTGGTGCAGATGTGCCAACGGATTCAGCGCACCGTTGCGCCGGTCCTTCGCCGCGACCATCGCACCGATATGCTCGGGTGCACCCGAACGTCGGATATACGAGCGGACATGCGGTGCGAAGAATCCGCCCGCGCCAGCACCGACCGGCTTGGTGAACGGAACGGGAAGTGACAACGCCCACATGGCATTTGACTCGGACTGTTTCTCCCAGGCGACGGCGAGAACTCGTTTGTGGATGCCGCCGAAGACCAACGATGCCCCGACGTTGGCGGTAGACCCGCCAACCGAGCCGGCGGTATGCACTCGGATCAGCCGCTTACCGACCGCGCCGACCGCCTCCGCCATGGCGAACTCGGGGATCATGGTGCCCTCGAATAGATCTGGGGCTTTACCGATCACTACGGCGTCAATCTCGTCCATCGACACCTTAGCGTCGATCAGTGCGGCGTCGATGGCCTCGCGGACCATGCCGGCCATGGTCACATCATGCCGTTTGGCGACGTATTTCGTCTGCCCGGTGCCGAGGACGGCAGCGCGATTCTTGTATCCCATCAGGCTTCGTCTCCCGCCATCGTGACAATCATGTTCTGCTGCAACAGCGGTCCGCCCGATGCGTGCGCCACCGCGGTACCGGCATTGCCGGTGAGGATTTCGTGCGCCGCGTATCCGATGCGCTGCAGCCCGGCTGAGAACAGCGAGTTCCCGGCCAGCGAGCCGCCAGATGGGTTGATACGCACCGACTCTGGCAATGCCAGCGCATTGCGCACGATGAGTTCCTGATGTGAGAACGACGCATGTATCTCCGCGACGTCGACCGCCCGACTGCGATCGCCGAAGGCGGTGTCGCCGGCCAGTTTCGTCGACGGCGACACGGTCAGATCGCGGGCTCCGAAGTTGGGACTATCGATCCGGTGATCCCATCCGGTGACGAATGCGGGGTTGGCGACCAGTTCGCGGGCGCGGCCCTCGCTGGCGATGATTACGGCGGCGCCGGCGTCGGTATAGGGCGCAATGTCGTGGCGGCGCAACGGGTTTGCGACGTACTCGGTGGCAAGGAGTTCGCCGGGGTCTCCGCCGAAGGTCCGTGCGCCGACCGCCGCCATGTCGGCCTCGGTCCACACGCCGGCGTCGATGCCGGCACGAGCCTGTAGCGCGCCGAGCGCGCTGGCACCCGGCCATAGTGGCGCAACGTTGTACGGGTCGGTCTGCAGAGCGAGGGTCAGATCGGCGTCTCCCGCACTGGATTTGCCGAAACCGTAGGCAAGCGCCAGGTCCACCTCACCGGTAGCGATCTTGACGAATGCCTCATAGAGCGCCCAAGCGCCATCCATCTCCACATGTGATTCGTTGATCGGCGGCATAGCGCCGATCGAGTCGATCGCTGAAATGAAGGAAAAGGCCCGCCCGGCAAGATAATCCGACGACCCACTGCACCAGAAGCCGATATCGGTCCGGCTGATGCCGAGCTCGGCGTAAAGCTTGTCGAAGCAGGGAATGAGCATTTCGACACCGTTGGTGGTGCCATGCGTTGCGGTGACGTTGGGGCTATGCGCGAAGCCCACGATCGCGATGCGTGGAAGGGTCATCACACGTATTCCTTGTACGTCTCGTAGTCGGCGTCTGCTTCGCCGGTCGGGCGGAAATGGCTCACATTGCCCAGCGAGTATTCCCACTCGGCTTCGGGCAGCCACACCGCTTCGACTCGCATTCCCATCCGAACGTCTTCGGCAGCGCAGTCGAGTATCAGGTGCAGGAACGGGATATCGGTCCCGTCGAGCAACACATACGCCGCCACGTATGGCGGTTTGATCTTCTGCCCCTGGAACGGAACGTTGACGATGCAGAAAGTGGTCACGATGCCGGTATGCGGCAGTTCGACCATCTCCGCGGGTGGCGCGCCATCGGCCGGGCTCACGTCACGCGGCGGGAAGTACACGCGGCCCTCGTCGACTCCGGATGCCATCCGATTGCCGATCAGCTTGCCGACCTTGATGCCCCGAAGGAATTCCGATTCGGCGGGGCTGGCCGAGTGCGTGTTGGAGGTTGTGATTGGCGTGACGATCACGACTTGTTCGCCGTCGGGGGCATCGACCGTATTTGGCGCGGCTGGCTCGCCAGTCTCGCCCGGGACGAAGCAAGCGATGTCGTCGATGCGACCGGTCCGGGCCCCGGCGAAGACAGCGTGCACCCGTAGACCGGTGTGGATGTCGTCGGGGGAGTCGACATCGACGACGTGCAACATCGCGGTGTCCGCGCCGTCGAGTTTGATCAGTGCCCAGGCAAACGGTTTGTTGAGTGGCTGTGCTGGTGCGGGAGTGGTCTGCCATGACCAGGTGGTCACGGTGCCGACGGTGGCGACGTCGACCAGCTCGCTGGTCTGGGCGCCGGTCGTCGGGTCGAATTCGACCGGCGGTACCGAGACGGTGCCGTCGGAATTCTTCGATCCGACGATGCGGCCGTCGCGCAGACCTAGGGCGAATTGGCTGAGGACGGGGCCAAGGGAGCGCGTGTAGTCGAAGGAGTTGGTCAGCGGCGCGCTGAGAATCTCCGTCGATGGCTCGGGTACGTGTGCCACCGGACTGGTGGCACCGCTGGGAACAGTGGTGGTGGTCACTCTTCCTACTAGAACACGTTCTAGTATTACGTGCAAGAAGCAAGTAGGCGCGACGAAACGGATACCTCATGCGGTTCGCACTTCAACTCGGCTATTGGGGCGCGGGTCCTATCCCCAATGCTCCGGAATTGGTTGCCGCAGCGGAAGATTCGGGATTCGATGCGGTGTTCACCGCGGAGTCGTGGGGTTCGGACGCGTACACGCCGCTGTCGTGGTGGGGCGCCGCAACGCAGCGAGTCCGACTCGGCACGGCCGTCGCGCAGCTCTCGGCGCGGCCTCCGACATCGCTCGCGATGGCGGCTCTGACCCTCGACCATCTCTCGGGTGGGCGGCACATCATTGGACTCGGTGTGTCCGGGCCGCAGGTCGTCGAGGGGTGGTACGGCCAGCCATTCGGTAAGCCGCTGGCGCGGACCCGCGAATATGTGCAGGTGGTGCGGGATGTTCTGGCCCGCTCGGAGCGGGTCACCAACGATGGTGAGCACTACCCGCTGCCGTATCCGGCCGAGTTACCCGGCTCCACCGGACTCGGCAAGCCACTTAAATCGATTACCCATCCGCTGCGGGCCGATATTCCGATCTGGCTTGGTGCGGAGGGGCCACGAAACGTCGCGCAGACCGCGGAGATCGCCGACGGCTGGCTTGCCGTGTTCTTCAGTCTTGGTTTGGCCGAGCAGTACAACACCTGGCTCGACGAGGGGTTCGCACGGCCCGGTGCCCGACGTTCCCGTGCCGACTTCGAGGTGGCCGCGAACGCTCAGGTCGTCATCACCGACGACGTCGGGGCCGCGATTGACCGCTACCGCCCCTCGACCGCGCTCTACGTCGGCGGGATGGGCGCCAAAGAGAAGAACTTCCACGCGGATCTATACCGCCGCATGGGATATGGCGATGCGGTCGATGAGATCGGCAGACTGTTTCAAGCTGGCCGCAAAGCCGAAGCGCTGGCCGCGGTGCCCGACGAGATGGTCCGCGAGACGATGATCGCCGGGACTCTCGACGAAGTGAAAGATCAAGTGGCGCAATGGGAAGCGGCGGGAGTGACGATGCTGATGGTCACCGCGCGCGACGTCGGGACGATCCGGCAGTTGGGTGCGTTGGCATCGGCTGCCGAAAACCGCACGTAGCGGGGCCGCCGGGGGGCAATCTTCCCCCGGACCCTCCGGCTGGAGCGGCTTTCAGGGACGGTCGAGGGTGGCGCGCATTTCCGTCGCTGCCGCCGCGTCGCGTTCGTCGAGAGCGGCCAGTACTCCGGCTTGATCCGCCGCGCTGCGTCCGCGACTCCACTTAGCCTTGGTCTGCACCTCATCGACGTTGATCACGATTCCGACGATAACCTTGAGCTGTTGAGCCACAAAGGAATCCGGTGCATCTGACACCTGCCAGGGTTGCGGAAACGGGGCCTCGTGAGTGTTGGTCAGCCGTTCGACGAAGTCGCGAATGCGATCGGCATCGGTGACAATCTGGGCGGTTCCATGCAGGTGGACCGAACTGTAGTTCCAGGTCGGCACTACGCGGCCATGCTCGGCTTTGGATGGGTACCAGTTCGGCGAGATGTAGGCGTCAGGTGCGGTCGCGACAACGAGTACGTCGGCACCGTCGAGGCCACGCCACTGGGCGTTCGCCCGCGCCATATGGGCGATGATTGTGTTGTCGTGCCAGAGGATTGGCAGTGTGGTCGCCGCCAGACCGTCGGTCGCCGAGAATAGAGTGGCCACGCCCGCAGCGGCTACGAGTTCGCGGGCGTGCTCGTCAGAACTACGATCGGGACGCGCGATATACATGCCAGCGACGGTAGCGAGTGTCAACAGCGACGCCAAGCGAATTAGCGGAGCGAGCAATGCTCGGGCGGTGCTCTATTCGCCGGTGAAGACGGGAGTCTGCTTCTGCGCGAAGGCTTTTGGGCCGATCTTGGCGTCTTTGGACTGAAATACCTTCACGCCCAGTTCGGCGTCGATCTTGAACGCCTCCTCTTCGTGCATTCCCTCGGTGTCGCGGATCGTCTTGAGGATCGCCTGCACCGCGAGTGGCCCGTTGGCCGCGATCTTGTCAGCCAATTCGAGTGCCTTGTCCAGCGCCGTCCCGTCGGGCACCACGTACCCGACCAATCCATACTCCTTCGCCTCGTCGGCCGAGATATGACGGCCGGTCAGCAAGATGTCGGCGGCGACGGTATAGGGAATCTGGCGGACCAGCCGGACGGCGCTGCCGCCGAGTGGGAAGAGACCCCAACGTGCTTCGGACACACCGAATTTCGCGGATTGCGCGGCGACTCGGATGTCGGTGCCCTGCAAAATCTCGGTACCGCCGGCGATGGCCGGACCCTCGACGGCAGCGATCAGCGGCTTGGTCAAACGGCGTCCCTTAAGTAGAGCGGGAAGTCTGGTGAGATCCCAGCCACCCTCGGCGAATTTGTCACCCGGCGCGGTCTGATTCATCGACTTGAGATCTGCACCGGCGCAGAAGTATCCGCCGGCACCGGTGAGAATCGCGACGCGGATCTCCGGATCGGCGTCGACCTGATCCCACGCCTGCTCCATGATGTTCATCATTTCGCTCGACAACGCGTTACGTGCCTGGGGCCGGTTCATGGTCACGATAAGCGTGTGGCCACGCTTCTCGACGAGACATTCGGGAGCGTGCTCCGATGTCTGAGTGTCGGTATGAGTTGGTGTGGACATGCTGGCCCTCCAGGTTTATGCAAACGCTTGCCGAAAACAGTAACACGTTCTAATTTTGTAGCATGGCTTATACGATTGCCGATCTGATCGAGCATGCGGTCGACCTGATGCCCGACCGTGTCGCGCTCGAATCCGGGGATCGGACCCGGACGTACTCGCAACTTGACCAGCGCAGTAATGCACTTGCCCACGCACTCATCGGCCAGGGCGTGCGTCCGGGCGACTCGGTGGGGCTGTACAGCAAGAACACAATCGAAGCGGTCGAAGCGATGGTCGCGATCTTCAAGGCTCGGGCGGTGATGGTTAACGTCAATTTCCGGTACGTCGAGAACGAGTTGGAACATATCTTCGCCGACTCGGGCATGAAGGTGCTTATTCACGAGCGGCGATACTCGCAGCGGGTCTGCAACGTACTGCCGGCCGCGCCTTCACTCACGCACCGGATCGTCATCGATGACGAGTCAGACGTACCGATCGAATGCGCTGGAAAGGCCGACAGCGTCGTCGAGTTTGAGGCGGCCATCGAGGGGCAGTCGGGCGAGCGGGATTTTGGCGCGCGCTCGGACGATGACCTGTACATGATCTACACCGGGGGTACAACGGGTAAGCCGAAGGGTGTCGTCTGGCGGCAGGAAGATGTATTCCGGGTCCTGGGCGGTGGAATCGACTGGTACACAGGCGAACCGGTCGCTGACGAGTGGCAACTGGCCAAGGGTGGCGCGGCCGGCGGACAACTGGTTCGCTTTCCGATTCCGCCGTTCATCCACGGCGGTTCGCAGTGGGCGATCTTCCAATCGCTATTCGCCGGCGGCAAAGCGGTGGTGTACCCCGACTTCAGCGGTCCGCACAGTTGGGAAGTGATCGAGCGCCACGGCGTCAACGTCGTATTCATCACCGGAGATGGCATGGGGCGCCCCATGATTGACGCCCTCGATGAGAAGGATGACTACGACACATCCACGCTGGTGTCGGTCGCGTCGTCGGCCGCGCTATTCTCCCCGGCGGTTAAAGAGAAGTTCCTCGCACGGTTTCCCAATGCTGTGGTGATCGATGCGATCGGATCGTCGGAGACAGGTTTCGGTGGCATGGGTGTCGTAGCCAAGGGCCAGAGCCATATGGGCGCGCCGCGAGTAAAGGCGGATCCGTCGACTCATGTGATCCGCGAAGACGGCAGCCACATCGAACCGGGGACCGGCGAGGTCGGCATGCTGGCCCGGACTGGCAATATTCCGCTGCGCTATCACAATGATCCGGCCAAGTCCGCCAAGACTTTTGTCGAGTACGACGGCGTTCGGCATTCGATGCCGGGTGACTACGCGACCCTCGAAGCCGATGGCACCATCACCATGCTCGGCCGCGGGTCAGTATCGATCAACACCGGCGGTGAAAAGGTGTTCCCGGAAGAGGTCGAGGCGGCCCTCAAAGCGCACCCGGAGGTTTTCGACACGGTTGTCGTCGGCGTGCCCGATGAGCGGTTCGGTCAGCGGGTAGCCGCGGTGATCGCTGCCCGCGACGGTGCGCGACCATCCTTGGCTGCGCTGAATGACGTTGTGCGACAGGAACTTGCTGGCTACAAATGTCCACGAAGCGTGTGGTTCGTCGATGAAGTGAAGCGATCCCCCGCGGGAAAACCGGACTATCGATGGGGTGCGACTATCGCCGAATCACGCCCAGCTGACGAAGCCAGCTGATCTCATACCTTCGAAATCAATTGTGAATTAAGGATTTTCATGCGTACCGACCTGACTGAACGTTTCGGCATCGACTACCCGATCTTCGGGTTCACCCCTAGCGAGGATGTCGCGGCGGCGATCAGCCGCGCGGGTGGGCTCGGAGTACTGGGGTGCGTTCGCTTCAACGAGGCCGACGAACTCGACAAGGTGCTCGAGTGGATGCACGAGAACACCGACGGCAAGCCGTTCGGTGTCGATATCGTGATGCCAGCCAAGATTCCGACGGAGGGGTCCAAAGTAGATTTGGACACGATGATCCCGCCGGAGCATCGGGCCTTCGTCGAGCGGACCCTAGATGAACTGGGCGTACCTAGGCTGGAGGGGGAGGACCGCGTCAATACCGGTGTGCTGGGATGGCTTCACTCGGTGGCTCGCTCGCATGTCGACGTCGCGATGGAACACGCTCGTAAGTACGGACAGATCAAGCTGATCGCCAACGCACTCGGCTCACCGCCCGCCGACGTCATCGATGTTTCGCATCAGAACGGAGTGGCCGTCGCCGCGCTGGCAGGGGCGAAAGAGCATGCGCTGCATCATGTTGAGGCGGGCGTCGACATCGTGATCGCCCAGGGCTACGAAGGTGGCGGGCACACCGGTGAGGTGACGTCGATGATCTTGTGGCCCGAACTTGTTGATGCCGTGGGTGATTCGGCTCCGGTGCTCGCCGCGGGCGGAGTAGGGAGTGGACGGCAGATGGCGGCGGCCATTGCTCTTGGGGCGCAGGGAGTGTGGATGGGCACCTATTGGCTGACCGCCGCTGAGTACAAACTCGGTGCGCACGGTGATGGACCGTCGACGATTCAACAGGCGCTGCTGGCCGCGACGTCGCGCGATACGGTTCGACGTCGGATCTATTCAGGTAAGCCCGCTCGGCTGCTCAAGACCAAATGGACGGACGCCTGGGATGCGCCAGGTGCGCCGGAGCCACTGCCGATGCCGTTGCAGAATCTCCTTGTGGGAGAAGCACATGCGCGGATTTCGCAGGCCGACGATCCCGAGGTCGTTGCCATGCCGGCCGGACAGATCGTTGGCCGTCTCAACGCGATCACTCCGGTCGAAGAGTTGATCGCCGACTTGGTGAGCGAGTACAGGGAGGCAGTGTCGCGTCTCGACGAGACGTTGTGATGCAGCGGTCCTCCGTGTGAATTATATTCCCCCTGAATGTGATTCGAGGGCAATATGCCCTTCGGTCCTGTTGAGGGGGACGAAACCTTCACCCGGTTCATGCCGGTGGTGGCTTGATCGGCGGTTCCTGCTGGTGGTCGAGTGCCGTCGTGCGAGCTTGCGAGCTCGCCGGTGTATCGAGACTTGGTGAGACGGCATCGGAAACGGTGCTGCGGCAGTGTGTTTGCGTGCGGGGTCTCGATACACCCGGCTCGGCTGGCGCCTCGCCGGGCACTCGACCAGCGGATGGGAAGTCTCGGCTGGCGCCTCGCCGGGCACTCGACCAGCGGATGGGAAGTCTCGGCTGGCGCCTCGCCGGGCACTCGACCAGCGGATGTACACCCGGCTCGGCTGGCGCCTCGCCGGGCACTCGACCAGCTGATGGTGGCTCGGCTGGCGAGGGTCAGCGTCGTTTCCGGTAGTCGATCTTCGGCGGACCCGGAGGCTGCTGCTGTTGGTACGACTGCGGCGGAACCGAAGGTTGTTGTGGATAAGTCGGTGGTTGCGTCGGAGTCGTCGGCCACGGATTGGGAGGCATGGGATTCTGCCTCGGTTGTCGTGCGGCACCCCGTGCTTCCGAGAAGAACATGAGACTTCCGCCCGCCATCAGGACGCCGAGTCCGAGGAGGATCCAGCCACCTGTATGCGAACTGCTTTCATTTTCGGCCGCCTGCTCAGCGGCGGTACGTGAGACGCCATTGGTGTTGCAGACATAGCCTTCGGTGATTGTCTGGCTTCCGCACTCGGGCTTGCCCTCTGCTGAGAGCGACACAATGCCGCCGATGATCATGCCGATACCCATAGCGCCGACGAAGAGGCCCCAAAGTATGTTTTTGACGCGGTTCGCTGTCTGCCCTGCCATGGTGCCTCCGAGATCGTTTCGCGCGGCGTGTGGACGCCAGACTTAGTCCAGTCGTCGAAGGCAGGCGGTGTCCATTCGGTGTCCGTTGATTGGATGACGTTGGGCCGTTACAGAACCTACGACGACGTAGACGCAAGGGGCGAGTTGGCGCTCAGACGACGCTGAATCCGATCGGGAGCGTCGCACGTCCGGTCAGCGCCAGAAGGACCGACTCGGCTTTGCCGCTCGACGCCGCGATAGAGACGGCCAGCTGAGCCATGTCGGACACAGCGTCCGGCGGTAGGGCGTGGGCGACGCCAATCGCACGACTCAGGTCGATGGAATGCACCACCAGCTCGAAGACCCGAGTGCGCAGATACTCGTCCAGCGGCATCGTCAGTCCGAAGATCACCTCGACTCGACGTTGCGCCGACTGAGAAGCCAAAACCCTTGTTGCATCGGCGATCTTGTCTACGATCGCCGACGTTGGGTCGTCGCCTAGTGCCGATCCCGCGGCGACCGCTCGCGCGTCAATGCCCGACGAATCGCTGCCCGAACCAAGTGGGCCATCATCGGCAGTCAGCGTCAAGTAATAGTCCCGGGCCGTCGGTGTATTGACGACGTCGGGCTCGGCGTCGGACGCGTAGGTGATCACCGTGTCGAAGGATCGGCCGGTGTGCCCGACTAGCGTACGGACCGACCAGTTCCCGAGCGCGGGTCCATCCCAGCGGTCGGGCGGGATGGCGGCTACCAGGTCGGCGAAGGCGCGTGCGCAGCGCAGGTAGGTGGACATCCCTCGATGCTAGGGCAGGTCAGTCACGTTCGAGATAGAAGAAGTATGGATGCTCCGATCCGCGCAGGTCCATCGCGCCGAGCAGAATGTCAGTATCGAGCCAGCGGAAGTGGTCAATGATCGGCAGATCGTCGTAAACCATTGCGGCACTAGACTTTGCGGGCCCATCGCCGGCCTTGAACTCGACGACGCGCAGGCGTGCGCGGTGTCGGCGGGTCTTGGCTGCCTTAACTCCGGTCGATAGTCCGGGAATTGGACGCTTGGGAAGTTTGGGACCAATTTTGTTGAGCAGTCCGATCGGCACCAATTTGGGATTCACCGGGAATAGCGCGCCGGGCTCGCCGAAGAGGAGTGGATGCACTTGGTTGGCGTCGTCGAAGCGTTTGCCGTACCACCCGGAAATCGTTAACAGTCCATCCATCGGATGCGCGGTGGGTACTTCGCCGCCGTGCCAGGTTTGTCCGACGATGTCGGCGATGGTTACCGCGGGCAGTGAGTCGAATAGCGCTGCGGCTTCGGTGGTTGGTATGCCGGCCTGCAATTGGGGCAGGGTCAGTGTGGAGGCCATCATCGCACCTTGTTTCGATCCGTTAGCTGAGCATCGGGGGTCGACACCTTTGACACGAAAGTAGCCATTCGTCTCACCGGTCGCAACTTGGGTGGCACTCAGCTTCGGGTGGCTAACCTGACACAGTGCACCTGTTTCTGCCCGCCGCGTTAGCCGTCGTATCGGCACTGTTGGTGGCGATCGGCACGCTGGTACGCCAGCGGGCGTCGACCGCGCGTGGCGGGATCACCCGACGCTGGTGGCTCGGAGTGCTGATTGCCGCGTTCGGATTTGGGTTACAGGCTGCCGCGTTGGGCCTGGGGTCGTTGTTATTGGTGCAGCCGCTGATCGTGTTGTCGGTTCTTTTCGCGCTGCCGATGGAAGCCCATCTGGACCATCGACGGCTCACCGTGCATGAGTGGAAGTGGGGAGTGACCCTCACACTGTGTATTGCGGCGTTCGTGCTCATCACTCGGCCGAGTCCGGGTCAGCATCAGGCGAGTGCGGGTGTGCTCGCGGCGGTTATCGCTTTGTTAGTGGTACTGCTGGGTGCTTTGGTAATCACCACGAGGTTCGTCTCGTTGCATTATCGTGCCTTGCTATTCGGTGCGGCGTCGGGAGTGCTGACCGGCGTGCAGTCATTCCTGGTCAAAGGACTGATGGAACAACTGGGCGAGGGTTTTTTCACGATCTTCACGCACCCGGAGATCTACCTGATTATCGTGGTTGCCACCGGATCGGTTGTGGCCCAACAGATGGCGTTCGCGGCACACGATCTGCAGACGTCATTCCCGGCGATGACCGTGATGGAACCCGCGGTCGCGATGATCCTCGGTGTGCTGCTACTGGGTGAACGCGCGCAAGTCGGGGTGATCGAAGGAATCTTCGTCGGGCTGGTGCTGCTGTTGATGTTCTACGCGACGGTGGTGTTGGCGAAACACGCGGCCGAACGTGAGGCGGAATATGAAGTGGAGCATTCGGTCTCAACATAGGGCGTAGCCCGGGTTGCGCGCGGCCGCAGCTGTCGCGGGAAAAATTCGTCCCCGCCACGGTGGTTGGAGGGCAATATGCCCTTGGACCTCACTGAGGGGGACGAAATTTTCTTTTTGAGGACGATCGATGGGCGACCGAGGTTCAGCCCGCGGCGACAGACGTCGGCACGTACTGACCGGCAACTCGAACCCAGTCTGGCGGTGCCGGGTCGTGGCGCAGCAATCGCTTGACCGTCTTGAACGTCGCGGTCTGCGGAAGCTCGTCGACGATCCGCACTCGAGTTGGCCATTGCTTAGGGCCCAGATCGCTTTGCCCGGAAAGGAATTCGTCAAACTCGTCCGAAGTCAGATTCGGCGCCACCAGGACCGCCCACAGGTCATCGCCGATCTCAGCTGGTACGCCGTAGACTGCCGCGAGCTCAATCTTGGGATGCCGCACCAGGATATGTTCGACCGGCGCGGTGCCGATGTTCTCGCCGTCGATACGCGCCCAGTCTCCGACGCGACCCGCGAAATGAACATAACCATCGACATCGACCCAACCGAGGTCGCCGGTTCGATAGACCCCGTCGCGTAGTCGCTCGGCCGTTGCTTCGACGTCGCCGTAGTAGCCGTCGAAAAGCCCTGCGCCCGTGGTATTTACAATCTCACCAATGGTTCCGACTGCAACGGGTGAGGCCGAATCGGGTTCCACCACAGCGACATTGGCCGGCAGCGGACCCAGTGCGTCGGGTGGGGTATCGGCGGTCCGCGTGATCGACACGCCACCCTCGGTGGAACCAAAGCCGTCGACGACCGTGCAACCGAACCGTTCGGCGAATGCCGCCCGATCGACCGCTGATGCCTCGTTGCCGTAGACAACCCGCAACGATGTCGCACCGTCGTCGGGGCGTGGCGGTACCGCGAGAATATAGTGCAACGGTTTGCCGACATAGTTGGCGTAGGTGACTCGATAACGATGCAGATCCGCGATGAAGCCGCTGGCGGAAAAGCTGCGGCGCAACGCTATTGACGCGCCACCGGCAACGGCCACCGACCATCCCGCGATCGTCGCGTTGGAATGGAACAGCGGCATCGAGAGATAGACGACGTCATCGGCGCCAATGTTGAAACGCTCGGCCAACATCAGACCGGCCCCGGCGAATTTGCGTTGACCGCATCGCACCGCCTTGGGATCGCCACTGGTGCCCGACGTGAAGATCAGCATCAGTAAGTCGTCCGGGCTGTGGTCGACGATGGCGACCGGAGCGTCGACGTACGGCGCCAGAAGCGAATCCCACTCCGGACTGTCAACGTTGATGACCGTCGCCGGGCAATCGATTCCGTCTATGAGCGGTGCGGTGTCATCGGATACCACCACAACCTGGCAATCAGCGATCCCGATATCGCGAGCCAGGGCAGCTCCCCGTCTAGTCGTGTTGAGGCCGACGAGTACGACGTCGGAGATGGCGGCCGCTGCCAGCAGATAGCTGAACTCCGGCACGTTGCCAAGCAATACGCCGACGTGCGGTGGCCGGCTACTGTCGAATAGTCCCGAGAGTGCCTGCACCCGCTGCGCACTCGACGCCAAATGTGCACGCCAAGAAACGAATTGGTCGTCGAAATACAGACCGCGATCCTCGACGTCAACGAGTGATTCCAGCAGGCCGCTCAGCGTACGTGCGTCGGTGACCGACGAGGAGCTGCGCGCGCGGTCAGTCATATCAGGCTGGTTCGGCGGCGAGTGCTGCTCCGATGCTTGCCAGCGTCGCCGGCAGCGACCCCAGCCCGAACTCATTGTGCTTGGCGCGCAAGAAGTATCGATGCACCGGATGGCTGGTGTCGAGTCCGACGCCGCCGTGCACGTGGACTGCCGTGTGCGAGACTCGATGCCCCGCCTGGGCGGCCCAGTATTTCGCCGTCGACACCGCGACCGACGACTGATCACCGTTGGCCAGCAGCCACGCCGCCTGAGCGGTGGTCAACTTCAGTCCCTGAACATCGATGTACCCGTCAGCAAGGCGTTGTGCGACAGCTTGATTCGCGCCGATTGGCTTTCCGAATTGCTCCCGTTCGGCAGCATATGCCGCCGTCAGTTCCAGTGCTCGTTCCAAAATGCCGGACTGTTCGGCACATGCCGCGAGGGCGGCGCGGTCGAGAAGAGTTGATACCGCGGCGCTGCCACCGGACAACACCGCCTCATCCGGAACGGTTACCGCGTCGAAGTCGACCTGCGCCGTCGGCAGGAGCCCGGTCGACGGTGTCGCGGTGATTCGTACCCCATCGGCTTCGGTCGGAACCAGCACGACGACCGAGCCGTCCGGGCCGGCGGCGGTAACCAGCAGTGCATCGGCCGCGGTAGCGAATGCGACGATCACTTTGGCGCCGTTGAGCTTCCACGACTTTCCGTCTCGATGTAGGGAGGTTGCCGGCGATGCCGGGTCGTAGCCGAGGTCTTCGTCGATCGCGACGCCCAGGACGCCAAGTCCAGCGGCGGCGCGTTCGAGCCAGTCGCCGCGCAGGGATTTGGAGCCGAAGGCGGCAAGTGTCGGAAGTACGGCAATCGAGTGCTGGCCGTAGGGAACCAATGCCAGTGCGCGGCCTAGCTGTTCGGCCACGGCGATGGTATCGGCAACCGTTAGGCCGCCGCCCCCGACTTTCTCCGGGAGTTCGAGTCCGAGCAGTCCCGCCTGGGAGAGTTCGCGCCACAGGTCTACGTCGAGTCGGGCGCCGGCCGCTTCCAATTCCGCGACCTTCTCCGGGCCGGACAACTTGGCGGCGATGTCGGCGGCCAGCCCGGCGACCTCGGCGGTTGTTTCATCGGGAGTGAAATCCATTGGTATCGAATACCTTTTCGTCGGGTGCGTACAGGAACGTCAGGTCAGCGTCGCTGATGGGGTTGTCCGAGGGCGAGCATCGCGATGATGTCGCGCTGCACCTCGTTGGTTCCGCCGCCGAAAGTGAGGATGAGGGAGGAGCGTTGGAAGCGCTCGAGGCGGCCGAGCAGGTGTGCCCCGGAGCTGCCTTGTCGCAGGGTGGCCGCGGGACCGACGACCTGCATCAACAATCGGTATGCCTCGGGGGCGAATTCGGTGCCGTAGACCTTGGTTGCCGATGCGTCCGCTGGACTCGGCGCACCGCCCGACGACGCGGCCGAGGCGATCTTCCAGTTGACCAATTTCAGAAACTCGACGCCGGCATGTACCTGTGCGAGATTCGACTGCACCCACGGGGCGTCGATCACCGGAGAACCATCGGAAGTCTTTGTGTTCTGGGCCCATTCGATGGTCTCGCGTAGTGCGTGCTGAATCGGCGCGGCACTGCACAGGGCGACGCGCTCATTGTTGAGCTGATTGGTGACCAGCGGCCAGCCCTTACCCAACTCGCCGACCAAGGCGGTCGCGGGTACCCGGACATCGGAATAGTAGGTCGCGCTGGTGTCGACGCCGGCCATCGTGTGCACCGGGGTGTAGCTGAAGCCGTCGGCGGTGGTCGGCACGATGAGCATCGAAATGCCTTTGTGCTTGCGGCCGTTGGGTTCTAAGCCACTCGGGTCGGTGCGGCATGCGAGCCAGACATAGTCGGCGTAGGGGATCAGCGACGTCCACATCTTCTGACCGTTGATGACAAAGTCGTCGCCGTCGCGGACCGCGGTCGTACGTAATGAGGCGAGGTCGGTGCCGGCGCCCGGCTCGGAGTAGCCGATGGAGAAATGCAATTCACCCGACGCGATCTTCGGCAGGAAAAACGCCTTCTGCTCGTCGGTGCCGTAGTGCATGATGGTCGGCGCGACCGAGTTGATGGTCAAAAATGGCACCGGGGCGCCGGCGATCGCCGCTTCATCGGTGAAGATCAGCTGATCCATCATCGACCGGTTCTGGCCGCCGAACTCCTCGGGCCAGCCGAGTGCCAGCCAACCGTCGGCTCCCATCTGTGCCACGACGTCGCGGTAGGCGGTGCCCTCACCGATTTCGCCCGACGTCGACGTGAGCGCGGCACGACGCTCGGGCGTCATGAGTTTCGCGAAATACGCACGGAGCTCGCGCCGCAACTCGGCTTGCTGGTCGGTGTAGGCGATACGCATCAGAACTCCATAACGGGCGGTGGGTGTTCTATAATCTGTAACACGTTCTAACCCGAAAGCGGCGGCTGCGTCAACAGGCGTCGACGACCAGTAGGAGTGTGTGGGATGCGAATCAAGGCCGACTTCGATCTCTGCGAGTCCAATGCCATCTGCGTGGGTATGGCACCGGACATTTTTGACCTGGATGACGACGACTACCTGGTCATTTTGCAAGAAGAGGTACCCGCCGAACGGGTCGAAGAACTACGCCAGGTGGTGGCGAGCTGCCCGAAGTCGGCGTTGAGTTTGGACGAGTGATCTGATTCGGCCGAAACGATTGCCGTTTTGGTCGATGCCTGTATGGTACTGCAACAGGTTCTAGTTTTGGGGGGCGCAAAACTTGTCAGCAGTGCTTGGAAGGTTGAATCAGTGGTTGCTTCACTCGAAGGCCGCGTCGCGGTAGTTACCGGCGCGGGTGCCGGACTCGGTCGCGCGGAGGCGATCGGATTGGCGTCGCAGGGCGCGACCGTTGTGGTCAATGACCTCGCCGGTGCGTTGGATGCGAGCGATGTCTTCGACGTCATCAAGGCCGCCGGTGGCACCGCGGTCGGCGTGGCCGGCGACATCTCGGCGTCGGAAACAGCCACCGAGATCATGCGGACCGCTACCGAGACACTCGGCGGACTCGACATCGTGGTGAACAACGCCGGAGTGATCCGCGACAAAATTCTGTTCAACATGTCCGACGACGACTGGGACCTGGTGATCAGAGTTCATCTGCGCGGCCATTTTCTGCTCAACCGCAATGCCGGCGCCTACTGGCGAGCGAAGTCCAAAGAGTCGGGCGCCCCGGTCTACGGCCGCCTGATCAACACGTCGTCGGAGGCCGGTCTACTCGGCGGAGCCGGCCAACCCAACTACGCGGCAGCGAAAGCCGGCATCACCGCGCTCACGCTTTCGGCGTCGCGCGCACTGGATCGGTTTGGGGTCCGATCCAACGCCATCTGCCCGCGTGCTCGTACCGCGATGACCGAGAACGTCTTTGGTGACGCCCCGACCGACGGCGTCGATCCACTCTCTCCTGAACACGTCGTTGAGCTTGTCAAATACCTAGCTGGGCCAGACTCAGACCGTGTCAACGGTCAGGTGTTCATCGTGTACGGTCCGAAGGTCACTTTGATGGCGGCACCGCAAGCAGCCCACGTGTTCAACGCCGACTGTGACTCCTGGCGCGCCGGAGAACTCGGCGGATCGCTTACCAGCTACTTTGCTGATCGTGATCCGTCAATATCGTTCTCCGCAAGTGCGCTAATGAACTAAGACATATGACTGTTTCGGGCATGGTAGGTTCGCCACAGCCGCGCGTTAGGAGTGCAGGTGATTCGCAAGCTCGCGACGCCGTTTTCGGCGGTCGGTGACTTTGTGTCACTTGGGGTTGAGTCTTCCCGTGAGCTGTTTCGGCGCCCGTTTCAATGGCGGGAAACCGTAGAACAGTCGTGGGCGATCGCCCGCGTCTCGATGGTGCCGACATTGCTCGTCGCCATTCCGTTTACGGTCCTCGTGAGTTTTACACTCAACATCTTGTTGCGAGAGATCGGCGCGCAGGACCTGTCCGGAGCGGGTGCCGCGTTGGGCACCATCACTCAGATTGGTCCTATCGTGACGGTGCTGATCGTCGCCGGCGCGGGAGCAACGGCCATCTGCGCCGACCTCGGCGCACGTACGATCCGCGAAGAGATCGACGCACTGAAAGTGCTCGGTATCAACCCGATTCACCGACTGGTGGTGCCGCGCATCATCGCCTCGACAGGTGTGGCGCTACTACTTAACAGTCTCGTCTGCACCATTGGTATTGGCGGCGGCTTTGTTTTCTCCGTCTACCTGCAGGATGTGAACCCCGGTGCCTTCCTGGCAAACCTCACCCTGCTCACCGGACTCGGCGAGTTGATGATCTCGATGGTCAAAGCGGCGCTGTTCGGTCTGTTCGCCGGCATGGTCGGGTGCTACCAGGGACTCAATGTCTCGGGTGGAGCCAAGGGCGTCGGCGACGCCGTCAACGAGACGGTTGTCTATTCGTTCATGGCGCTGTTCGTGGTCAATGTCGTGGTGACCGCGGTCGGTCTGAAAGCGACGGCGGGTTAATATGGTTCTCCCATTCACCACCCGACTGCGAGGTGCTCGCGTAGCCGCGAAAAATATCGGCGAAGACTGGAACCAAATCGGGGACCAGGCGCTGTTCTATTGGGACAGCATCGTTTCCATACCCAAAGCGCTGCGTCTGTACAAAAAGGAAACGCTGCGTCTGATCGCCGAAATCTCGATGGGGACCGGCGCGCTTGCGATGATCGGCGGCACCGTCGTCGTGGTGGGATTCCTGACGCTGTTTACCGGCGGCACCATCGCTGTGCAGGGCTACAACTCGTTGGCCAATATCGGCGTCGAGGCGTTGACCGGCTTCTTCTCCGCCTTCATCAACGTGCGTATCGCGGTACCCGTTATCGCCGGCATCGCCCTCGCGGCAACGATTGGCGCCGGGGCGACGGCACAGTTGGGCGCGATGCGAGTCAGCGAAGAGATCGACGCACTCGAAGTCATGGCGATCTCGTCGATCCCCTATCTCGTCAGCACTCGAATCATCGCCGGGCTGGTTGCCATCATCCCGCTGTACGCACTGGCATCGCTGGCGTCGTTCATCGCCAGCCGCTTCGCGACCGTGTTCCTCTACGGTCAATCGCCCGGTGTCTACGACCACTACTTCAACACCTTCTTAATCCCCTCCGACATCATGTGGTCGTTCGTACAGGCCATCTGCATGGCCGTCGCAGTTATGCTCATTCACACCTACTACGGCTTCAACACGTCCGGTGGTCCGGTCGGCGTAGGTATCGCGGTCGGCAACGCGGTGCGGGCATCGCTCGTCGTGGTTGTCGTCATCACCCTATTGACCTCGTTGGCCATCTACGGCGCAGACGGCAAATTCAACTTGGCGGGCTGAGCGATGTCACGAAAGCAGGAACGTAGCAACGGCGTTCGCAAGCTCGCGGCTGCCGCAATGGTGATCGCGCTCGTGGCGTTGATCGTCGCCGCCAGCATCCAATTTCTCGGCGGCTTCAAGTCGACCAAGCCGATTACCGTCGTCGCGCCGCGCGCCGGTCTGGTGATGAATCCCGACGCCAAGGTCAAACTGCGCGGAGTGGAAGTTGGAAGGGTCGACTCCATCACGCAGAAGGACGGCCATGCGGTTCTGACACTCAACATCTCGTCGGATCAACTGCGGATGATCCCAGCCAATGTGACCGCGGATATCAAGTCCAACACTATCTTTGGCGCCAAGGCAGTTAACTTCGACGTCCCGGCGAGTGGCCCGGTCGGCACGCTGAGCGCGGGTGCGGTCATCGACGCCGACCACGTAGTAGTGGAACTGAACACCGTCTATCAGAAGCTGGTAGCGGTACTGGCGAAGTTGCAGCCGGAAAAGCTTAATGCCACGATCGGCGCGCTGAATACCGCGCTGGACGGCAATGGTGACAATATCGGTCGGGGTTTGGCCGGGCTGTCGACGTTGTTAGCCAAGACCAATCCGCATCTCCCCGAACTCAACGAGTTATTCGAGCAGGCGGCGTCGGCGACGAATATCTATGCCGACGTGATGCCGGATTTGTTGCGCACCGTGGACAACACCATCTTCCTGGGCAATACATTGGTCGACAACACGTCGAATCTCGATGCGCTGCTGGTGAATACAACCGGCATGGCCAATACGATCGACGGTATCCTCGCGCCGCGCAAGGCGCAGATCATCAAAATGCTGAGCAACCTCAATCCCACTGCGACGTTGCTGGGCTATCAGGCTCCGGGGCTTCGATGTTTTATCACCGCGACGGCCGCCGCCGGCCAGATGGCCGCGCCGATCTTCGGTCTCAATGACGGACAGCTCAAGCTCAACGCCGGCCTGCTGCCCGGTAAGGAACCGTATCGGTATCCGTACAACCTTCCCGAGAATAACGCCGACGGGCCGCCGACTTGTGAAGGGGGACTGAGTAATCCACGGCCGAAGAAGAAGGCTGACTTCTACGTGACCGACAACGCGCCGCAGCCCTACCAGCCGCGCACAACGCCAAAGTTCAATTCCAAGAAGGTCTTTCAGTTGTTGTTTGGAGCACCGCCCCGTGGATAGTAGAGCACGCGCGTTCCGCGCGACCCTGATCAAACTGGGCATCTTCGCTATCACGATGATCCTGGTGTTCGTGGCGTTGGTGGTGGTGTTCAGCCGATACCGGCCGGGCAGCTCCTACGACTATTCGGCGATGTTCACCAGTGCGTCATCGATGAAAACCGGTGCCAAGGTAAAGATCGCTGGCGTCGAGGTGGGTGCGGTGTCTGGCATCGAACTCACCCAGTCGTCGGAGGCCAAGGTCGACTTCAGCGTCGACGAGGACTACCCGTTGCCGTCGAGTGTGCGCGCGCTGATCCGATACGAAAACCTAACCGGCGACCGATACGTCGAGCTGCAACGCGGTGTGGGAGACGTGAATTCGACGATCAGCCCCGGCGGTCAGATCCCGATCTCGCAGACCGAGCCGGCACTCGACCTCGATAAGCTGCTCGGCGGTTTCAAGCCGCTGTTTCGTACTCTCAACCCGACCGAGGTCAATGAACTTTCCGAATCGCTGATCCAGGTGTTTCAGGGCCAGGGACCCGCGCTGACTTCGCTGCTCAAGTCAACGTCGCAGTTCACCAACAGCCTGGCCGACCGAGATGAGTTGATCGGTCAGGTGATCGACAATCTGAACAAGACCCTGGGCACACTCGACGCCGATCAGCAGGGGTTCTCCTCAGATTTGGATCGGCTGCATCAACTTGTGGACGGACTTGCCGCCGACCGCACGACGATCGGTCAGGCGCTGTCGTCGACGTCGGCGGTTACCAACGACTTGGCGTCGTTGCTCACCGACACGCGTCCGCAATTGAAGTCGCTGGTAACTGATACCGGCAAACTCGCCGACGAGATGAACAAGGGCGAGGGTTACGTGCGGGAAGTGTTGCCGCGCTTGCCAAATGACTTCAAGACCCTGTCGAATCTAGGATCTTACGGTGCGTGGCTGCAGATTTGGCTATGCAAGCAACGGTTGCTTTTCACCGGGCCGGGGAACACCCAGATCTCGGTGGTGACCCTTGATGCGACAAAGAATTCTCGCCCAGGGAACAGGTGTGACAACACATGAGTGTTCCATTTGGTGGTCTATTCCGGAATCGGCGAAACACGTCAGCCGATGCCGACGCGGCGCGCGATGACAAACGTGGTGCCCGCAGTCGCGCCGCAGCGGGAGTCATTGGATTCACGCTCACCACGATGGTGGTTGTCGTCGCGTTGCAGATGGACAAACTGCCCTATCTTTCGCCGATCAGTACCTACAGCGCGTATTTCGACGATGCCGGTGGCTTGGTCGCCGGCGACGTCGTGGTGGTGTCGGGAGTCACTGTCGGTACGGTAGAGAAGATTTCGCTCGCAGCCACCGACAAGGGCACCAAAGCGCGGGTCAATTTCCGTACCGCCGACAACGTGTTGTTCGGCATCGACACCCAGGCATCCATCAAGACCGAGACGGTTCTGGGCCGCCGCAACTTGACGCTCATCTCGCATGGGCCCGGCCGGATCAAACCCGGTGGCGAGATTCCCAACGAGAACACCGTGTCGCCGTATTCGCTTTCGGACGCTCTCGAGGGAGCGACCGACACACTGTCGGAAACCAACGTCGACCAACTCAACGAAGCATTGAAGACGATGACCAAGGCGTTCTCACAAACGCCGTCGTCGGTGCGCGGCGCGGTCGACGGTGTCTCCCGAGTCTCCAAGGCGATCGCCGATCGAGACAACTCGCTACGCGAACTGCTCGCCAAGGCAAATAGAGTGTCCAAGATCCTCGGCGACCGCAGTGACAAGATCAATGACCTTCTGCTGGATGCCAATTCGCTGTTCGGCGAGCTGCAGATGCGACAGCAGGCCATCGGCCTGCTGATCACCGGCACCCGCGACGTGACCGCGCAGATCAGTGGATTCATCAAGGACAACAACGCACAACTCAAACCGGTGCTGCTGAAGCTGAACCGTGTGCTCAATGTTCTGAACGACAATCAGAAGGTGCTCGGCCAGGCCATCGACCAGCTCGGCCCCTACGCCAACACCCTCGGTGAAGCCGTCGCCTCGGGTCCGTATTTCTCCTCGTTGGTCGGCATTCCGACCTTCGGTGACTACACCGCGGTCTTCATGAAGATCTTGCGGCAGAAGTATCCGGAGATCTGGCAGGCGTACAGCTACACCAACATTCTCAACCCCGAAAACTATTCTCTGGTACCGGGATACGACGAGAACAAGCCCAAGCCGAAGCCGACAGTGCCGTACCCGACGGCCGGGCCGCCACAGACCACCAAGCCGCGTACGTCGTACCCACCGCTGACGACATCGACCAAGCCGAGAACAGGAGGGTGACGATGGCTATCAGTAAGAAGACCTGGTTGGTGATCGTCGCCGTTGTGGTGATCCTCGCACTACTATTCGCCGGCTATTTCGGGTACAAGGCGGCGACCAAGAATAAAGTCACCGCGTATTTCGCAAGTGTCACCGGCCTGTACAACGGTGATCCGGTTCGAGTGGTCGGTGTCAACGTCGGGCGGGTCACGTCGATCTCGCCGCAGCCAAACGCGGTCAAAGTAACGATGGAACTCGACAAGGATGTCAAGGTTCCGGCCGACGCGAAAGCTGTGATCGTCGCGCAGAGCCTGGTGTCGGGACGATTCATTCAGCTCACTCCGGTGTACACCGAGGGCGCGACAATGGTTGGCGGAGCTGATATTCCGATGGAACGCACCGCGGTTCCGATGGAATGGGACGATGTCAAGAAGCAGTTGACCAGGCTCACCGACGCCGTGGGGCCGAAGGGAACCGACCACGGCACCTTGTCGGATGCGGTCGACGTCGCGTACGAGAACCTGGCCGGTAACGGTAAAGCCATCAACTCGTCGATCAAAGAACTCTCCGATGTGATGGGGACGTTGTCGTCGGGGCGCGGCGATCTATTCGCCACTATCCGGAGTCTGCAGAAACTCACCGACTCGCTCTCGACCAGTCATGAGCAGATGATGCAGTTCAACGGCCGGATCGCTTCGGTCAGTTCGGTATTGGCGAATAACACCACTGCCCTCAACGGTGCACTGCACAACTTGGACAGCGCACTATCGGACATCAAGTCGTTCATCGACACCAACGGCTCGACGCTGTCGGATTCGATCCGCCGCCTGTCAACCGCAACGACGGTGTTGCGAACGAAAGATGAGCAGGTACAAGGACTCTTGCACTCCGGTCCGACTCAGCTGGCGAACTTCTACAACATCTACAACCCCTTGTTCGGATCGCTGTCGGGTATCTTCGGCCTTGGTATGGGCTCCAACCTGGTCACGTTGCTCTGCGGCACCATGCAGGCCAACGATCGGCCGGGTCAGGATCAGAAGGACGTCGAGAAGTGTGTCGACACGATCGCGCCGTTGTTCGCGTCATTCACCATGAATTACCCACCGTTCCTGGCCAATCCGGTGACCGGAGTGAACGCACGGCCGAATCAGATCAAGTACCAGAACGCAAGTGTGAAAGCACGCGCTCAGGCTGACATCCGGCAGCTCGACGCGCAGACTCGCAAAGACAACGGCAACACTCCACTCGGCAACTTGCTGGTTCCCTACGGTGGTGAGAAGTGATGCGCGCGAACCGATTAGGAGCCGGCCGGCGGGCCGTTATCGCGATGGCCGTGGTCGGGGCGCTGGCGCTGGGGGCCAGTGCCTGCGGATTTGAAGGGCCGCAATCTGTTTCGGTGCCGGGTGCGCCGGGTACCGGTGATGGGTCGTATGAGATTTCGGCGATGATTCCGTCGGCGGCCGGGTTGGTCACGAACGCGCCGATCATGCTAAACGACGCCACCGTCGGGTCGATCGGTTCGATAAAGGTGAAGGACTGGAACGCCGACGTGGTGCTGCGGCTCAACCAGGGCGCCCGGATTCCGCGCGGTTCGCAGGTGATGGTCGGTATGACGAGCGTCCTGGGGTCGTCGCATCTGGCGATCCTGCAGCCGGAGAATCCGACGCAGGGCATGATGCGGCCTGGCGACGAAATTCCACTGACCAAATGTCCGGAACAGGAAAACCTCGCGACACCGGAGAATCCGATCCCAGATATCACTGCGGCACAACAGGTTCAAGCGTGTACCTTTCCGACGACTGAGCAAGTGTTGAGTTCACTGTCGGTGGTGCTCAACGGTGGTGGACTATCGCAGTTCGGCGATGTGGTGCACGAACTGAACGCCGTGTTCGCGGGCCGACAGGATGTGATCACCAAACTCATCCCACGTCTGAACACCTTGGTCGGGGACCTGAATGCTCAGCGCAACAACATAATTCGCGCGATGGAAGGTATCGATCGGCTCTCGGCGACGATGAACGCTCAGACGCCGACGATCGAGCGGGCGTTGACCGACGGGCCGCAGATCCTGCAACTGCTCGTCGATCAACGCGTGCAATTCACCAATACACTTGCGGCGGTGGGCAGATTGTCGTCCACCACCGATGCCATCTTGAAAGCCAACGACACCGATCTGCGGGTCATCATCAAGAATCTGGTGCCGGTGGTCGACCAACTGTCGAAGACCGGGCCGGCACTGACTCAATCCCTTGGCTTGTTGCTGACCTTCCCGTTCTATGAGGCCGCCATCCCCAAGATCGTCAAGGGCGACTACGTGAATTCCGATCTGACACTGGATTTGACCTTCAAGCGACTCGGCGGCGGATTGTTTTCGTCGGTCTTAGCGAGCCGGGTGGTCGGCCCAGAAGGTTTGACGAGTAAGCCCGCGGGCGCGGCCAAACGTGGCCTCAATCCCTTTGTGTCGCCCGGACAAGGCGGTCGGTAGCCAATGAAGATAACCAGATTCGTCCGTATGCAGCTCACGATTTTCGCGATCGTCACGGTGATCTCGCTCATCGCGATAGCGGTCTTCTATCTGCGTGTCCCGCAGATGGCAGGCATTGGCAAATATGTTGTCACGCTTGAGCTGCCGAGTTCCGGCGGGCTGTACCAGAACGCGAATGTCAGCTATCGCGGCGTCAACGTCGGCAAGGTGTCTTCGGTGGTACTCACCGACACCGGTGTGGCCGCCACCCTCGACATCGAATCATCGGCAAAGATACCCACCGATTCGCAGGCGTCGGTGCGCAGTGTGTCCGCTGTCGGCGAGCA
>NZ_BAEH01000011.1 GCF_000241305.1 Gordonia effusa NBRC 100432
TCGCTCGCGTGCTCGGCGTCGACGAGTCTGAACTCGACTATCTGGCGGAGGTATCGTCGTCGGCCATCCGGGAATTCCGTTGTGCGGCAAGTGATCGCCTGTTCGCAAGCGATGGTGACAAGTTGAAGCGGATTGCGTCGGCTGCCAAATTGGTGCCGGCGGCAGTCGCGGCGAAAGCTGCCGCGTTGGCCTTCGGGCCACTGCTCACCGCCGGCGTAGCGAGTTCGGTTGAGCCGGCCCGCGGTATCGCCATCGCCAACATGTTGCCAGTGAAATTTCTCGCCAACACCGCGATCGAGCTCGACCCACGACGGTGCGGGCCGATTCTGTCCGAGTTGCCGCCGAAGCTGGCCGGGAAGGTGGCCGACTACCTGGTGCAGGCCCGGGAGCACATCACGCTTGGCAGGTTCGTCGGGGCGATCTCCGAGGCCGCACTACGCGCGGCGGCGGCCGAAATATCCGATGCGGATCTGCTCCGGGTGGCCTGTTTGCTCGAAGATCGCGGCGCGATTGACCATGTCTTCGACGTCATCGCCGACCGACTGCCCGGCGTGCTCACCGCTGCCGGTGACGAAGGGCTGTGGACCGAGGCGCTGGGTCTGCTCGATGCGATCAACGACGAGCACCGCGCGACCATGGGAAACCTTGCGGCGCAATTGGATCCGCAAGTATTGGCGTCGCTGGTCGAAGCCGCGCACGAAACTCAGGCCTGGTCGACTCTGCTCCCGGTGACGCGGGTGATGAGCATCGACGCCCTACGTGTGTTCGCGACGAATCCTGCTGTGCAGCAGCACGATACGATCTCCGCGGTGATGGATGAGGCGCTTGCCGAAGGTATGTGGCTGGACTTGCTTCCGCTGGCCGGTGAGCTGCCCGACGAATCTCGGGGATTCCTTGCGTCGCGGATCGCCGAACTCGACGAGGGCGTTCTCGACGATCTGGTCCGGCAGACCGACGACGCCGCACAATGGGCCTCGCTGCTTCCGTTGGTCGGGGTGATGACGCCCGATCAGGTTGGCAAACTGCTGAAACTGCCGGTCCTTGCCGATGCCGGGGTGATGAGCAACGCCTTGGATGTCGTTGCCGCCAGTGACGGACTGCCGGCCGACGTCGTCGATCTCATCACCGCGCACGGAGAAGCGGTCGGTGCCGAGTTCAGCGCCGTCTGACGGGCTAGTAGAGGTAATCCTCGCCGCTGGCCCGCACGGTCACGTCGCTGATGCTGATTCCCCACGGCTGGTCAATGACATGCACAACCGCAGTCGCCAGATCGTCCGGGGTGATGAGCCAGTACTGAACCGAGTCGGCGTCGGTGAGCTCGGCTGGCAACTCACCGGCCAGCATCGCTCCGACATGTTCCCGGTACGACGACGCACGTTGCCCGACGATCCCGTTGATGGCCTTGCCGTTGACGATCTGACTGGCCAGGTTGGTGCCGCTCACCCCCGTTGGCTTCACGGTCGTGACCTTGATCTTGCCCTTGGTTTCGATACGCAGTGAATCGGATAGAACGGTGACCGCGGCCTTGGTCGCGCTGTAGACGCCGGAACCTTCTATTCCAGCGTTGCCGTAGATCGAGGAGATGTTGACGATCTGCCCGCGGCCCTGCCCGATCATCTGGTCGTAAACAGCGGAGATGCCGTTAACCACTCCCTTGATGTTGATGTCAATTGCCCTGTGCCACTTGTCGATTGCGCGCTCATGGTCGGCGAAGTAGGCGAGTGGCATGATGCCGGCGTTGTTGACGAGTACGTCGACGCAGCCGTAGGTGCGGACCGCAAGGTCAACCGCGGCCTGTAGTTGGGCGAGGTCGGTGACATCGGCGACCGTATGAACTGCCTGTTGTCCCCGGTCTCGGATGCTGGCGGTGAGCGCCTCCAGGCCGGCGGAGTCGACGTCAACCGCGACGATCCGCGCGCCGTCGGTGGCGCATTTGTTGGCGATCACCTTGCCGAAGCCGTTGGCGGCTCCGGTGATCAGGATGACCTTGTCCTGGAGATATCCAGGCATTTCTCACCTCACATGGTCGGGAAACGTGTGTAGTCAGATAGTAGGCGGCGGTCGCCGTCGGAGCAGCTCACGGTCGGTGTGGTGCACGTCACGGTCGTAGTTTGGGGGTGGCTATGGTCCGACGGCGGCGTCGGGGAATCGCTGACCTGCGACGATCGTCGAGCGATTGCGGGCGACGTGGGGATTTGTTGGATTGTCCGATGTTGCGTAACTTATTC
>NZ_BAEH01000010.1 GCF_000241305.1 Gordonia effusa NBRC 100432
TACCAAATGGGAGGTCGTGCGGATGGCAGTGTTGCCGTTCGGCTTCTCGGGCTACATCAGTGGTTCGATGCTCGGCCTCGGCCGTGCGCTGGGCGAGACGATGGCACTGTTCCTGATCATCTCGAACACCGGCCCCATCGACTTCAACCTCATGGAAAGCGGCGAGACCTTCGCGACGAAGATCGCGAACAACGCGGCGGAATTCGACTCGCCAACCAAGACCGGTGCCTTCATATCGGCTGGTCTCACCTTGTTTGTGCTGACGTTCATCGTCAACGCCGCCGCGCGGTCCGTCGTCGGCAGGAAGCAGAACTGATATGACGACTATCGATATCTCCGGCACGGGCCCGGTGAAAACACGTCCTTCGGGTTTCCAGCCGATCAGCGGTCGACGCAAGATCGTCGACCGGGGCGCACACGTCGCGGTGATCGTCGCCGTCGTGATCGCGATCATCCCATTGCTTTGGCTCGTTGGCACGTTGGTCTACAACGGCATCGAACCACTCCTCGACGCCGACTGGTGGTCGAGTTCGGAGCGGTATGGCGGTGCGCTGAACGCGATCATCGGCACCCTGATGCAGACGGCACTGGCCGCGCTCATCTCGGTTCCGCTGGGAATCTTCGTCGCCATCTATCTGGTGGAGTACAGCGACGGGAAATCCGTGCTGGCACGCGTCACCACCTTCATGGTCGACATTCTCTCCGGGGTGCCTTCTATCGTCGCCGCACTATTCGTCTACGCGGTCTGGCGTACGACCTTGGGTCTGCCTCGAATGGGCTTCCTCGTCGCGATTGCCCTTGTGCTGCTTATGGTTCCGCTGGTGGTTCGGTCCACCGAGGAGATGCTGAAGATCGTCCCGCAGGATCTGCGTGAGGCTTCGTACGCACTCGGCGTGCCCAAGTGGAAGACCATCTCGCGAATCGTATTGCCGACCGCGCTCTCGGGCATCGTCACCGGCGTGATGCTGGCCATTTCCCGCGTCATGGGCGAATCGGCTCCGGTGCTCATCCTTGTCGGCTCCACCAAGGCGATGAACTGGAATCCATTCGACGGAAATCAGGAATCGCTGCCGCTGATGATGGTGCAGCAATACAACAACGGTCCCGGCGCCTTCGAGAAGGTGTGGGGCGCGGCGCTGACTCTGGTCATCCTCGTCGCCATCGTGTACTTCGGCGCTAAATGGGTGGCGAAGATCTTCGCCCCCAAGACATCCTGATCGCCCGCTCGCGTACCCATCGCACGAACTCTGCAAGGACTTAACTCATGGCCAAGCGTCTCGACATCAAAGACCTCAACGTCTTCTACGGAAAATTCCATGCCGTCAAGGAAGTGACGCTGGAGGTTCCGCCACGCAGTATCACCGCCTTCATCGGACCGTCGGGTTGCGGTAAGTCCACGGTGCTGCGCACTCTCAACCGGATGCACGAGGTAACCCCCGGGGCGTACGCCACCGGCAAGGTGCTGCTCGACGGCGAGGATATCTACGGCAAGGACGTTGATCCGGTCAGCGTTCGCACAACCATCGGCATGGTCTTCCAGCGGCCAAATCCGTTCCCTACCATGTCGATTCGCGACAACGTCGTGGCCGGGTTGAAGCTGCAGGGCGTTCGTAACCGGTCGACCCTCGACGAGGTCGCTGAGCGGAGTCTCCGCGGAGCTAACCTGTGGAACGAAGTGAAGGACCGGCTGGACAAGCCGGGCGGCGGTCTGTCTGGTGGTCAGCAACAGCGCCTGTGTATCGCACGCGCCATCGCGGTCTCGCCCGATGTGCTGCTGATGGATGAGCCCTGTTCGGCGCTCGACCCCATCTCGACCCTGGCTATCGAAGACCTGATGGGTGAACTCAAGAAGGAGTACACCATCGTCATCGTCACGCATAACATGCAGCAGGCCGCCCGCGTCAGCGACCAGACCGCCTTCTTCAATCTCGAGGGCGTCGGGCAGCCGGGCCAGTTGGTGGAGATCAACGACACCGAGGTGATGTTCTCCAACCCGCTTAAAAAGGAGACCGAGGACTACATCTCCGGCCGGTTCGGATAGCCGGCGGCCGCGCGACCCTGCCCATTCGCAAACCCCACCTCACGCGACATTCCCGACACCAATCGGCGTCGGGAATGTCCGGTGAAGTGGGGTTTGCGAGTTAGGTGGGGGCTACCCGGGTTTACCGGCCAGCTTCGGCGAGTTGTTCCGGGGTCTTGCCGGTCGCCTGGAACACCACTCGACGTCCGATGAGGACGGCGTGGTCGGCGAAGCGCTCGTAGTAGCGGCCCAGCAGCGTCACGTCGACGGCGGCGGCGACGCCGTGGGTCCATTCGCGGTCCATCAGCACGGTGAATAGGTGGCGATGCAGATCGTCCATCGCATCGTCGTCTTCTTGCAGCGCGAGTGCGTCCTGCGGATCTTGCGAGTTCAGTACTTCACGTGCGTTACGCGCCAATTGCACTGCGAGACGGCCCATTTCGGCGAAATACCCATTCACCTCTTCGGGGAGCGCCTTCGCCGGGTGGCGGCGTCGGGCGACTTTGGCGACGTGCAGCGCGAGGGCGCCCATCCGATCGACGTCGGCGACAATCTGAAAGCCACTCACGATTGACCGTAGGTCGCCGGCTACCGGTGCTTGCAATGCCAGCAGTGCGAACGACTGCTCTTCGGCTCGCACGGAAAGCTCGGCCATTCGATCGTGGTCGCCGATGACCTGCTCGGCAACAGACAAATCGGCCTGGAGAAGTGCCTGGGTGGCACTCGCCATTGCCTGGCCGGCCAATTCACACATCTCACCGAGGACAGCATTAAGAGCAGCCATCTGCTCCTGGTACGCAGTTCGCATGTGTCTACACTACGTTCTTCTGCTTACCGATGGCATCGCAGAGGCGTGAACGGGGCGTGAAGCCGAACTGAATACGGGTCGCTTACTCGCAGGTGGTGTCACTCGCGTTGGTTACGGCGAGGTCGTTGGGCAGGTCGCTGGTCCCGGTAGTCGGCGGCAGTTGGTTCACGCTAATAGCGCTGCCCGCGGTGGGGGTCGAGTCCAACGAGCCGCTGTAGTCGCTACCGAGGATCACTTCGACGCCGGAGCGTACGGTGCGGTCGGGCTGGATCGACGCCCCAGGGAACAACTTAGCCAGGGTCGCGGCCGCATCCTGCTCGCCCGCGCCATAGCGGACGACGGTCTTTTCTTGTAGCTCCGACGCATCGGCGACGCCGCGAACATCGAAGCCCAGTGGTGTCAGCTGCTCGGAGACGTCGGTGGCCAGCCCGGTCTGTCCGGTGCCGTTGAGCACCCGCACGCCGACGTTGCCGGGGGACATCGCGGTCGCCGACACTTTGCCCGACTTCGACGTTCCGGCGGACGTGGTGGACGACGGGGCCGGACTGTTCGACGTCGACTTCTGCTGTTTCTTCTTTTCGCCGGGCAGCGGATCGTCGCTGATGATCGCGTTGAAGATGGCGTTGACGTCGTCGGTACGCGGAATCTCGTTATTCTGCCCGTCCGTCGAGGTTCCCGACGTCGGGATGGTCAGGAATGTCACTCGACCGGCCTCGATACCCTGCATCGACGACGCGAGGTCGATGAGCGATTGGGTATTCACGCCGTCAACGAAACTGTTGTGGATGAAGGTGTTGACGATGCCATCGAGTCTGTTCTTATTCGACAGCACATTGCCCGACAATGTGGCGCGTAGCAGCGACGACATGAAGAGCTGCTGTCGTTTGATGCGGCCGTAATCGCCATTGCCCTCGGTGGAAATAGTCCGGGCCCGCACATACCGAAGTGCGGTACGTCCGGTCAGTTTCTGTTTGCCCGCTTTGCGCAGGACCGTGCCGATTTCGTAGTCATAGAGCGGCGTTGTCGAGCACACTTCGACGCCGCCGACCTGATCGACGATTTTGCGGAATCCGCTGAAATCCATGCCGATGAAGTGGTTGATATTCAGCCCGCTCATCTTGGTCAGCAGTTTGACCAGGCACTCAGGTCCGCCTTCGGCGTATACGGAATTGAGCTTGACGTTGTCGGCGCCGGCGACCGTCTCGCCATACTGGCCGGTGTTGTTATTCCAGGCGCTGCAGTCGGGCCGGTCTACCTGCAAATCTCGCGGAAATGACACGGCGACAACACGACTGCGGTTGGCCGGCACGTTGACCAGGATGACGGTGTCCGAGCGCGCCCCTTCGACGTCGCTGGCGGTTCCGGCACCCACCTTGGCGTTCTTACCGCTTCGGGTGTCGGTGCCGACGATGAGATAGTTCTCGTCGCCATACTGGGCGGTCTTGTCCCGGATGTGCCCGTCGTCGGGATTGAGGGCCCTGACATTGTTCCAGTTTCCGTCCCAGGAACGTGTGGTGTTCCAGATATAGCCGGCACCGCCGAGGGCGACGATGCACACGATGGCGACCAAAATGCGGCCGGCGATGGTGGCATCGCGTTTGAACATCTCACCGCGGGTTCGGGCCGGTCTGCGGCGGGCGGTGGCCCGCAATTTCGCTGGATCGGGGAGCTCGGGAGTGGGTTCCAGTGGCCGGATATGGCCCTGACCACGAGATTCGGCGATGACACGGGCCGCGGTCGCAGCATCGGAAAGGTCTACCGGCGTATCCGCACCGACGGTGGGGATCTTGGTGGTGACGTCGTTGGATACCGGCCCGGCGTCGTAGCCCGGGCGGCGTCGTTCGTTATCCCGCCGGTCGGTACGTCGGGTTTCGGCGGTGACGCGGGGCAGCTGGCCCGTCGCATCCATTTGCGCCATCATCTCGCGTACCGTCACACGATTGCGATTGCGAACGTAGCGATCGCGGTTGCGCGGCTCGCGTAGGCGGTCGCCCTGCTCGTCGGCACCGGGCGTGCGGCTCGATGGGTTATGCGGCGAACCTGCTCCGCGGTTGGGGAACATCTGCGAGAACTCGGTGGGATTCGACTGGTTATCGGCCCGGCGACTACCTGAGCGCCGAGGAGGCTGAGACGGCTGCACCGGCTCGTCTGAGCCCGACGGCGTGTCAGTCAACGTTGCTCCTCATCGATCTCGCGGCCCCTCCGCGGCGTATGCGCGCACGCATCTATCGCCACGACGGTCCGCAGCGGATTGACCCATATTAATCGGTGGACCTGAGAATTCGACTTAGGTAACCGCCTGCGCGACCGCGTTGGGGACTATCCGCCACTGTGCATGACATCTGCACCCGAGGGGACAGTGGCGTCCTCGGGGTCATCGAGCCAACCGTGGGGCAGCGCTACTTTCCCGGGTGAGCCCTGCCGTCCGCGGGGGCCGGTGGCGTCGTCGGGGAACGGGATGTCGGGGTCTAGCTGGGCGATGAGACCGTTCAGTTCGGTCAGCGTCGACACCGATGCGAAGGCACGTCGTAGATCCGATCCGACGGGGAATCCCATCAGATACCAGGTCATATGTTTGCGCAGGTCACGTAGGCCGCGGTCCTCCCCGTGGTGTTCGGCGAGGAGCAGTGCGTGACGGGCCAGAATGGTTCCGACTTCGCCGAGGGTCGGCGGCGTCGGAAGTTCTTCACCGCGCAGTGCGGCCGACAGTTCGGCGAACAACCAGGGACGTCCGAGACAGCCGCGTCCCACGACAACGCCGTCGCATCCCGTTTGGGCCATCATGGCCACCGCATCGGACGCGGCGAAGATATCGCCGTTGCCGAAAACTGGGATGGTGGTCACAGCTTCTTTCAGACGTGCGATCGCCGACCAATCGGCGGTACCCGAATAGCGCTGAGCCGCGGTCCGGGCATGCAGTGCCACCGCAGCCGCGCCGTTGTCTTCGGCGATGCGGCCGGTGTCGAGGTAGGTCAGGTGATCGTCGTCGATGCCGATGCGGAATTTGAAGGTCACCGGCACGCCGGCTGGTTCGGCCGCCGACACCATCGACCGCACGATCTGACCGAAGAGTCCGCGTTTGTACGGGAGTGCGGCACCGCCACCGAGCCGGGTCACTTTGGGGACCGGGCAACCTAGATTGAGGTCGATGTGGTCGGCGAGTCCTTCGCCGACGATGATGCGGACCGCTTCGCCGAGAGTCTTCGGGTCGACGCCGTAGAGCTGCATCGATCGGGGCGATTCGTCGTCGTCGAAGGACATCATGTGCAGTGTTTTGTCATTACGTTCGACGACGGCCCGTGCGGTGATCATCTCGCAGACGTAGATAGCGTCGCGGCTCCCGTATTCGCGACAGAGGCGTCGGAACGCGCGGTTGGTGACGCCTGCCATCGGGGCGAGCACCACCGGCGGATCGACCGGATACGGTCCGATCCGCGCGCTGGTACGAGGAGATAGCGAAGTGCTCACGGGCACCATGGTCCCACTTGGGGCTGCCGGTAGGAAAATCCTCGACGGTGGAAGTAGTCGACGTCGCACTGCCCATACGATGACGTGATGAGTTCTCACCCGCGGCGGCCTGTGAAGATGACGGCACGCTCGGCCATCCTCAGCGCGTTGCTCGGCACTCATCCAGCGCGGGCTCGTGCGCAGCAGATCGTCGCTATCGCGGACGCGTTGGGGCTGCGCGAATCGGCTGCTCGGGTTGCGTTGACGCGGATGGTCTCGACCGGCGACCTCATCCGCGACGACGGTGTGTACACGTTGTCACCACGCCTGTTGGAGCGGCAGAAGCGGCAAGACCGCGCGATGGAGGTGCCGACCGGACCTTGGGCTGGTCAGTGGCGTATCGCCATCGCGCCCGATGCTTACGCCCAGGCAGCAGTGCCGGCCGCTGTTGGCGCCGCGCCGCTGAGCGATGTGTTCGGTTTTATGAAATTCGCCGAGGTCCGCGACGGTGTGTGGATGCGTCCGGACAATCACGATGCGCTGGCTATCGACGTCGCAGGTCGAGTCTCGTTGTTCTCGGCGGTACCGCAGGAGCCGTCGATTGACCTATCCGAACGGCTATTCGCTCCGGCTCGCTGGGCGGCCGACGCCGAGCTGATGCTCGTCGACTACCAGAATGCGGTCGGGGTCGCCGATCGCTTCGAGGTGGCCGCGACGATCGTCCGGCATATTCTCGACGACCCGCTGTTGCCGGCCGAACTACTACCGGACGATTGGCCCGGCGTTCGGCTCCGTACGACCTATGGCGAGTTCCGAACCGACTTCATCGAGTTCGTGAACGAGGTCATCGCCGCGAGTGGCGGACCGTCTATTACTCATTAACGATTTTTCTATTGATATGTGTAATAGGAGGACGTAGATTCTAAGGTGCCGGGCAGCCGCGGTCGTGGTTGCCAGCACGAACTCGCTGCTCTGTGAAGGGAACAAAGACATGGCCACGCATACGGTGATCAACCAGGTTCCGCCGTTGATCGACTACAACGCCGCCGAGCAGCCGACGATTACCGAAGCGGTCCACCGCGCGAGCGCCGACCACGCGCTCGAGGAACTTCACGAGGTCGGTGTGCTCGCGGGTTCGGCGCACGCGCAGGAGCTGTCCGATCGCGCCGAAGCCCATCCGCCGCAACTCATTACCCACGATCGATACGGCAACCGAATCGACGAGGTGGTCTACGACCCGAGCTATCACGAGTTGATGAGCAACGCCGTGCGGTTTGGCCTGCATGCCGCACCGTGGGGCGATACCAGGCCTAACCCACACCTGGTTCGCGCGGCCAAGATGAGCGTGTGGTCGACCACCGACGCCGGACACGCCTGCCCAATCTCGATGACCTATGCCGTCGTTCCCGCGCTGCGGGCCAACCCGGAACTCGCCGCGACCTACGAGCCGCTACTCATCAGCGGCGAATACGACCCTGGTTTGCGAATCCCGACCACCAAGCGCGGCTTGATCGCGGGAATGTCGATGACTGAGAAACAGGGCGGCTCCGACGTCCGGGCGAATACCACGACCGCTGTTCCGGCCGCCGACGGCAGCTATCGCATCACCGGACACAAGTGGTTCACGTCCGCCCCGATGTCGGACTTGTTTTTGGTGCTCGCTCAGGCGCCCGGCGGACTCTCCTGCTTCTTCGTACCGCGTGTACTGCCCGACGGCACCCGCAATACCTTTGCGCTGCAACGGTTGAAGGACAAATTGGGTAACCGTTCCAACGCGAGCAGCGAGGTCGAATACGACGACACCGTCGGCTGGATCGTCGGCGACGAAGGGCGAGGCGTGCCGACCATCGTCGAGATGGTCAACCTCACTCGATTGGACTGCACACTCGGCTCGGCGTCGAGTATGCGTGCCGGAACAACAGCCGCGACCCATCACGCGACCTATCGTCGGGCGTTCGGTGCGGCATTGGTCGATCAGCCGCTGATGCGCAACGTGCTCGCCGATCTCGCCGTCGAAGCCGAGGCGGCAACCACCGCCGCATTGTGGCTGGCGGAGTTGACCGACCAAGCGGTCGCCGGCGATGACCGCGCGGCGACACTGCGCCGGATCGCGCTGGCCGTGAGCAAATACTACGTCTGCAAACGCGCGCCCATTCATGCCGCGGAATCGCTAGAGTGCTTGGGCGGCAACGGATATGTCGAAGAATCGCGGATGCCGCGGCTCTACCGCGAGGCGCCGCTCATGTCGATCTGGGAGGGGTCGGGCAACGTCGCCGCACTCGATGTTCTGCGGGCCATCGCCAAACAACCACAGTCACTCGAGGTCTTCCTCGACGAGGTGAACAGGGCAGCCGGAGCCGACCGGCATCTCGACGCCGCGTTGGGCCGGCTAGCCGGCAGTTTCGCCGATCTCGGCGACCTCGGCTCGGTCCAGCACAACGCGCGCCGGCTCGTCGCCGATATGGCGCAGGTATTGCAGGGTTCCCTGTTGGTGCGATTCGGGAATCCGGCGGTCGCCGACGCCTTCACCGTCAGCAGACTCGGTGGCGATCACGGCGACGTCTTCGGCACACTGCCGTCCGGTGTCGACACCGCGGCGATCATCGAACGTGCGACGACGAAAGTCGGCTGATACCAACCTCATTGGCGAACGGAGAAGTTCTTGACCGACGACGACGATGGGCGGCCCGCTGCCTGGTACGAAGGATTGACGCAGCAGCCCGATTCGATATTCGACGGCCGGGAGCAGCCGGCAACCGATGTCAGCTATCGAACGCTGACCTATGAGGTAACCGGGCGGGTCGCGCGAATTACCTTCAACCGTCCGCGCGCCGGCAACGCCATCACCGCGGACACCCCGATCGAGTTGGCGGCGGCGGTCGAACGCGCAGATCTGGACCCGAGAGTCCACGTGATGCTGATATCCGGCCGTGGCAAGGGGTTCTGCGGCGGATATGACCTGTCGATCTTCGCCGAGAACGGCGGTGATCCCGAGCGGGGTGTCGACCCGACGACCGGCGGCGTGTTGGATCCGGTTGTGCAGGCACGCAATCACAACCCACACGGCACCTGGGACCCGATGGTCGACTACGCCATGATGAGTCGTTTCAATCGTGGTTTCGCCAGCCTGCTCTACGCGAACAAACCGACCGTCGCCAAGCTGCACGGGTTCGCGGTTGCCGGTGGCACCGACATCGCGTTGTACGCCGATCAGATCATCTGCGCCGACGACACCAAGATCGGCTACCCGCCGACACGCGTCTGGGGTATCCCGGCCGCGGGGATGTGGGCCCATCGCCTGGGCGATCAGCGTGCGAAGAGGTTGTTGCTGACCGGTGATTGCATCAGTGGCCGGCAAGCCGCCGATTGGGGACTCGCGGTGGAATCGACGCCTGCAACGGAACTGGACGCGCGCGCCGAGGCATTGGTCGAAAGAATCGCCCGGATGCCGGTCAACCAGTTGATCATGGCCAAGCTCGCGCTAAACAGCGCGCTCCTCAGCCAGGGGGTCGCGAATTCGGGAATGATCAGCACCGTATTCGACGGCATATCCCGGCACACCCGGGAGGGATACGCATTTCAGACGCGTGCTGCGACGGTCGGCTTTCGGGAAGCGGTGCGCGAGCGTGACGAACCGTATGGCGACTACCGGCGGGCACAATTCGATAGACCCGCCGACTGATTCCTACCGCGATGTGCGTGAAACGTGTTACAAATCACCCTGATCGATTTGTAAGTTACGTGAGCAAATTTCAGGAGGAGTCGCATGTCGGCCGCCGCGACGTCGTTGTCCACTACCGTGAACGCCCCGCTACCCGCGGAGTTCGCGAATCTACCGGAGGATGACCTCGCCAGGCTCGATTCGTTAGTGCGTGCGGCCGTGACGGCGCGGGCTGAGTCGATGGACCGGGCGATCAAGGGGTCGCTCAAGCACGCACCCAAGTTGGCGCGCCCGGCGATTCGCAAGGTGCTGGGACTATGAGCGCGATTGAGCTCGAACATGCGGCAGAGATAACCAAAC
>NZ_BAEH01000009.1 GCF_000241305.1 Gordonia effusa NBRC 100432
GTCCGATGAGTCGGCCGAGCGACGACTGTCAGCACTCGGGTATGGGCAACCGCAACGGGCGCTGAGTCATATCCGCGCGCTCGCAAGTGCGCCGGGACGGCGGGGGCAGATCCAGTTACTGATCCTGCCGTCGCTGCTGGAATGGATCGGACGAACCCCCGACCCCGACGCTGGACTCCTCAACTACCGCAGGCTGTGTGACGAGCTGGTCGGCGCCGAATGGTTCCTGCGTCTGCTGCGTGACGACGGGGTAGTGGCCGAGCGGCTGATGAAAGTCCTTGGTACGTCTGCCTATATCGCGGAATTGCTGATGCGGTCGCCCGAGGCGATCCAGTTGTATTCGGACGGGTCGGATGGACCGAAACTCGTTTCCGTCGACATCAACGACGTGGCCAGCGGTCTTGTCGCATCGACGGTTCGCAGGCAGGATCTCAAACAGGCTGTGGCCGTTGCGCGTTCGCACCGTCGGGCGGAGCTGGCGCGGATCGCATCGGCGGATGTACTTGGCATGATGGATGTGCCGCAGGTGTGCGCGGCATTGTCGAGTGTGTGGGCCGCGGTCCTCAATGCCGCACTGACCGTTGTCATTTCCGAATCCGAACGGGAACGCGGTACTGCGGCACCCGCCCGCATCGCGGTTATCGGGATGGGGCGACTCGGCGGCGGTGAACTCGGATACGGCTCCGACGCCGACGTGCTCTTCGTCTGTGATCCAGTCGAGGGTGCCGACGAGGCCGACGCCGTCAAATGGTCTCAGGTCATCGCCGAACGCGTACGGACCATGCTCGGCTCGCCCAGTACTGACCCGCCGCTCGAGGTTGACACCGGCCTTCGCCCGGAAGGCCGCAACGGTCCAGTCGTGCGCACCCTCGCGGCCTACGCGGCCTACTACGACCAGTGGGCACAACCGTGGGAGATTCAAGCGCTCCTGCGTGCCCATCAAGTCGCCGGTGACAACGACCTGGGCATCGAATTTCTTCTGATGGCCGACCGCATTCGATATCCGAAGGGTGGCGTATCGAATGACGCGGTGAAGGAGATTCGTCGGATTAAGGCCCGCGTCGACGCTGAACGACTTCCGCGAGGCGCGGACCCCGCGTTGCACACCAAACTTGGGCGCGGTGGGCTTGCCGACGTCGAATGGACCGTCCAGCTCGTGCAATTGCGCTACGCGCACGAGTATCAGTCATTGCACAATACGTCGACGCTGCAGTCACTCGATGCCATCGCGGCCGAGGGGTTGTTGGCCGTCGACGATGTAGCCCTCCTCAAGGAAGCGTGGCTGACCGCGACTCAGGCCCGCAACGCGTTGGTTCTGGTGCGCGGCAAGCCGATTGACGAATTACCCGGACCGGGTGGCGCGCTGCGTCCGGTCGCGTATGCTGCGGGTTGGCCAGACGATGAGGCCGCGGAGTTCTTGGAGAATTATCTACGTGTCACCCGACGCGCCAAGGCCGTCGTCACCAAAGTATTCGGAGCGTAATTCCAGGCGCGTGGTGCGAGGAACGACACATATGCCTAAAGTGCTGCGTCTTGCGGCGATTCTCTGCGGGTGGGCGCTGGTTGCGGCGATGCTCGTTGCGATCTGGCTCCACTATTACCCGTCGCGTGGTGATCTGACGTTGTACCTGACCAGCTCGGTGCCGTTCATGGTGCTGCTGGGCGTGGTGGCGGTCGTCCTCTTCTGCTCGACGCGGGCTTGGCTCGCGCTTATCCCGACGGTCGCGGTGATCGGCGGACTGCTGTGGACGCAGCTTCCTCTGTGGCGAGCGCAGACCGCACCCACCGCGCACGAATTCACGGTAGCGTCGGCAAATCTACTGTTCGGGCAGGCGGATGTCGGCGACGTGCTGGAACAGGTGCGATCGCGTGACGTTGATCTGTTGAGCGTGCAGGAGATGACCCCGGAGTCGTTGCAGAGATTGCGGAGCGGTGGCATCGAAAAGGAGTTGCCGCATAGTTATGTGATGGCCGGGCCGGTTGCGGCAGGAACGGGCATTTTCAGTCGTCACCCGTTGAGTGAGATGCGCAAGGTCGATACCATGATTCTAGGCAATTTGATTGCGCGCGTTGAACTTCCAGGCGTCGGTCCGACATGGTTCGCGGCCGTGCACCCGGTTGCGCCGTTGCATGGCGTGACACCGACATGGAATTTCGAACTCGACGAATTGGCCAATGTTTTGCACGCACTGCCCGGTCCGCGGGCAATCGCCGCGGGCGACTTCAACGCGACGTGGGATCACGTCGCATTCCGCGACATCGTGTCCCAGGGCTACGCGGACGCGACTGAACAGGCCGGCGCCGGACTGGTACTGACCTATCCGACCGACAGATGGCAGAATCGGCCGTTCATCGCGATCGACCACGTCATTTCGCGCGGGTTCGTCGCGGATGACATTGTGAGTTTCGACATCAACGGATCTGATCACCGCGGGGTGGTCGCTAGGCTGGGAACATCATGACTACAGCAACCGCGGTTTCTGACCGACTGAGGCAGGCTACGTCGGAAGCTCACGAGAATGCAGAGCGGTCGGCGTTTGTCGAGGCGTTGATGACGGGCGAACTCGACGTCGACGCCTACGGGCGACTGGCGGCGCAGTTGTACTACGTGTACCAAGCGCTGGAACAGGCCGGCGACTGCCTGCGCGACGATCCGATCGCGGGCGTTGTCCACGACGAGAAGCTTCGTCGATTGCCTTCTCTCGCATCGGATTTGGTGGCACTCGGCGTCGACCACGCCGCGGTCGAGCCACTGCCCGCGACGGTTGCGTATGGCGACGCGATCACTGCCAGCGTCGAGGTTCCGGTGCACTACGTCGCACATCACTACACGCGGTATCTGGGTGATCTTTCCGGTGGCCAGGTCGTCGCGCACCGCCTGCGGGAGCACTATGCCGTCGGCGATGACGCACTGTCGTTCTACCGGTTCGCCGGCATCGACAAGCTCAAGCGGTACAAGGATGCCTACCGTGATCGGCTCGACGGTTTGTCATTGGACGAAGCGGATATGGAGCGTCTGACCACCGAGGCAGTGCGGGCATTCGAGTTCAATTCGGCGTTGTTCGCCGAGTTGCGATAGTTCATCTCGATCTGGCCGAGACCCTGCTGGTCGAGTGCCAGGTGATCACCGATGGCCGAGGTGGCTTTCACGTGCTGGTCGAGTGCCCGGCGAGGCGTTAGCCGAGTCGGGTGTATCGAGACCCTGCTGACCCGATCGCATTGTTAGGCAACGGCATTCGTCTTGCGTGGTCTCGATACGGGCGCGTCTCGCTGCGCTCGGCGGGCCCACTCGACCAGCCGAGGGCTGATGGTGTAGCTACCCCGCCTGCTCGATCCGAACGCCGATTCCGTCGAAGATCACCTCGAGCCCGAAGGCCAACTCCTCGCTGTAGAAATCGTCGGTATCGTCGTGAAGCACCTGACTCCGCACCGCCGAACACAGGCGAGGGAAGCGTTCTTCATCGATGACTTGCCCCAGCACGACGCCGTATTGGTCAGCGCCGGAAGCTGATTCGGTGTCGAGTGCACCCAGTTCACTCGACATGCGCACGTGGTTGCGAACGAATCCGTCGACCAGAAGTAGCGACGACAATTTCGCCTGGCTCGTTAGCGCGGTCTTGTCGAATGCGGTAATGCCGGCTTCGGTCCAGGACAACGTGTTTGGGCCAGCAGGAGGGCGGCGCATGGGAATCGCGGTGAGCCACGGTCGTTTTCGGAGTTGTGCCGCGATCGCATGTGCCCATGCGGCAAGCCGTTCGCGCCAGCTCCCATGCGCGGTAAGGTCAGCGGCGGGCCGTCCGTACGCCACGTCGAGCATGATCTCGTAGATATCCTCCTTGGCTTCGACGTAGCGGTAGAGCGACATTGTCGTCACCTCCAACCGCTGCGCGATCGCCTTCATCGATACCGCGTCGAATCCCTCGGCATCGGCGACCGCCACTGCCGCTTCTCCGATGTCGGTGATGGTCAGTTTGGGTTTGGGGCCGCGTCGCGCACCGTCGTCGAGACCCCACATCAGTTGCAGGTAGCGCGGCAGATTGCTGGGTTGGCCGGTCATCTCGTCATGCTATCTCAATTACTGCTTGTGTCGTACACAGTACCCGAGTAGCATCTGTGTTTGACATAAACAGTATGCGAGATAAACAGAATGGAAACCCGATGACACAGGCACGTTCCCCCTGGATTGCGATGGTGGCTTTATGTCTGCCGATGCTGATCGTCTCGATGGATGTCTCGGTCTTGTTCTTCGCGGCGCCGTTCATAGCCGACGACCTGCAGGCGACACCCGAGCAGCAGCTGTGGATCTTCGACGTCTACGGCTTTGTGCTCGCGGGCCTGCTGTTGACAATGGGGTCGCTGGCGGACCGCATTGGGCATCGTCGACTCCTGATGATCGGGGCGGTGGCGTTCAGTGCCGCATCGCTATGTGCGGCATTCGCCGTCTCCGCGGAGATGCTGATTGCGGCGCGGGCGTTGTTGGCCGTTGGCGGCGCCACGCTTATGCCCTCGACCCTCGCATTGATCAAGTTCGTCTTCGACGACCCCGCCGCCCGCGCGAAGGCTGTTGCGATCTGGAGTGCGGTTCTCACCGGCGGTGTTGCCCTCGGGCCAATAATCAGCGGTCTGCTGCTCGAACATTTCTGGTGGGGATCAGTGTTCTTGATCAATGTGCCGGTTATGGTCGCGCTCCTGGTTGTAGCGCCAATGCTGTTGCCGAACAACACTTCTGACTCGAATCGTCGAGTCGATGTGGTCAGTGCACTGCTCGCCCTCGGGGCGATCCTGCCGCTCATCGAAGGCATCAAGAAGCTCGCGGCCGACGGCTGGTCGGTCTCGTGGATCGGGCTAATTGTTGCAGGAATTGTCGTCGGTGCCGTATTCGTCTGGCGGCAGCGGCATCTCGCGCAGCCGCTGGTCGATTTGACGATGTTTCGCGATCGCCGATTCTCCGCATCGATCTGGATCAATGTCATTGGTATGTTCGCGATCTTGGGCAACGCGATCATCATGACGCAGTATCTGCAGTCGGTGCTTGGGTATACGCCGCTGGTCGCCGCACTGTGGAGTCTGGTTCCGTCGATTTTTGTCGGTGCTGCCGCGCCTGCCGCGGCGACGGCTGCTGTTCGCTTCGGACGACCCAGCGTGATTGTTATGGGATTGCTTTGTGCCGCTGCGGGTTTCGTGGTGTTGGCGACGCTGACGACCACGGACTCGCTGATATCGGTGCTGATCGGTGCGACGCTGCTCGCGGCTGGCACGGTCGCTCTAGCGTCGGTGATCGCGGACTACGTAGTTGGGGTTTCGCCAGCCGACCGGGCCGGCGCGACGTCGAGTCTGCTGGAGACGTCGAGCGAATTCGGTGGGGCGCTGGGTATCGCTGTCCTCGGCAGCGTAGTTAACGTGGTATTCCGCCTGTCCTTCGATGACCCGACGTTTTCGGGAACACCTGCGGGACAGAGCCTTTCGGGCGCCATCGGAGCGGCGCACGAACTTCCCGCGGGCCAGGCGCAAGCATTGATCGCCGCCGCGCGTGAGGCATTCGTCTCGGGGCTGTCTGCGGCGGCGTGGGTGGGTGCCGGAGTGCTGGTGGTGACGGCAGTGATTGCCGCATGGGCGTTGCGGAGCTCGACCACGGGCGTCGGTGTGGCATCGACGCGGAATGTGGGGGTTGACAAATTCCCGGGCGAGAGTGACCCTAGTCACGTTGAACAGACTGAACGCTCGTTCTGAGTGTTCAGAAATGAGAAAGGTTCCCCGATGACTGACGCTCCTGCGTTAACCGAACTACTCGCCGATTCCCCGACCAACTGGGGTAAATGGGGGCCCGACGACGAAGTCGGCAGTCTCAACTATCTCACCGCTGAACAGGTTTTGGCTGGAGCCGCACAAATTAAGAAGGGCGAATTATTCACCCTGCAACGTCTCATCGGCGACCCCAACGGCGACCCGGTCTGGCCGGGTCGCAGCCCGGCAACCCGCGAGATGATTCTCGACGAGTCCCACTGGGATGAGGGAGGGGACGGTCCCGCGTTCCCCGGCGGCTTGCACTACGCCGACGACAAGCTCTACGCATTCCTTCAGGGCTCAACGCAATACGACGCTCTCGGCCACGTGTGGTACGGCGGCAAGATCTGGAATGGCTTCGATGCTCGGACCACGGTCGGTGGGTTGTCGAAGGCGAGCGTCGCGCCCATCGCCGAGCGGGGCGTCGCCGGCCGTGCCGTCCTGCTGGATATGGCCCGCTACCGTGGCAAGGACTACCTCGATCCCTACGAGACCTATACGCACGATGACCTCGTCGCGTGTGCTGAGCAACAGGGGACGCCTATTCAGAAGCGCGACATCCTGGTGATCCGTACCAACCATCTCCAACTCTTCTTCGAGAAGGGTGACGGCTTCTACGAGGACTTCTGCGAGTCAGGCTTGGTCTACTCACCCGAACTCGTGCAATGGTTTCAGGAAATGGAGATACCGAATCTGGTCACCGACACCATCGCCAACGAAGTCACCTTCGATCCGCATAACGGTGTCGCGCTGGTGTTGCACAACGCACTGATGCGCAACCTCGGTATCGCATTCACGGAAATCTGCGACTTGGAGAAATTGGCCGCCGACTGCGCTGCCGACAGCACCTACAACTTCTTCTACGTCGCGGCGCCCCTGAAGATCAACGAGGCGACCGGATCGCCGGTCAATCCGGTGGCCATCAAGTGAGCGCATATGCCGACCGACCGTGGCTCGCGCGGTACGCGCAAGGTCGCCCGTCAGATCTCGTCGAAGAGTTCGGCAACGCTCTCGAACTCTTCCGGGCGGCGGTTTCAGCCAGTGCGGAAGAACCGGCCATCAAGTATTTCGACGGCGTGCTCACCTACGGCGCACTCGACGATGCTTCCGACGCCCTGGCGAATCACCTTGTCGCTGAAGGATTCTCGCCGGGCGATCGGCTCGCGATCTATGTTCAGAACAACCCGTCATTCGTCATCGGGCTAATTGGCGCGTGGAAGGCTGGCGGCGCGGCGGTCCTGGTCAACCCGATGAACAAGGCACGCGAACTGAGCTATCTGCTCGATGACTCCGGGGCGGTCGCGCTGCTCACCCTTGACTCGCTCTACGACGAGGTAGCGCGGGACGTGCTGGCGTCGGGTTCCGCGGTGCGGACGGTATTCACCACCTCCGCACTCGACGGCCAGACGCGCGATGACGCACGGTTGTTCAGCGACGTCGAACGCATCACGCCGATCGGTACTATCTCGCTCGCCGAAGTCATCGAAAACCATGACGGCACAAAGCCTTCGGTCGTCAAGCTGTCGCCCGACGATATCGCTGTGCTTACCTACACGTCGGGTACGACGGGGCAGCCGAAGGGAGCGATGAATACTCATCGCAACCTCACCTTCAACGCGCAGGCCTACCGCGACTGGATCGGTCTGAACTCCGACGACGTGGTGCTCGGTGTAGCCCCGCTGTTCCACATAACCGGGCTTGTGGGTCATGTGATGATCGCTCTGCTGTTGCACGCGCCTTTGGTGCTGGCGCACCGATTCCATCCCGAGGTCGTCGTGGAGGCGATCCGGGAACATCGGCCGACATTTACCGTGGGGGCGATCACCGCCTATATCGCGATGGCCGATTCCGGTGGCGCACAGGAGGATGACTTCAGTTCGCTCCGCGCGCTGTATTCCGGTGGCGCGCCGATCGCACCGGCCGTCGCCGATCGGCTCGAAGGTATCTTCGGCGCCTATATCCACAACATCTACGGTCTCACCGAAACCAACTCGCCGTCACATGCGGTCCCTTTCGGGGTCAGGGCACCAGTCGATGCCGCATCAGGCGCGCTGTCGGTTGGGGTGCCGGTGTTCAATACCGTGGTTCGGGTTATCGACGATAACGGCGACGAAGTACCGGTCGGTGACGTCGGCGAGTTCGCGACGTCGGGTCCGCAGGTGGTGTCGGGCTACTGGAATAAGCCGACAGCCACTGCGGAATCGATTCCCGGCGGCGAATTGCGTACGGGCGATGTGGGATTCATGGATTCCGACGGCTGGTTCTACCTGGTCGACCGCAAGAAGGACATGATTAACGCATCGGGTTATAAGGTGTGGCCACGTGAGGTTGAGGACGTACTTTACGGGCATCCGGCGATCGCCGAAGCAGCGGTGATCGGTGTCGCCGATGAGTATCGCGGGGAGACGGTGAAGGCATTCGTGTCGCTCCAACCAGGAAAGTCAGCGACCGCCGACGATTTGGTCGAGTTCTGCAAGACGCGGATGGCGGCATACAAGTATCCGCGCGTGATCGACATCATCGAATCCCTTCCGAAGACGGCGACCGGCAAGATTCTGCGCCGGACGCTGCGCGATCAAGAGGCGTCGCAGCGTGTGTGACGCGGAGTTCTTCGCCCAGTTCGCAGCGGGCCGCGACGGCACGCGATGGTGGAGACGTTAATTCTTCTCGCGCGCCAAGTTGATGGCGAACCGTGCGTACCGAGCTGCTACTCGTTCAGGATCGGTTGTCGGCGAATCCCATTGGCACACACTGAAACATAGCGACAGAATGGCGAGCGCCGCAGCGCCGGGGTCGTCGGCGGTCAATGATCCGTCGGCGACTCCGGCGTCAATCTCGTTCTGCAGCAACATGATCAGTTCAGTGGTGAACGTCTGCACGCGGCTGTCGTCGGGGGCTTCGACGTTGCGTGTCTCGTTAACTACGATGCGGGCCAGGTCGCGTCGTACCGTTGCGAACAATACGATCGCCGTGCACAGATTGCGCAGTCGCGCAACTGGATCGGTGCCGTCGATGCGAGCAGGTGGTAGGTGCGCGCCGAGTTCGGCGATGGCGAGGTCGAAGCCGGCGACGAGCAGACTTTGTTTGCTCGCGTAGTGGTGGTAGACGCCGGGCACGCTGATCCCGGCCTCGGCGGCGATGGTTCGCATCGTCGCACCGTGATAGCCGGTGCGTACGAAACATGCGATGGCGGCGGCTAGTACGGGATCGAGGTGTTTGTCGGGGTAGACGCGCCAATCGAATTCCGCGCGCTCGGGGGAGTGGGCCGGAGGTGCCGCGTTCGACAATAATTCGACGGTGGTGCCTAGTTCGGCGACGATGAGTTCCAGGCGTTGGGTCGACGCCGGGGTTTTTCCGGTCTCGATGGCGCTCATCGTGCCAGCGCTTACTCCGATGCGACGTGCCAACTCACGCAACGAAATTCCAGCCAATTCGCGCGCCGGTCGGATCATGTTCTGCGGGGCGATCGATGGATCGGCATCCGAGCGCACGGCGTCAGAACCCAACTGGGCCTGGTGTGCGGTGGACTGGTCCGACATGCACTCCACGCTAGGGCATATGTCCTCCGAAATCTGGTCTCGACACCGCGACGCTCACTGATTCGGGTGGTCAACACGCATCCAACGAGGGTGCCCAGACGTGGAGTGACGCAGACTACAATCGCGGTCATGGCTGGTGGATCGCCCGACGTTGACTTTCGACCCCCGACCGCGTTAGCGATGTTCGAGGCGGCACTGGCCAGCGGAGCCGACCGCCCGCTCATCAAGTACTTCGATGGTGTGCTAACGATGCGCGACGTGGACGAACGCGCCAACGCCTTGGCAAACTTGCTGACGGCCAACGGGTTTCGGTTCGGCGATCGCTTCGCGCTATTCACGCAGAATAATCCCGCGTTCGTTATCGGACTCGTGGCGGCGTGGAAAGTCGGCGGGGTCGCTGTGCCGATCAACCCGATGTACACCGCGCGAGAGCTGACCTTTGCCCTGATCGATACCGGAGCGCGGGCGTTGCTGTCGCTGGATACGTTGTACGACGACGTGGCTCGCGGCGTCGTCGAATCGGGGGAGTCTGACGTCGAAGTGGTGGTGACCACGTCGGCTGACGACTGGCGCGCCCCGCGAAACCGGCTGGCCGTAGGTCGTGCGGGCCACCGAATCGCCGAACTGCCCGTCGGGCCGCGCGTCGGCACCGGCCAGCTCACCCCAACCGATGCGGCGCTGCTGATGTATACCTCCGGTACCACCGGCATTCCGAAGGCGACTATTAATACTCACTCGAATGTGACCGCCGGGGCGGAGACCTATCGTCGGTGGATGGAGCTCACGGCCGACGATGTCGTGCTTGGGCTTACGCCTGTTTTCCATATCACCGGACTCATCGGACATGTTGCGGTCGCTCTTCGGCTCGGGGCGCCACTTGTGTTGGCGCACCGGTTCACCCCCGCGGGGATGCTCGACGCGATCCGAACGCACCGGCCGACTTTCGTCATCGGCACGATCAGCGCGTTGGTCTCACTGGTTGATGAATCTTCCTCTGCTGAGGATTTCGTTTCGATCCGCCGACTCGGTTCGGGCGGAGCTGCTATCTCGCCGGCACTCGCGGACAAGATCGAGAAGGCAATGGGTTTGCCACTCACAGTGGTCTACGGATTGACCGAGACGACATCGCCGGCGCTCGCCGCGCCAATGGATCGGCCAACGGCGGTCGACGTCGAGTCAGGTGCGCTGTCGATCGGAATGCCGGTGTACGACACCGTGGTTCGAGTGGTCGACGACGCGGGCGAAGATGTTCGTGCTGGCGAGGTCGGCGAGTTTGCGATCTCGGGGCCACAGGTAGCCGCCGGATACTGGGGACAGGATGACGCCACCGCACAATTCTTCCCGGGTGGCGAATTGCGTACCGGCGACATCGGATTCGTCGATGCCGACGGCTGGGCTTTTCTGCTCGACCGAAAGAAGGACATGATCACCTCGGCCGGCTACAAAGTGTGGCCGCGGGAGGTGGAGGATGTGCTCTATCGCCATCCCGACGTCGCCGAAGTAGCCGTCGTCGGTGTGCCCGACGAGGTTCGAGGCGAGTCGGTGACGGCGTTCGTCGCGTTGGAGCCCGGGCGCACAGCCGACGTGGACGCCCTGATGGCGTATGCGCGCGAGCAGTTGGCCGCTTACAAGCGTCCGCGCCGGATAGTGCTGACCGATGCGCTGCCCAAGACGACGTCGGGCAAAATCCTACGAAGGGCGTTGCGCGACAACGGGTCTGGTGACTAGCGCGACTGTGGCTGTGGCCCGCCTCGTCCGCAAACCCGACCTGAGCGGACAATCCCGACCCACAATGTGGGTCGGGATTGTCGCCGTGAATCGGGTTTGCGATGCGGGGAGTCGCCGCTGTGGCTACGACGCCGACAGGATCTTGATCGCGAAGATCAGGGTGTCGCCAGCTTCGATCCCGGCATCGGGCATGCCGGTGGTGTAACCGTCGGCCGGTGCGACCGCTACCGCAACCGTCGAGCCGACCTTTTGTCCCGCAATGGCTTTGGTGAATCCGGGGATGACACCGTCGAGTGGGAAGTCAGCCGGTTCGCCGCGCTGATACGCACTGTCGAAGACCTTGCCGTCACGCCCATTGACGCCTTCGTAGCAGACCTTGACGGTCGCGGTCGCCGGGACCACGGCACCACTGCCGGCGGTCAGCGTCTGAACCTGAGTGGTCGCGACCGAGAACGGTGAGGTAACGGTGACCTTGGGGGCGGCGGTATCGGTCGAGCCGGTGACCGCGACCTTTCCGCTGGTGCCGTCGAAGGTCCACTGCGGCGCTACGTCAGCGGCCGGAGCTGCGGTCGGGCAGGCGGTGGCCACCGCGTCGGTGGTGGTGGCGCCGGGCTCAGTTGGCGCGCTGTCGGTGGTGGACACCGCCGTCGAGTCGTCAGAACCGCACGCCGACAGCAGCAAAACGCCAGCGGCCAACGGGGCAGCGAACAGGAGGGGGAGTCGACGGGAGAAGGTCATGCAGCAAACCTACAGGGTGTGCGCCGACGGCCAGCAAGGTAGTCGGGGCAGAACAATCGCAGGTCGGCCCGCCGCGCACGGCAATCCGATGAGGCAAAGAAAATGCAACCGCCCGCCCACGGATCGTGGACGGGCGGTTGCCAAGTGCTGATCGATCAGCAGTCGTAGTACAGCGAGAACTCGTAGGGGTGCGGACGGATCTGCACCGGCTCGATCTCATTCTCACGCTTGTGCGCGATCCAGGTCTCGATGAGGTCTTCGGTGAACACGCCACCGGTGGTGAGGTAGTCGTGATCCTCTTCGAGCTTGTCGATGACGGCGGCCAGCGACGTCGGAGCCTGAGGAATGGACTTGGCCTCCTCCGGCGGGAGCTCGTAGAGATCCTTGTCGACGGGCTCGTGCGGCTCGATCTTGTTCTTGATGCCGTCCAGGCCAGCCATCATCATGGCGGCGAAGGCCAGGTACGGGTTACCCGAGCTATCCGGGCAACGGAACTCGAGGCGCTTGGCCTTCGGGTTGTTACCGGTGATCGGGATACGCACACATGCCGAGCGGTTGCGCTGGCTGTAGACCAGGTTGATCGGAGCCTCGTAGCCCGGCACCAGGCGCTTGTAGGAGTTGACGGTCGGGTTGGTGAACGCCAGCAGCGACGGCGCGTGGTGCAGAATGCCGCCGATGTAGTAGCGAGCCAGATCCGACAGACCCGCGTAGCCGGCCTCGTCGTGGAACAGCGGCTTGCCGTCTTTCCACAGCGACTGGTGGGCGTGCATACCCGAGCCGTTGTCCCCGAACAGCGGCTTCGGCATGAAGGTGACCGACTTGCCGTTCTGCCACGCGGTGTTCTTGATGATGTACTTGAACAGCATCACATCGTCGGCGGCGTGCAGCAGAGTGTTGAACTTGTAGTTGATCTCGGCCTGACCGGCGGTACCGACCTCGTGATGCCCGCGCTCAAGCGTGAAGCCTGCAGAGGTGAGGTTGGTCGACATCTCATCGCGCAGGTCGACGTAGTGGTCATAAGGCGCGACCGGGAAGTAGCCACCCTTGGGGCGAACCTTGTAACCCAGGTTGGGGCTGCCGTTGGGATCGGTCGGTGCGCCGGTGTTCCACCAGCCCGACTCGGACTCGACCTCGTAGTGCGTTCCGTTCATCTCTGAGCTGAACGACACCGAGTCGAAAATGTAAAACTCGGCTTCGGCGCCGAAGAAGCAGGTGTCGGCGATACCGGTGGAGGCCAGGTAGTCCTCGGCCTTGCGGGCGACGTTACGCGGGTCGCGGCTGTATGCCTCGCGCGTGAACGGGTCGTGGACGAAGAAGCTGACGTTCATCGTCTTCGCCTTGCGGAATGGGTCGATGCGCGCGGTTGCCGGATCGGGCAGGAGCATCATGTCCGACTCGTCGATCGACTGGAAGCCGCGGACCGACGAACCATCGAAGGCCAGGCCATCCTCGAAGACGCTCTCGTCGAACGCCTCGGCCGGGATGGAGAAGTGCTGCATTACACCGGGCAGGTCGCAGAATCGGATGTCGACGTACTCGACACCTTCCTTCTTGATGCCCTCGAGTAGTTCTTCCTTGCTGCTGTACACCGTTCGGTGACTCCTTAACTATCGGGTCGCCAGGTGATCCTGGCGCGCACACCCGCTACGGATCGTCGTGCAGCGGATCACAGCGAAAACCGTATGGAGGTGAGGTTGCCCAGGTGCTAAGCCTATGTTTCCCCTGTGTTACGCGATCCCTCGAAAACTCGGTCGTCGTGCACCTTCACTATTCCCGATGCGGCGTTTACCGTCACCTTGAGCCGGAATATGTCCGATTTTGATCGGTGCCTAACATGGACGCTATGACCGCACGTGCCCAGCTGAGAATCCGCGTCGCCGTTTCGGTGCTGACGTCGGGGGTGAAGTGATGGGTCGCACCATCGGATCGTGGTTGTCGGGAACGCAGATCGGCAACAATCCCAACAATGAGTTTCCCGGCCAGGACCTGGGCTTATCGCGTAACGGTGCGGGCTCGCTCGCCTCAGGCTGGACCCGTTGCTGGGGACTCCTGGTGGACTGGTTGATGGCGTACGGAATCGCGCTGATCTTCGTGCGTGAGGACACATTTGCCGAGACAATTCGACATGCAGGAACGCCGCAATTGGCGGTATGGTTCGTCGTTGGTGTGTTCACCATCACACTATTCGGTTTCACGCCGGGACAGTTTGTAGCGGGGTTGCGAGTGGTCCGGGTGGACTACGGTCCCGACCTCACGATGTCAATCGCATCGGGTGAGAAGGCCGTCGCGGTGGGGTTTGTGCGCGCACTCGCGCGCCAAGCGCTGATAGTCGCGATTGTTCCGGCTCTGTTGAACGACTACAACGGACGCGCATTGCACGACCGTGCCACCGGTACCGCGGTAGTAAAAAGTCGGTAGACCCAGCTACCTACTCGACCGACGACGGAGCCTCGGTCAACGCGTGCATTAATCGCATCGCCGCGCGCAGTGCGTCGACGGCGGGTTGAACCGACACCCTCGGATCCACCGCGCGCTGAATTCCGAGTCCGATGCCGGTGCTGAGTAGTAGATCGGCCAGATCCGGGAGCGTCGGCAACGCCGCATCGTCATCTACGAACTGAGTTTCGGCATCGGCGGGCGGTGCCAGCAATTCGTTGAACAGCGGCTCCAACATCTCCACAACCATCGCGTTCGCCCGTTCGCGCAGCCCGACGATCATCGCGTTGAGCTTTCGATCATGGCGAGAGAGCACCACGAACTCCAACTCAAGCATCGTCCAGCCGATGTCACCCGCAGTAGCTTCGACCCACGCGCCGATCGCGTCGACGCGTTCATCGACGTCGTCGAAGGTCATAGCGGCCGCGGTCAACGCGGCGAGTTCGCCGATCTTGTCCCGGTGGATCTCTTCCAAGACCGCGCCGCAGAGTGTCGGCTTGTCCTTGAAGTTGGAGTACACCGCTCCTTTGGAGTAGCCCGCGGTGGCTGCGATGCCATCGAGGCTGGTCGCGGCGTATCCGGCCGTCAAGAACTGCTCTCGGGCGACTGAGAGTAATTCAGTCCGGGTGCGGGCCTGCTGTTCGGCGCGGGTGAGGCGAACCATGGCCAGAGTGTACGACGAAATACCTCCGGTATTGACATACCCGCGGTATCTGAACCATGCTGGCCGGGTAACTGTCACTCAAAGTAGCGGCAAGGCCGCACGATCGGGAGGATATGCAATGGGGTTGTTCGGAAGGCGAGTGCCACGGATAGACGTGGCGAATGCGGTCGTCGTGATCACCGGAGGTGCCCGCGGCATCGGCGCCGCGACGGCGGCGGAGTTCGCGCGCCAGGGGGCAACGGTGTGGATCGGCGATGTCGACGGCGAGGTAGCTTCGACGACGGCTGCCGCGCTGCCCGGCGCATCGGCGGCACCGCTCGACGTCACGGACCCGCAGTCGTGGGCGACGTTCGTGGACAAGGTGATTGCCAACAATGGCCGCATCGACGTGCTCGTGAACAACGCGGGCGTAATGCCGGTCGGTCCGTTTGAGGCAGAGTCCACTTCGATTACCGAACTCATCCTCGATGTCAACGTCGCGGGAGTGCTCAACGGCATGCGCGCGGTGTTGCCGACAATGCTCGGCGCCAAGCGTGGACACATTGTCAATATCGCGTCGATGGCGGGAATGCTTCCGCTGCCGGGCATGGTCAGCTACAACGCGAGTAAGTATGCGGCACTGGGTGCTTCACTCGCCGCGCGCCTCGAGTATGGCGATGCCGGCGTCGCGGTATGCGCGATTCTGCCCGCCGCGGTACGCACTGAACTGTCGTCGGGTGCCGACCTCGGGGGCACCTTGCCAACTGTCGATCCGGAAGATGTAGCTCGCGCGGTCGTGAAAACCCTACGGACACAAGCCGCTCGGACTTCTGTGCCGGGCTGGGTCGCGCCGCTGTGGGCCTTGACCGATCTGTTCGTGCCCGAGTTCCTCGAGCGAATCGGTCGTCGATTCGCCAACGATCGACAGGCACTTGCTCTCGACGCCGCGGAGCGACGCGACTACCTGGAGCGGGTCGATCGACAGGCGGCCCAGCATGGCGAAGAAACGGCAAAGTCGGTGAAGGCGAAGGGGACTCGTCGAAAGGTGACAGCTAAGTGAGCAGGACCGCCCTGGCAATCGGCTGTGGTGGCACCATCGGAGGTGCATGGATCATCGCCGCGCTGCACGCCCTGGCCGAGCAAACCGATTGGGACCCAACCCAAGCCGACGTCTTGCAGGGGACCTCGGCGGGCGCCGAGATCGTCACCATGCTGGCCGGCGGCTACGGAGTTAACGACCTGGTCGAGATGCAAGCCGGGCGGTCCGCCGACCCGGTGCTCGCCGCACATCTGGCGGCGACCCCCTCGGGTGTTCCGCCAATTCCGCGACCCGGCCGGTTGCGTCCGTCGACACTATGGACGCGGCGAAGCGGCCACGAATCGCTGGTGGGTATCGCCCCTCGGGGACGAGGGGATGCGTCGTGGCTTGAACGGCTCGCGCACGCCGTTGTCCCCGAAGGTAATTCATGGCTGCCGCATGCCGGGGCTCGACTGGTCGCGTACCGAGTTGACGACGGAGCGCGAGTGGCCTTCGGGGCACCGGGTGCGCCCACAGTGTCCGCGGCCCAAGGGTTGCGCGCATCGTGGGCGATCCCGGCGTGGATGCCGCCGGTCGAGATCGACGGACACACGTATGTCGACGGCGGAGCGGCGTCGACGGCGTCGGTCGATCTGATCGGTCCCGATGAGGCCGATCTGGTCTATGTTGTCGCTCCGATGGCATCGGAGACGGGAGTGCGGGCCCCCGGCCCCGGTGGACTGATAGAGCGAGCGGCGCTGCGCAATCCGATGTCGAAAGTGCTGCGGCGAGAGGTCGCGCAGGTCCGGGCACGAGGGACGCGGGTCGTGGTGATCACGCCGTCGGCGCAAGACATGGCTGGTCTCGGCGCGAATTTCATGAAACGTGGACATCGCCAGCGCGCATTCGACGCCGCACTCACGAGTGTCGGCGAAACGGTCGCCAGAGCCCTTGCCGCACAGGAGGTTTCCCAGTGAGTCGACGTCGTGAGCCGCGGATCGTGGTGATCGGTGCAGGGGTGGCTGGAATCGCCACGGCCCATGCGTTGGAGCAGGCAGGATTCTCTGATTACCTGATCGTGGAGAAGGGCACCGACGTCGGCGGTGTCTGGTATTGGAATCACTATCCGGGTCTGACGTGTGATGTGCCGTCGCAGATCTATCAGTTTTCCTTTGCGCCCAAGGCGGATTGGAAGCGAATCTGGGCAACCGGGCCGGAGATTCAGCAGTATCACCGCGACGTGGTCGAAGAGCTCGGCATCGTCGATCGGATTCGATTCGGCACCGAGGTAGTCGCGTCGGTATTCAACGACGAGACGGGCGAATGGACGGTCACAACTCGACCGACCGGAGCGTCGGGCACCGAGTCGGAAGAGGAACTCACCGTCGATTTCGTCATCTGCGCGACCGGTGTACTCCATAACCCGGCTATCCCCGACATCCCCGGGCTCGGCGACTTCTCGGGGCCGGTCGTACACACTGCCCGATGGGATGACGATCTGGTCACCGACGGTCGGCGGGTCGCCGTGTTGGGAACGGGTTCGACTGGCGTGCAGGTGGTTTCGGCATTGCAGAAGCAAGCCTCATCGGTGACACATTTCGTGCGGGCACCACAGTGGGTGCTGTGGGCTCCGATGTGGTTGCCGCAGCTATCGGTGGTATCCAAACTGTTGGGCGCGAGCCGGAACGTGCAGGATCGGGTGTACCAGTTGCTCTTACGAGGTTCTGGAATACTCGCCGACGTCGTGCTCAAGCCGACGTGGCGGCGTCGGGCGGTGCAAGCTTACGCGCGAATATCGTTGCGGGGTCAGGTATTTGACGAGGAACTGCGCACCGAGCTAACACCGGACTACCAGCCGTTGTGCAAGCGGCAGGTGATCTCAGGGACCTACTATCGCGCGCTGCGCGCGCCGAATACCGAATTGGTGACCGCTGGCATCGAGAAGATCAACGAGACCGGGATCGTCACGGTCGACGGTCGCCAGCACGACGTCGACATCATCGTGTTGGCTACCGGATTTCGCGCACACGACTATATGCGGCCGATGCGAGTTGTCGGCCGTGACGGTCTGACGCTGGACGACGCGTGGGCCGGCGGGCCTAGGGCATACCGGATGACCGCGATTCCGGGCTTCCCCAACCTGTTCACCGTTCTCGGGCCGAATTCGCCGACCGGCTCGATCTCGCTGCAATTCTCCGCCGAGTTAACGGCCAAGTACATCGTGAAGTGGTTGGAGCGTTTCGCCGCGGGCAACCTCGACTCGGTCGAGGTGACCGAGGACGCGACCGCTCAGTTCAATTCCGAAGTGGCACAAGCGATGGGACCGACGGTCTGGAATACCGGATGCAACTCGTGGTACCTGACCGAGTCGGGATCGGTCGACCTGTGGCCGTTCGATCGGGCGACGATGCGCCGAATGCTGGGTACGCCGCAGGATGAGCATTTCGTGGTCACCCAATCACGACGAGTCGCGGGCGAGCAAGTGTGACGAATCCCGGCAAAATGCACATACCGTCTTGACGAATTAGGTGACCCTAAGGAACTATCGGTTGCCGTGAAGAGAATATGTGCGAGTTTGATCGTCGGCGGCGCTGCGGTAGTGGCAACGGCAGTGGCGCCGGGAATCGCGTCCGCAAAGGTGGCAGACGGTAGGTACAACCTCTGTATCGAGACGCGTTATGGCAGCTCGGTCGAGCAGAAATGCGCGGAGTACCGCGTGGCCGGAACTGATTTGATTGGCCCCAACGGCACCCCGCTGAAACTCGTGCACACTCCGACCGGCGGATACGCTGAAATACCGCCGGTCAGCCGTCTCACCCTGCTCAAGACCGCTAACGGCTACAAGGCGATCAATTCGGTGCTGGGTGTTCCGGTAGCGACGTCGAGTTTCCTGCCGGTCAGCTGAATCATCGCGGCGTCTGATCACGCGGGCTCTGCCCGTATGGTGATGAGATCAGCCGAATGACAGGGAGTTGGTCGTAGTGCCGGGGACAACCGATAGTGCGGTGGACGAACTGCTGGCCGAGCTCGCGAGCCTCGACGACCCCAAGGTTCGCGCCGTCAATGAGCGTCACGGCGACGATCATGGCGTTAACCTCACCAAGCTACGCGCGGTGGCGAAGCGGCTCAAAACCCAGCAGGATCTGGCCATCGCCCTGTGGGCGACGGGCGATAGCGCTGCACGTCTACTCTCACTATTGATCTGTCGCCCAAAGGCTTTCGAACAAGATCAGCTCGACACCATGTTGAGACATGCCGCGACTCCGAAGGTGCAGGACTGGCTGGTCAACTACGTGGTGAAGAAGAATCCGGCGGCTGAGAACCTGCGCGTGCTGTGGTTCTCCGACCCCGATCCGGTCGTCGCCAGTGCGGGTTGGGCACTTACGGTCGACCGAATCGCTAAGCAACCCGATGGCCTTGACCTGCCGGGACTACTGAACGTGATCGAGTCCGATATGAAGGACGCGCCGGAACGACTGCAGTGGGCGATGAATCACTGCCTCGCGCAGATAGGCATCGAGCACAGTGAGTATCGCGAGCGGGCCGTCACTATTGGGGAGCGACTGGAGGTGCTGAAGGATTACCCGACGGCGCCGAACTGTACGTCACCCTATGCGCCGACGTGGATCGCTGAAATGGTGCGGCGTCGAGATATGGTTTGATCGGCTGGGTTTGAAGTCGGGTTGCGGCGTCTCGATACACCGACGATCGCAGGGGTTTGTTGGCACTCAACGATCGGCGGGGGCGACGGCTACCGTGCGGTCATGCGCACCACGTTGTCTAATGCTGATTCGAGATCGGTCACTTCGATCCGCATCAGCACATCGTGGTCGAGTGTCGTCAGGTCGGCGCTGCCTCGGCTCAGTCGATACTCCCGTTCCTCTTCAGCCGCTTCCACGACGTTGCGGATGAAACGACCATTGCCGGCAAGGTCGATGGCGCGGCGTCGGCGCCCAGTTGAATCGACGACAGTCGACAGGCACAACTCTTCACAGCGCGCGGTGAGGGATTCGAGCGCGGCCGGCGTCAATACTGAATCATTTTCGCGCGCAATCACTTCACCAATACGAGCAAGCTCGGTAGGAGAGTAGGAGTCGAATCGGATTCGTCGAGAGAATCGCGACGCTAGGCCATCGTTCGATGCTAGGAAGCGGTCGATCTCAGCGTCGTATCCGGCGATGATGACCACCAGCCGATCACGGTCGTTCTCCATCCGCGCCAGCAGCGTATCCACTGCCTCGCGGCCGAACGCGTCACCGCCGGAAAGACCCGCTTGAACTAATGTGTATGCCTCGTCGATGAATAAGACGCCATCGAGTGCCCGGTCGATGAGTGTGCCGGTCTTCATTGCCGTCGACCCCAGATGCTCGCCGACGAAGTCGCGTCGACTGGCTTCGATCACCGTGTCGGTGTTCAAAATGCCCAGCCCGCAATAGATCTTGGCGATGATACGTGCAATGGTGGTCTTTCCGGTCCCGGGTGGACCGGTGAAGACTAAATGTTGACCTCGTAATGCGCTCGACAATCCCTTCTCTGCACGGACTTTCGCTAGTGTCGCCGACGACTTGAGCTTGTCGACCTTCGTCTTGACCGTCTCAAGACCGATCTGCGCATCAAGTTCTCGCTGGGCCTGTTCGACCAGGTCGGTGTTGATCTGTTGATCGGCGGTGGAGTTGGGGACCGACTGCGGATTCCACCGATCAGTGCGGGATTCGATCGCCTCCTTAGAAGTGATGACGAGCCTGAAACTGCTGTCTGCCAACGCTTTCACGTTGTCGGCGAAATGTGGCTCGCGTGCGTACAGCTCCTCGAAGATGGCGCGCGCCTGCGCCTCTTTGTCCAACTCTCGAAGGCACATCCCCCGGGTGAACATCGCTCCGGATGCTGCGGTCGGGATGGGACCTGACTCGGCTAGTTCGAGTCGCTTGAGCGCTTCGCTGAACAAACCGAGCTGGGCACATGCTGTCCCGACCATTACATGCGCCGCAACACGCATGTATTCATCGGACCACTGCGACGAATTGGTAAGAGCGGTAAGAACATCCGGCCAACGTTGAGTCCGGAAATTCAGCAGTGCCCGACTGAATTCGACGATGGGTGTCAGCTCGGCGGTATCGACGGATTCGAGGGTGTCGTCGGCGCCGTCGTAGTCCCCGTCGGCGATCATCGCGCATGCGTACGCCGCGGCAGCCTCGACATGATCAGAGACCGGATAGTCGACGTAGAGCCCAGTTGCGAACCGGCCGAACAGAGTTCGGGGCGCCAGGCCCAATCGGCGTTGTTCGTGGGAGATATTCTGCCGGTACTTGTAGAGATTGAAATAGCACTCGGCACTGGTATCGCCCGCGGCGATACGCCCTAGCCACGCATCCGCCATCTCTGGCGCCAATTCGGTCGCGCGCATGAATGCCCGTGCCGCGTAGTCGTCGTCGGCACTCTGAAGATGTGCCGAAATCGCGACGTCGAACATAGCGCGGGCTCGCATCATGCGCGCGCCGGCCGTTTGCTGAATTGCTGTCACCGATGTCTCCCCCCAAGGCAGTGGCGTCAGGGTACCCCCAGTGAGCCGGTCGATATCACCGTTTCAGGTAGACGACCGTGGCGAAAATATGCCCCGTGGCGCGAGCAGACGCCATATGCGCGTCTGCCCCAGCCTCGGGGCATATTTCAGCTGGTATCTGCTACTTACGCCGTGCCGCTCGCTGCACATTGCGGACTTTGGCGCCCTGCGGCATCGGTCCTTTTGGCATGCCGGGGCCAGGCTGACGGCCGGTGAGTGCCGCGAGTCGCCCTTCCAGCGCGTCGATGCGTTTGCGGTCGATGTTGGTGGGCAGCTTGTTCAGGTGCCGCTCAAGCTTGCGCAGCGGGACCTGACCGTCCTCGTTCCCGACGACGACGAGATAGATCGGGGTGTCGCCGACGACCCGCGCGGCCTTCTTCTTCTCCTGATCGAGCAGCCCCTTCACCCGCGTCGGCGCACCTTCGCCAACCAGAATCACACCGGGTTTGCCGATGACGCGATGCACAGCGTCGAGGTGGGTGGTTCCGGCCACCGCTTGTTTCACGCGCCACTGGCCGCGCATATTGTCCAGCGCCCAGCCGGCCGCGCCCTTCTGCCCCTCAGCCTTGGTGAAGACCGAACGCTGCACCCGGCGGCCGAACAGAATGAACGCCGCCAGCAGGCCGAGAAGCACTCCGATCGGAGTGAGGAACAGAACCTGGTCGAAGGCGAAACCCAGGCCGACGAAGATGGCCACGACGAGGACGAATACGCCGAGCATGTAGGGGATAAGACGCTTATCCTCTTTGCGCTGCATTTGGAACGCCTGCCACAACTGCGACCGTCGCTCGCGCGATGCCTGCTTGCGGGTGGCTTTTGCCGCGGCTTTCGCCTCTTTGCTCGTGTTGGACTGCGCCTTTGCCATGATGTTCAGTCTACGTCGGAGCAGATTGAGCTCGGCGCGGTGGATAGGCGACGCGGGCGGCGGCTATCCCAGACGTGCCAGCAGGCTCGAGGCCTCCTGGTTCGCCGAACTCTCCTGTGCCAGGTGAGCCATCGCTGCGGGCAGCTCGCGACCGTGCTTCGCCATCGCCTGCGCGTACAGGCGACCCGCTCGATACGACGAGCGGACCAGCGGTCCGGCCATCACACCGGCGAAGCCCAGTTCGTCGGCGAATTCGGAGTGGTCGACGAACTCCTCGGGTTTCACCCAGCGCTCCACCGGATGGTGCCGGGGCGACGGGCGCAGGTACTGCGTGATGGTGACGATGTCGCAGCCCGCCTCGTAAAGGTCCACCAACGCTTCCCGGACTTCGTCGACAGTCTCGCCCATCCCCAGGATCAGATTCGACTTGGTGACCAGACCGAACTCACGCGCCTGGGTGATGACATCGAGCGACCGTTCGTAGCGAAATGCCGGACGAATCCGTTTGAAAATCCGGGGCACCGTTTCGAGATTGTGGGCCAGCACTTCGGGCCGTGCGCCGAACACCTCGGCGAGCAGATCAGGGTTGGCGTGGAAATCAGGGATCAGGTTCTCCACGCCGGTGCCGGGATTGAGTTCGTGGATCTTGCGCACAGTTTCCGCGTACAGCCACGCGCCCTCGTCGGGCAGATCGTCGCGCGCGACGCCGGTGATCGTCGAATAGCGCAAACCCATCGCCTGCACGCTCTCGGCGACGCGCCGCGGCTCGTCACGATCGAGGGGTTCGGGCTTGCCGGTGTCGATCTGGCAGAAGTCGCAACGTCGAGTGCATTGACTGCCGCCGATGAGGAAGGTCGCCTCCCGGTCCTCCCAGCATTCGTAGATGTTGGGGCAGCCAGCTTCCTCGCAAACCGTATGCAGCCCTTCACGTTTCACGAGGCCCTTGAGTTCGCTGTACTCGGGGCCCATCGTGGCGCGGGTCTTGATCCACTTGGGTTTGCGCTCGATGGGGGTCTGCGCGTTGCGTACTTCCAGGCGCAGCAGTTTTCGGCCGCTGGGAACCGATTCGGCAGCCGATGCCGATCCGCACGACGAAGTGGAAGACGAAGAGGAATCAGAAGGATTAGGCGCGCACGTCACTGAACAGATCCTACGCTCGTGGGTTGCTGGGCTGATTGCGCCGAAGCGGTGACCGGCACTCGACGCGGGGCATCGAGCGCGAGCGTGACCTGGTCAGCGACCGTGCTGTAGAGGTCGGCGACGGCGATCGTGCGACCGGTCTCTCGAGTAAGCGATGTCACCCCGGCGTCGGCGATGCCGCAGGGGACGATGGCATCGAAGGCACTCATATCGGGGTCGATGTTGAGCGCGAAGCCATGCAGCGTGACACCACGTGCCACGCGGATTCCGATCTGACCGAGTTTGCGTTGCCCGGCGGCGTCGGAGATCCACACGCCCGACCGCCCCTCGATCCGGCCGGTCTCTACTCCGACGCCGGCACACACCGTGATCAGGGCGTCTTCGAGTCGCCGGACGTAATCGACGACGTCGAGCGGCTCGGACAATTTCACGATGGGATAGCCGACCAACTGACCGGGACCGTGCCAAGTGATACGTCCACCGCGGTCGACGTCGATCACCTCGGCGCCATTGGTCGGCAGGTCCGTGTCCTCGGTGCGTTTGCCCGCGGTGTAGGTCGACGGATGCTCGAGGAGCAGCAGAACGTCGTGATCGAGAGTGCCCTGCGCGCGTGCGCCGGCCAGCCGGTGCTGGAGTTCGTACGTCTCGCGATACTCGACCGTGCCCAGCCAGCGCGTCTCGATCGCCGACGCGCTTGCGCGTGCGCCCGATACGCGAGTCGGCTCAGCCATGCGCATAGTCCAATGCCTGGTCGAGGGTGGGATGGTCGAAGACGAAACCGTGATCGGTAAGCACAGCGGGTATAACGCGTTGGGAGTACAGAATCATTTCCCGGGCCATTTCACCTGCGACTGCAGTGGCCGCGACACCCGGGATCCGCAGAAATGCCGGGCGGTGCAACGACTGCGCGAAGGTCCGGGTGAACTCGTTGAACCGAACCGGGTCGGGTGCGGTCAGATTGACCGGGCCGGCGATGTCGTTGGTGAGCAAATATTCGATTGCCCGCACTTCGTCGACCAGGGAAATCCACGAAAAGTACTGGCGCCCATCGCCTATCGGCGCACCTAAGCCCAACTTGAACGGCACGCGCAGTTTGCCGAGAATCCCGCCCCTCGGGGATAACACCGGCGCCGTGCGTAGCAACGTGACACGCGTGTCGTATCCCTCAGTCGCCGCCGTAGCCGATGCTTCCCAGTCGGTGACCAGATCGGCGAGGAAGCCATCACCGGCGGCGCTCTTCTCGGTCGCGATGTGGTCGCCGGTATTCCCATAAAAGCCGGTCGCGCTGGCGTTGATCAGGATCGGTACGCCCGCCATCGCGGTTGCCTCGGCGAGGACCTCGGTCGGTGTGATTCGAGAATCGCGCAGTTCCTGTTTGAATCGGCCGGTCCACCGCCATCCGCTGACCGAGACGCCACCCAGGTTGACGACCGCGTCGGCCCCTGCGAGCGAATCCGGTGGGACCCCGAAAGATTCTGGGTCCCAACCGAATTCGTCGTCGTGATAAGGCTCGTGACGCACCAGTCGGGCCACCGAGTGACCATGTGCGCGAAGTGAGTCCACCAGGGCCGAACCGATCAGCCCCGAGGAACCCGCTACGACGATTCGCACCGTGACTACAGCCCGAGATCGGCAGCGAATTCTGCTGCTTCCAAACGCTTTTTGACGGTCGTCAAGAAGCGTCCGGCGTCGGCACCGTCGACGAGACGGTGATCGTAGGTGAGCGGTAGGTACGACATCGACCGCACCGCGATCGACTCGGTGCCGTCGCCATCGGTGATGACTACCGGTCGCTTCACGATGGCGCCGGTGCCGATCATGGCTGCCTGCGGCGGAACCAGGATGGGAGTATCGAACAGTGCGCCCTGGCTGCCGATATTGGTGATGGTGAACGTGCCGCCGGAGATCTCGTTCGGCTTGAGTCCGTTGGTCCGGGCGCGGTTGGCGATATCGGCGATGGCGCGGGCCAAGCCGGCGATCGATAGGTCGTCGGCGTTGTGGATCACCGGGGACAGCAGTCCCTGTTCGGTGTCGACGGCGATACCAAGGTTCACCGAGCCGTGATAGGTGATCTCCTTGGCGGCCTCGTCGATGCTGGCGTTGATATTCGGGTGAACCTTCAACGCCTCGATGACGGCCTTGGCGATGAACGGCAGGTAGGTGAGATTGACACCCTCGTTGGCCTTGAACGATGCCTTGGCCGCGGCACGCAATGCCACGATCTTGGTCAGATCCACTTCGAAGACCTGCGTGAGCTGAGCGCTGGTCTGCAACGATTCGCGAGTCTTGGCCGCGGTGATTTGCCGAATCCGGTTGATCTTCTGCGTGGTACCGCGCAGCGCCGCGAGTTCGGGCTTGATCTCCGGGCTGGCGGTCGGGGCGGTAGGAGCGGCAGCCGGTGTCGCGGTGGGCGCGGCAGCCGGAGCGGTACTCGGCGCCGCGGCGGCCAGCACGTCTTGCTTGCGGATACGACCGCCGACGCCGGTGCCTTTGACGCTGTTCAGGTCGACGTTGTTCTCGGCCGCGAGTTTGCGGACCAGCGGAGTCACATACGGGGTGGACTCCAGCGACTCGGTCGGTGCAGAGGCGGTGGCGGGAGCAGGCTTGGACGCGGGTTCAGGTTTCGGCTCGGGAGCGGGCGCGGCCTTGGGTTCGGCCTCGGGTTCGGGTTCGGGCGCCGGCTCAGGCTCGGGAGTTGGCTCGGGTTCCGGCGACGGTGCCGCCGGTGCCGCATCAGGAGCTCCGATGACGGCGAGCTTGCCACCAACTTCAACGACATCGTCGGTATTCGCGGTGATCTCCAGCAGTACGCCTTCGGCGGGCGACGGGATTTCTGTGTCGACCTTGTCGGTCGAGACTTCGAGTAGTGGTTCGTCGACCGCGACATTGTCGCCCACATTCTTGAGCCAGTTGGTTACCGTTCCTTCGGTAACAGACTCGCCGAGCGCGGGCATTACGACGTCGGTGCCGGTCGCACCGCCAGCAGAGGGCGCCGAGGAGTTCTCGGGCTTCGGAGCCGCTGCTGGCTCGGGCGAACTGGCAGGTTCGGGCGCAGCCTCAGGCTCTGGCGCGGCTTCTGGCTGGGCCGGTTCGTCGGAGGACTCATCGGAACCGGACTCGCCAGCATCGCCGATGACGGCGAGTTCCCCGCCCACCTCGACGACATCGTCTTCTTTGGCGACGATCTTGGTCAGCACTCCCGCTGCCGGGGAAGGGATTTCGGTGTCGACCTTGTCGGTCGAGACTTCGAGCAAGGGCTCGTCGACGTCAACTGTGTCCCCCTCCTCCTTTAGCCACCGGGTAACGGTTCCTTCGGTGACACTTTCACCCAGTGCAGGCATCTGGACGGAGAAGGCCATTTCTGTTGACTCCTCAAACTCGGGTCTGAACATGCTCGGTTGTGTACGCCTTGGCAACTGATGGCGCCAAGACGCCGTGACGTGTGATGGATGAATCACGTGTCCTCGATAAACCCTACAGCCCATCGAAGACGTCGACCCGGCGTGTACCACTAATGCCGATGCTACTGGGAAGTAGGGTCGTTGGCAGGACATCGTTCACGCGTCGCATTGACGGACGGTCCCCCCGAGTCGGATGGATGCGATAGGGGCATCTGGTCGGCTCAGGGGGACCGTTTGGTGCTGTCAATGGTCGGGAGATGCTGGGCGAGTGTGGCTTTCGGTCCAGCTATCCGTTGGCGGCGATGTCTTCGAGGACGCGTATCAGCGTCCGAACCGGCACACCCGTTCCGCCTTTTGGCGTGTAGCCCCACGGCCCGCCGGTGTTGAAGGCCGGGCCGGCGATATCGACATGTGCCCACTGAACCGACTCCGGGACGAACTCCCGCAGGAAGATCGCCGCCGACAACATGCCGCCCCAGCGGTGATTGGTTACATTCGCCAGATCGGCGACGCGTGATTTGAGGTCATCACGCAATTCGTCGGGTAACGGCATGGCCCAGGCGTTCTCGCCGACCTCGGCTGACAAACGGGCGATTCGGTCCCGGAAGTCGTCGGTGCCCATCACACCGGGCGTACGGGTGCCAAGTGCCACCATTTGTGCGCCGGTAAGGGTGGCGGTATCGATGATGTAGTCCGGATCATCTTGTGCCGCACGGACTATCGCGTCGGCCAAGATGAGACGACCCTCGGCGTCGGTATTGAGCACCTCGACGGTGATGCCGCCGAACTGAGTAAGTACGTCGCCGGGACGTTGCGCGGTTGCCGACGGCATATTCTCCGCCATCGGCACGGTTGCGGTGACGTTGACGTTGAGGTCGAGCCGCGCGGCGAGGATCGTCGTCGCGATCACCGCCGCGGCGCCACCCATATCCGAGGTCATGTGGTCCATGCCGGCAGCCGGCTTGATGGAGATGCCGCCGGTGTCGAAGGTGATGCCCTTACCGACCAAGCCGACCGATTTGGTGTCCTTCTTGCCGCCGTGGGTCAATCGGACCAGCCGTGGCAGTCGTGACGATCCCTTGCCGACCCCGACGATACCGCCGTATCCCTCGCGTTCCAGGGTGGTGTCGTCGAGGATTTCGACCGTCAGTCCGGCTTTGCGAGCAAGCTCGGCCGCGGCATCGGCGAACGCTTCCGGGAATAGGTGGCTCGGCGGGGTATTAACGAAATCGCGAGCGAGCGCGACCGAGTCGGCCACGGTAATGGCATGTGTCAGTTCGGCTTTCGCTTCCTTGCTCTTTTGTTCCACAAGCAAGGTGATGCGCTGCGGCGGATTCTTGGTCGGTGCGGTCTTATCCGAGCGGAAACTTGTGAACCGGTAGCTGCCCAAAAACAGGCCCTCGGCGATCGCCGACAGGTCGGTCGCGGCGAGCGTGGTGATCACCGAGCCATAACCGTCGAGCTCACGCGCGACGATGCCAGCGGCCTGCCGCAGTTTGTCAGCATCGTCGAGATCGTCAGCGCGGCCGAGTCCCACCGCGATGACGACCGGCACGGGGACCGAGGTCGGCGCGGGAAGGCGGGTGATTTCACCATGCGAGCCCGTGGCGCGGACAGCGGTAACCGCATCGGAGATGGCACTCGCGGCCTCGTCGTCGAGGATGCCGTCACCGATGACGAGCGTTGGCTCGGTCGACGCGGCGTCATCGGACTTGCCGGTCGCCGAGTCTTTCGCTGGTGCGTCGGCTTGGACGAGGCCGATCACCAGGGCGTCATCGCGGCCGAACGTGGTGGACAGGTCGAATTCTGGACCGCGCGCGCGGTCGACTGTCTGACTGATGGTCACCATGACAACTGTGCCACAGTTGGTAGCTTGGGTTCGGTGAGCACACGTCGTAGACGCTTCGCGTGGCAGGGGGCCGTCCTGGTGGTGATCCTGGTCGTCGGGCTGGGGATCATCGGGTGGCGGGCAGTTGGTCGCAATACCGGCTTGGCCGACCGAGCGCTGGCCGGGCTGGGCATAGAGGAGTCGTTTCCCGATGTCGATCTGACCGGATTGTCGTCGGTGCGTAAGAACATCGTCGAGGTGACTCGACACGAATACGAACACAAACAGTCCGGCGAGTATTACGCCGAAGGGAATACCGAAGCATGGTGCGCGGATTTCGTCAGCTGGACAATGCGCAAAGCCGGTGCGCCGCTCAATAATCCGAACTCGGGGTCATGGCGCATTCCCGGCGTGGCGACACTCACCGAGTACTACGAATCGGTTGGACGGTTCCGCGGGCCGTCGTATCGGCCGCGCACCGGCGATGTCGTTTTATACGAGGCGCCGAACCGGTTCCGGCAACACACCAACATCGTGTTGCGAGTCGACGGCAGCACGGTTACCACTGTCGGCGGCAACGAGCCACCGTCGAGTATCAGCATCAACACCTTCGATATGACGACAGTCGACGGGATTGTCGGTTACGGAGTGGCGGGGCAGTAGGGGAAAATCGCGCACCGATATCCTGATCGGCATGACTGACGTATTGCTCGATGGTCCGATTGCCGCGCGGCACGCCGAATTGGGCGCCACCTTCGCCGAATTCGGCGGATGGAATATGCCGGTGTCGTACTCGGGGACCGTCGCCGAACATAAAGCGGTACGCGAATCCGTCGGCATCTTCGACGTCAGTCATCTCGGCAAGGCGCTCGTGAAAGGGCCGGGCGCGGCGGCGCTCATCAACTCGACGCTGAGCAACGACTTAGGCAAGATCACGCCGGGCAAGGCGCAGTACACGTTGTGCTGCAACGATTCCGGTGGCGTCGTCGACGATCTGATCACCTATCTGGTCGCCGATGACGAAGTCTTCCTCGTGCCCAATGCGGCGAATACCGCGAATGTGGTTGCGGCACTGGCCGCCGCCGCTCCCGCCGACGTCGAGGTGACCGATCTGCACCGCGACTACGGTGTGCTCGCCGTGCAGGGGCCGAATGCGGTGGACGTGCTCGCTGCGGTTGGCTTGCCGACCGAGATGGAGTACATGGCGTTCGCCGACGCAGAGTTGACCGTTGGCGATGCGCTGTACCCGGTTCGGGTCTGTCGTACCGGATATACCGGCGAAAAGGGTTACGAAATCCTGCCTCGGTGGGCCGATACGGCAGCGGTATTCGATGCTCTCCTCGCCGAAGTCATTGCGGCGGGCGGACTTCCGGCCGGCCTGGGCGCTCGGGACACGCTCCGGACCGAAATGGGGTACGCCCTGCACGGACACGAGTTGAGTCCGGAGATCTCGCCGGTTCAGGCGCGTAGTTCGTGGGCCGTCGGGTGGGATAAGCCTGCCTTCTTCGGCCGCGACGCGCTCCTCGCGGAGAAGGAGGCCGGCCCCGCGCGACGCCTCTATGGATTGCGGGCGCTGGGGCGCGGGGTACCGCGAGCGGAGTTGTCGGTTCTGGCCGAAGCGGGCGGCGAGCGGATCGGTGTCACGACGTCGGGTACCTTTTCGCCCACATTGGCCGCCGGCATCGCATTGGCACTGATCGATACGACGTCGGGTATTCGCAAAGGCGATCAGGTCGTCATCGATGTGCGCGGACGAGCACTTGAATGCGAGGTCGTGCTGCCTCCATTCGTAGATTCGCACGTCTAGTGCAGTGCTAAACCATTTGTGGCCCGGCGGTACCATGAGCCTATGACCTTGCAGTTCAGTCGCACCGAGCATCCACACCCGGTGTCGGAGTCGCGTCGTGCCGAGATTTTGAGCGCGCCCGGTTTCGGCAAGTACTTCACCGACAATATGGTGATCGTCGACTTCGACCGCGAACGCGGTTGGCATAACGCGCAAGTAAAGCCCTACGGACCGATCGCGCTTGATCCGTCCGCGATGGTGCTGCATTACGGTCAGGAAGTCTTCGAGGGGCTCAAGGCATACCGCCAGCCCGACGGAACGATTGCCGCCTTCCGACCCGAGGCCAACGGTGCTCGTCTGCAGCGGTCCGCCGGTCGGTTGGCGATGCCGCCGCTGCCGGTTGACGACTTCATCGCGTCGCTGCGCGAACTACTCGCGGCCGATAACGCCTGGGTGCCTGAAGCGGGCGGGGAGGCCGCGCTCTATCTACGACCGTTCATGTTCGCCTCGCAAGCCGGTCTCGGTGTCAACGCGCCGTCGAACGAATATCGGTACTCCGTCATCGCGTCGCCGGCGGGGCCTTACTTCTCCGGCGGTCTCACCCCGGTCAGCGTGTGGCTGTCGACCGAGTTCGTCCGTGCCGCGCCCGGCGGAACCGGTGCGGCGAAATGCGGCGGCAACTACGCCGCGGCCTTCCTCGCGCAGGCGCAGGCCACCGAACAGGGCTGTGACCAGGTTGTGTGGCTCGACGCCGTCGAACGCCGTTACATCGAAGAGATGGGCGGCATGAACCTGTTTTTCGTGTTCGGGTCAGGCGCCGACGCCAGGCTGGTCACGCCGGAACTGAGCGGTTCGCTTTTGCCGGGCATCACGCGAGATTCGTTGTTGCAGTTGGCAACCGACGCGGGATTCGGGGTGGAGGAACGTCGCATCACCATCGAAGAATTGCGCAAGGGTGTCGCCGACGGTGCGATTACCGAAGTCTTTGCCTGTGGCACCGCCGCGGTGATCACCCCCGTCGGACGGGTCAAGGGCGAGGGTGAGGATTACACCATCGGCGATGGCACCACCGGTGAAGTGACCCAGGCGTTGCGAGATACGTTGACCGGAATCCAGCGGGGTACGTTCGCGGATACGCACGGCTGGATGACGCGGCTTTTCTAGGGTGAGGCTGCGGCTCGTCTAGCCGCACACGAAGATCACCAGCGTTAGCGCGAGTGTCAGTTCGATGCTGGCGCCGAGGACGTCGCCGTTGATTCCGCCCATCCGGCGCGCGCAGTGCGCGCTGAAGGCCCAGACGGTCAGTGCCACAACGGGTACGGCGACCAGACCGATCACGCCCAACGGGTAGGCGGCGACCAGCGCGAGTGCCACCCACACGACGATCGCACTGCGCTGAGTTCCGGCGACCAATGCGCCGAACCCGTCGGGCGAACTCGGCGACAGTGTCCAGCGGCAGGCGACGACAGCGGCCACCCGGCTCAACCCGACAGTGAAAACTATTGCGTACCAATGACCTTCGTCGGCGAGTGCGCCGAGGCAGACGGCCTGGAGCCCGAGTATCAGCGTCAGTGTCGCGATTGCGAACGGGCCAGCGGATCCGCCGCGCATCACCTCGCGCACCCGATCCGGCGGCCCGTAGCACCCGAGCCCGTCGGCGGTGTCTGCCAGCCCGTCTACGTGCATGCCACGAGTCGCGGCAGCCAGGAATGCGACGATCAGCAGCCCGATGAGCAACGGCGGCGCAGACGTGTGGGCCAGTCCGAAACCCGCACCTGCGACCGCGGCGCCCAGCGCGGTACCGACGACCGGGACAGCGCCGATAATCGCCCCGCCGATGCGACGGTCGGGTGCTTCGCGCGGCGACGGCGCGGGGAGCACCGTCAGCCAGGAGAACGCGGTCAGCGTCGCGCGCAGCGGATTAGCCGCCACTGACACCGGCTTCGTCGAAGGTTGCCATCGACGTGAGCAGGTCGATCGATGCCGCGACCACGGGTAATACCGTCAATGCGCCGCTGCCTTCGCCGAGGCGCATGGACAGGTCTACGACCGGAGTTAAATCAAGACGGTCGAGGGCGAACGCATGCGCCGGTTCGGTCGATCTATGACCGGCGAGCCACCAATCCACCGCGCCCGGAGCGAGCAGGTTCGCCACCAGCGCGGCGGCTGTTACCACCACGCCATCGAGGATGACCGGCGTGCGCCGCACCGCGGCCTGGGCGAGAAAGCCGGCCATCGCGGTGAGGTCGGCACCGGCGACCGTGGCCAGTAGCGACAGCGGGTCGCTGAAATGCGGCCGAGCCCGCCACATGCCGTCGCGAATCGCCGCGGTCTTGCGGTTCCACGCGGCGTCGTCCACGCCGGTGCCTCGACCAACCACGACCACCGGTTCCTGTCCGGTGATGGTGCCGATCAAAACCGCTGCAGGAGTGGTGTTTCCGATGCCCATGTCGCCGGCGATCAGGAGATCGGCACCGGCGTCGACCAACTCGTCGACTATCTGCTTGCCGGCGGCCAGGGCCGCCCGTGCCTCCGCGAGACTCAGCGAGTCTTCGATGGCGAGGTTGCCGCTGCCACGCCGCACCTTGAAACGCGATACCTCGGGAGAGGTATCGGCATCGACGGACAAGTCGAAGACGCAGACACTGGCTCCGCTGCGAGCGGCCAAAACGTTGACCGCCGCGCCGCCGCCAGCGATATTGGCGACCATCTGCGCGGTGACTTCGGGTGGATACGCGGAGACGCCGGTCTGCGCGACCCCGTGATCACCCGCGAAGACAACGACACGCGGCTGCGAAAACTGTTGGGGCGGAGAGGTTCCCTGGCATGCGGCAATCCAGTTGCCAAGATCCTCCAGGCGCCCGAGTGAGCCGGCCGGCTTGGTCAGGGTCAGTTGTCGCGCACGTGCTTGATCGAGGATCGTAGCGTCGGGGGCGACGATCTTCGTGAAGATCTCGGCATCAGTCGGGTCTGGAATCCCGGTGCCGGATACCGCCGGTGGTGCCGCGGCGGGGGGTGGCACAGGTATCGGCATCGGCTTGGCGGGCTGTGGTACGGCTCTTGCCGATGTCGAATCCGATTGTGCGGCAGCAGAATCGGAAGACTGGGGGAGGGGGAGTATTCGACCGGCGACGACCAGCTCGACGCGGTCGCAGACGCGCGCGACGGCGGCGTTCAGCGCGCCTAACTCATCTTGGAAGCGTCGGCCCGCCGGTGTCGGCGGGACTACCGAGAGGCCTACTTCGGGGCTGATGATCACCAGGTCGCCAGTGAAAGCGGCAATGGCAGAACATAATTGGTCGTATATCCCGGACAGGTCGACGTCGCCGGTCCAAGCGTCCCGAGAATCGAGTTGGGCGGCAAGCCAATTGCCAAGATCATCGACCAGCGTAGGCGCTGCCGGGTGGTCCTCGAGCTGACCGACAAGATCGGTCGACTCCACCGTCACATACCGATCGGAACGTCGGGCGCGATGCGCGTCGACACGGGCCTGCCAATCGGCGTCGGTCGACAGGGCCGGTCCCGTTGCGAGATAACGGATTTGCGATGACTTGCTCAGCAGCGACTCGCCATGCGCGGACTTACCCGAACGCACGCCGCCAAGGATCAGTGCGCGCATCTCACCTATACCTTTTCGCCGACGACGGCCTTAGGCTTGGGCGCCCGCATCTTGCGCAGCTGCATAGCGCGGGTCAGTGCGTACCAGCCGAGGCGGAACCCAGTGTCGGTGGCGTCGGGAAAGCGTTCGCGCACACGCTTATTCACCAGACGTCCCAGAACTACGCCGTCGATGGCCATGAACAACACGAAGACCAGCATCACCGGAGTCGCGAAGGGGGTGAGCGTCGGAATGAACATCACCAGGATAAGGACAATCGCGAACGGCATGAAAAGTCCGGCGAAGTTACGCCGGGAGTCGACGATGTCACGGACGTAACGCCGGACCGGGCCCTTGTCACGGGGCATCAAAAACTTCTCGTCGCCTTCCATCATGCGTTCACGCTGTTCAATACGCTGGGCGCGACGGTTTGCGTTGGCCTCGCGTTTTTGTTCTTTGGTCTGCGTGGATCTGAGTTCCTTGCGTCGAGCGCGAGCCTCGGCGCGAGTAGTCGGCGGTGGTGCCAACGGGCCGGATCGCTTGTTCTGAGCGTCGCGGCGCTTAGGGGTTGGCCGTCCTTTGGCTGCCGTGTAGGCCGAGCCCTTCGCCGTCGAATCGTCAGAATCGGGCGTCGATTCCTTTTCGAGTGAGACGTCTGAGGTGCTCGACGCCGCATCGTCGGCGTCCTTCTGCCATGGCAACTTCACATCCTTCAGCCTAAGCGATCAACTCCGACGGACCCGCTACGGCCTGGTATCGCCGCGGCAGTGCCTGCCCGCGGTGCGGCGTCGAGACCGCTGGGAATAGGACCCGATGGAGTACGGTTGTAGTTGCAGACGTGAGAAGACAACGTCGTCAGCACGTTATGTCGAGCTGGCGCCAAGCCGGTACGCCTCCCCGACATCGGCGAGGACATTGGGCGAGAAGGAAAACGAGGAGCATCCATGACCGTTTCGAATGAAACCGGAGCGACCACCGACACCGGCGTGTTGCTGACCGATTCCGCCGCTGCCAAGGCGAAAACCCTGCTTGACCAGGAGGGCCGCGACGACCTGGCACTGCGCATCGCTGTGCAGCCCGGTGGTTGTGCGGGACTGCGCTACCAGCTGTTCTTTGATGATCGCTCGCTCGACGGTGATATCACCAGCGATTTCGCGGGCGTGACGCTTGCCGTCGACCGGATGAGCGCGCCGTATGTGCAGGGTGCCACCATCGACTTCGTCGACACCATCGAGAAGCAGGGTTTCACCATCGATAACCCGAACGCCACCGGCAGCTGCGCCTGCGGTGACTCGTTCAACTGAGGTTTCTCACCTCGTAGGCTTCACTTTCGGCCGCACACTCGTACCGGGTGTGCGGCCGAAATCGTGAATACGGAGTATCGAAGCAGCGCTCGTCCGAGGTGGCCTAGGCCTCGATGGGGGCGATCGGTAGCGTAACGCGCATGACTATTGCGGTATGTGGGTCGATAGCGACCGACCATCTGATGAAATTCCCCGGCAAGTTCTCCGAACAACTGCTCGGCGATCACCTCGAGCACTTGTCTCTGAGCTTTCTTGTCGACGACCTCGTGGTGCGACGCGGCGGCGTGGGCGGCAATATCGCGTATGCGATGGGTGAGCTCGGCGGTTCGCCGGTGCTGATCGGCGCGGCCGGGCCCGACTTCGCCGAGTACCGGGCCTGGCTCGACGAGCACGGCGTAGACACCCGAGGGGTGCATGAGTCGACGACCGCGCACACCGCGCGGTTCACCTGCGCGACCGACGAAGCGATGGCGCAGTTGGCGATGTTCTATCCGGGGGCGATGAGTGAAGCCCGCGACATCTCACTGGCCGCGGTATTCGAGAAGGTCGGGGCGCCCGAGCTGGTATTGATCGGAGCCGACGATCCAGCGGCGATGGTGGCGCACACCGAGGAATGTCGTTCCGCGGGAATCGATTTCGCTGCCGACCCATCGCAGCAGCTTGCCCGCCTCGACGGCGAGCAGGCGCGAACCCTCATCGAGGGCGCCAAATATCTGTTCACCAACGAATACGAATGGGGCTTGCTGCGCGAGAAGACCGGGCTGTCGGCCGAGCAGGTCGCGGGCATGGTCGGGGTGCGGATCACCACGCTGGGCGGCGGCGGTGCCGAAATCATCGAGGCCGACGGCACTCGGACACATGTTGCCGTAGTTCCCGAGACCGAGAAAGTTGACCCGACCGGCGTCGGCGATGGTTTCCGTGCGGGATTCCTCACCGCGCTGTCCAAAGGTCTCAATTTCGAGCGCGCGGCTCAACTCGGGTCGATGGTCGCGGTGCTGGTGCTCGAGACCGAGTCGACCCAGGATTGGTCGTGGGATCGTGAGTCGGCACTGCAGCGCATCTCCGGCGCCTATGGCGCCGACGCGGCAGCCGAAATCGACGCCGCGATCTAGAGCCGCCGGCTCCTGCGTTCCTCGCATTCTTAGCGATACTTTGGTTTTCGGCTAAGGCATGCCTTACATTAGGCGGACTGGTCCCAGTCGCATGACAAAGTCGTGCGACTGGGATATCGCCGATGTGAAAGGACGTGATGACGGTCGCTACCGCACCCGTGTCGGGGGCGCGGTTGAGTTTGGTGACACGATCAGGTGTCGCGACTATCCTGCTGGTTCTCCTGGCAGTACTGATCGTCAGCGGTTTCTTCGTCGGTTCCGGTGATTACTCGATCACCGATGCGTGGCATGCGCTCTTCGGCGGCGGGGATGCGACCACGGTTGAAGTGATCCGCAACAATCGGGTGCCGCGGACGCTACTCGCCGTCATCGCGGGGATCGCGCTGGGCGTGGCCGGTGCTGCGATGCAGGGATTAACTCGAAACCCATTGGCCGATCCCGGCATTCTGGGAGTTAATTCGGGTGCCTACTTCGCGATGGTGGTTGGCGCTGTAGGTCTCGGCATCGGCTCGACCGTCGGGTTCGTTCTCTGTGCGATGATGGGTGCGTTTCTCGCCGCGACCATCGTCTACTTCGTCGGCTCACGGGGCGTCGGCGGTGCCAGTCCGGCAAAGTTGGTTCTCACCGGTGTCGCGGTCGGATCGATCTTTGCCGGCACCGGATTCGGCCTGACCATGATTGACCCGAAGGCTTTCGACACCATCCGGAGCTGGCAGGTCGGCACGCTCGACGGTCGGAATTGGACCGAGTTATCGGTGGTCTGGCCGCCGATCGTCCTTGGCGTGGTGGCCGCGCTGATCTTGATTCCGTACCTCAACGGACTCGCGCTGGGCGATGATCGTGCCCGCGCCCTGGGCGTTCCGGTGACCTCCGTGCGGATAGGCGGATTCCTGGCCATCACCCTGCTCTGCGGTGCCGCGACAGCCGCGTTGGGGCCGGTGACGTTCCTAGGTCTGATGGTTCCGCATGTCGTGCGGATCCTGTTCGGTCCCGATAACAAATGGGTCATCCCGATGTGTCTGCTGGTCGGGCCGGTGGTGCTTGTCGGAGCTGATCTGGTCGCGCGGGTCGCGACTCCGGGGGAACTGCCGGTCGGTATGGTTACCGCGTTCATCGGCGCACCCGTCCTCATCGCGCTCGCTCGCCGGCATGGTGGGGCCGACCTGTGAGCGACGAATCGATGCCGTTGCCAAGGTCGGCGCAGTGGCCACGTCGAATCCGTTTCCTGCGTAATCGGCGACTTGGAATAAGTGTCAAGGTCGATATCTACAGTGCCGCAATCACTTTCGTACTGTTGCTCGTCGCGGTGGTAGTGGGGACCTGGTCGCTGGGGGTATCTACCACCTATAGCCCGAATCTGAGTCTTGGTGAGATCTTCCGCGTGCTGACCGGTCAGTTGGCCGGCGACCCGGCGAATCAGGTGGCGGCCGCGCTGCCGGCGGTGGTCATCGCGGCCATCGGCGGTGCCTCACTTGCCTTGTCGGGAGCCATCTTTCAGACGATCACCCGGAATCCACTGGGCTCCCCGGACATTATCGGTTTCACCACAGGAGCGAATACCGGTGCGTTGATCACGTTGCTCGTGCTGAATCTCGGCACGTCGGCGGCGACCGTCGGCGCATTGCTCGGCTCGCTCGCGACCGGAGTGGTGATCTACTTCCTCGGGATGCGTGGGGGCACTGGCGGCTACCGACTGATCATCGTCGGCATCGGCGTGAGTGCGATGCTGTTGGCGTTCAACGGATATCTCATCGCGAGCTCGAACCTGCCGAACGCGGCATCGGCCGCGGCCTGGGGAATGGGCAACCTGCGCAATATGCAGATGGCCGACGTGCTTCCCGTTGCGGTCACCCTCGCCATCCTGGTGCCGTTGTTGATCAAACTCGCGCCGCGGATGCGGATGTTCGAATTGGGTCCGGACTCGGCACGCAGCAAGGGTGTGGATATTGAGCGCACACAGTTGCTGCTATTGCTGCTTGGCGTTGGATTAGCCGGCGCCACAACGGCAATCGCCGGCCCGATCGCGTTCGTCGCACTGGTCGCCCCACAATTGGCGGCGCGTATCACCCCCAGCCCGGGTATTCCCCTGGTCACCTCGGCGGCTGTCGGCGCGGCGCTCTTGGTGTCATGCGACACGATCGCTCGGACGATTCTCGCGCCTGAAGTGCAACTTCCCGTCGGCGTGGTGACCACCGCGATCGGCGGTGTCTATCTCCTCGGGCTTCTGCTCGCGCAATCCAGAAAGGTGCGACCATGACGTCACCGTCCACAGCATCGAATCGACTGTCCGCCTCGGGTATTCGTGTCGGATATGGTGAACGCACTGTCATCGCCGATCTCGGGGTCGAGGTCCCGGACGGCTCATTCACGGTGATCGTCGGACCGAATGCCTGTGGCAAGTCAACACTGCTTCGGGCGTTGTCTCGCCTACTCGCACCTCAGGACGGTCGAGTCTTGCTGGACGGGCGAAACGTCAAAGACTTCGCGGGTAAGGAATTTGCCCGCGAAGTTGGCCTGTTGCCGCAGCAATCAATTGCGCCCGAGGGGATTTCGATCATCGACCTGGTCTCACGCGGCCGATTCCCGTATCAGAAGATGTTCCGGCAGTGGACCGATGCCGACCAACGCGCTGTCGACTTCGCGCTACAGGTCACTCGGTTGACCGATCTGGCGCAGCGGCCGGTCGAAGCGCTGTCGGGTGGCCAGCGGCAACGTGTCTGGATCGCGATGGCGCTCGCGCAACAGACTCCTATTCTGCTGCTCGACGAACCGACGACTTACCTTGATCTGGCTCACCAGATCGAGGTGTTGGAACTGTGCACCGAGCTACATCGGGGCGGCACGACGCTGGTGGCCGTGCTGCACGACCTCAACCAGGCGGCTCGCTATGCCACTCACATCATCGCGATGCGTAGCGGTGAGATCGTCGCGCAGGGGTCGCCGGCCGACGTCATAACTGCCGAGCTGGTGGAGCGGACATTCGGTGTCCGTGCCCGCATCATCAACGATCCCGAGACCGACACGCCACTGGTAATTCCGTTGGGGCAGGGGGCAATTGACGTTGACGCGGTGCCCGGCGATACCGCCAACCTGCGGTCGTCGTCGTAACCGGCGCACCATTCATCCATCTGAGAGGAACGAATATGACGACAACACGTCGAATAGCAGTGATCGTCGCGATGCTGTGCGCAGTCGCGATGTCGGTAGCCGGGTGCATCAAATCCGATGACTCGCACCAGGATCTGTACAACGACCCGTCGGCGACACAAGTCGATCTGGGGCTGGGTGACAACCCTCGGGTCGTCGCGCTCGGCTGGTCGGACGGTGAGATCGCGCTGAGTCTCGGGGTTAAACCCGTCGCCATCTACGACTGGATGAAGTTCGGCGAGACCAACAAGGGCGTCGGGCCTTGGGCGACAAGCCAATTCGGCAGCGACTCACCTCAACTCATCTCGGCGGCGAGTGCCGGCGAGTTCAACTACCAGCAGATTAAGGAACTCAGACCGGATCTGATCCTCGACGTTCGCGGCAAGGCCGACAGCAAGGTCACCGACGCGTTGCGCAAGATCGCACCGGTCGTGGCGGCACCAGCGGGCGCCCCCGATTTCGCAGTCAGCTGGAAGGTGCAGACCCAATTGATCGGCACGGCGTTGGGTAAGCGATCCGAGGCCGACGAACTGATCGCACAGACGGTCGACCTTCAGAACAAGATCCGGTCCGAAAACCCTGCCTTCGCGGGAAAGACATTCGTGTGGGGTGCGAAATTCGGCTCAGCCTATGGCGCCTACCTGCCGGGTGACGCGCGTTTCGATACGTTCGCCGAATTGGGTTTCGTGCAGAATCCGCCGGTGAAAGATCTTCAGGCGCAAGGATTCTTCGCGTCGGTGCCCACTGAAAAGGTGAAGAGCCTCGATGCCCAGGTTGCGATCTTGAGCACGATCAGTCTCCCGCTTTCCGCGCTGACAAGCGATCGGTTGATCAACTCGCTGCCGGTGGTGCGAGATGGCCGGGCCATCGAATTGGCCGAGGAGGACCCGATTGCGCAGGCGATGTCGGCGGGAACCCCGCAGTCGCTGAAATTCGCGCTGGAGAAGTTGACGCCACGGTTGGCCGAAGCGGTGGGAAAGGTCGGGGCGTCGTAGCCGCGGGCTCGGCGGGGCTGGTGCCTGCGATCTGACGTCGGGCGGGGGAGTATTTCCCTCGCCAAGGTTGACAGCGCAGGTTTCGGTCAGGCTGGTGCCTGCCGTCTGGCGTCGGGCAAGGGAGTATCTCCCTCGCCAAGGTTGACAGTGCAGGTTTCAGTCGGCCCGAACCCTACAGCCGAACCGGGTACTGGTGGTCCTCGATATTCGGGACAATCGACTTCTCGACGAAGATGCCGTGCCACACCATGTAGATCAGCACCGTCCAGAGGCGGCGGCTGTTGTCGACGACGCCAGCGCGGTGCTCGTCGAGCATGGCGATCACGGCCGCCTTGTCGAAGATGTGGTCGGTCTGCGACGTCGTGATGGTCTGATGTGCCCAGTCATACATCTCGGTCTCAGCGAGCCAATGCCGGATCGGAACGGGAAAGCCCAGCTTCTTGCGATGGAGGACGTGTGCCGGGACGATCTGCTCCAGCGCCTTGCGCAACGCGTATTTCGTTGTGCCGTGGGCGATCTTCTCGTCGACGGGAAGTCGTTCGGCGACCTTGAACACCTCGGCGTCGAGGAATGGGACTCGTAGTTCCAGTGAGTTCGCCATCGTCATCTTGTCGGCCTTGACGAGAATGTCGCCGCGCAACCAGGTGAACAGGTCGATATGCTGCATCCGCGCGACGGGATCCCAGCCGGTGCTTTCCGCGTAGATCGGCGCGGTGACGTCGGTGTGCGTCCACTCTGGCCGGTAGTCACGCAGCACCGCGCGCAGCCGCGCATCATCGAAGCTACGGGCGTTGCCGTAGTAGCGTTCCTCCAGGCTCAGCGACCCGCGATGCAGCAGACTCTTGCCGCGGGTGCCTTCGGGGATCTTGTCCGATACGCGACCGGCCATGCGCCGCAACGACTTCGGCAGCTTGTCGAAGGCTCCGAGCGACAGCGGCTCCTTATAGATGGTGTAGCCGCCGAACAGCTCGTCGGCTCCTTCACCGGACAGCACGACCTTGACGTGTTTACGTGCTTCCTTGGCGAGGAAGTACAGCGGTACCAACGCGGGGTCAGCGACCGGATCGTCGAGGTACCAGACGATCTCGGGAATGGCTTGGATGAACTCGGAGGGTGACACGACCTTCACCACATGCCGCGCTCCGATGGCCTCGGCCGACTCGGCCGCCACGTCGACCTCCGAGTAGCCGTCTCGTTCAAAACCCGTGGTGATGGTGATGAGATCGGGATTGATCTGCTTGGCCAATGCCGCGACGGCGGTCGAGTCGATGCCGCCAGATAAGAACGATGCGACCGTCACATCGGCGCGCATATGTTTGGCAACGGAGTCGCGTAGGGCATTGGCGATCTCGTCATACCGCTTCTGTCGTGTGGCGTCGGTGAACGGCACCACCGGGAATTGAGGCGTGAAGTAGCGAGTCACCTTCGGCTCTTCGCCGGCGCGCAGCGTTGCGTAGCAGCCGGATTCGAGGCGGCGGATGGACTTGTGCAGAGTCTCCGGCTCGGGCACATATTGCAGCACGGTGTAGTGCTCGGTCGCTCGTGGATCGAGCGCGTCATCGAGCCCTATGACGTCGAGCAGCTCCAACAGACTCTTCTTCTCACTGCCGAAAGCAGTGCCGCCGGGGCCGGTCGAGATAAATAGCGGCTTGATGCCGAATGGGTCGCGGGCGATGAACAGCGTCGACGACTGCGTATCCCAAATCGCGAACGCGAACATGCCGCGCAGGCGCCGCACGGCGTCGGGGCCCCAATGATGGAAAGAAGCCAGTATCGCTTCGCCGTCACCTTCGGTATGGAACTGGGCGTCGACGGTGGTCTTGAGCTCTTCGCGGATCTCCAGATAGTTGTAGATCTCGCCGTTGAACACCATCGCGTAGCGATCGGGGGATTCGGGCGGCCCCCACCTCAGGGGCTGATGAGAATGCTCGATGTCAATGATCGAGAGACGGTTGAAGCCGAAGACGATGTCGTCGTCATGCCAGGTGCCGGGCTCGTCCGGGCCGCGATGGCGCATGCACACCGATGCCGCGGCCACTCGCTCGGCCGCGCTTGCCGCGCTGCCGTCCGCAGTCAATAGACCGAGCAATCCGCACACGTTCACACCCTCTTTTCCACAAAATCCCAGCAAACCTTGCCCCGACGAGTATGCCGTACCGGACTCGCGACCCACGACTTCAACCCCAATCACGAATTGCCTCAGCGTTTGGTCTACGCTGCGTAGTAATGGGTTCGGAGTTTCCGGACCCGTGCAGTCGTTATGCGTGGGGATTCGGTCGGTACGACGAGTCGCAAAATACCGTCCGAGCAGGCAGGAAGGCATGAAATTGACTCACGGTGGAAAGACACCGGTGCGTGGCGTCGCCAAGAGGTCGCGCGCGGTCAAGCGGATCGGGGCAGTAGCCGCGCTTGGTCTTGGCGCCCTGTTGATGTCCGGATGTGACGCTCGTGACGCTATGCGTTTCGGATGGCCGGAGGGCATCACGCCGCAGGCTCGCGACATGGGCAATCTGTGGACGTGGTCGGTTATCGCCTGCCTCGTGGTCGGCATTCTGGTGTGGGCCGCGATTTTCTGGACCATCACTTTCCACCGCGCCAAGGCCGGACAAGAAACCTTCCCACGCCAGACCGCCTATAACGTGCCGATCGAACTGACGCTGACCGCGATTCCGTTCCTGGTCATCGCGGTGCTGTTCTACTACACGGTCATCGTGCAGAACAATGTCGAGGCCAAGCAAGACAACCCGTCCGTTGTCGTGGATGTGACTGCCTTCCAATGGAATTGGAAGTTCGGTTACCGCGAGGTGCGTGGTGCCGACGGCCAGCCGGTCAAGGTGTCCGTCGACGGCAAAGAACGCACGATCGCATCGAAGACCGGTGGCCCGTTCCAGCTGCAGCAGCAGGTGCAGACCAATGCGCACGGCCATGAGATTCCATTGCCCGCTGGTGGTCGTTCCGACGATGTGCGTAATTACCTGCACTTCAGCAACATCGAGACGGTCGGAACGTCGGCAGAGATCCCGGTCCTGGTCCTGCCGACCGGTAAGCGCATCGAATTCGATATCGCCTCGGGCGACGTCATCCACTCCTTCTGGGTGCCGGAATTCCTGTTCAAGCGCGACGTCATGCCGTTCCCGAAGCAGAACCACAGCGACCCGAGTTTCCAAATCTCCTCGATCGACACCGAGGGCGCGTTTGTCGGGCGTTGCGCGGAGATGTGCGGTACCTACCACTCGATGATGAACTTCGAAGTACGTGCGGTCAGCCCGCAGGAATTCGAACGCTATGTCGCCTACCGGTTGAAGAACCCGGGCGCCACCAACGCACAGTCGCTTGCCGCGATCTGCCAGCAGCCGGTTTCGGTAACCACCGTGCCGTTCGACACACGTCGCGGCACCAACGGGTCGACTCCCAAGGACATCGGCGACCCGACCAATACCAAGCTCGCCAACTGCACACCCGAGGTGTAACCGATGAAAATCGAAGCACGGCTCTTTGAGCTTCTGACCGGATTCTTCTTCCTCTGCGCGATCATCTACGCGATCGCGACGACGCTGGCGAGTAAGGGCACCGAGTGGGCCGGCGTCACCGGGCTGTTCTTCACCGGTGGCCTCACGCTGATCGCCGGGACGTATTTCCGGTTCGTCGCGCGCCGCGTTGAGATTCGCCCGGAAGACTACGAAGAGGCCGAAATCGAGGACGGCGCAGGCGAACTGGGATTCTTCAGCCCGGGTAGCTGGTGGCCGTTGCTAGTAGCCGCCTCGGCCGCGATGTTCGCGATCGGCTTCGCCATGGGTAACTTCTGGTTCGCGATTTTCGCAGCGGTCTGCATCATCGGCACCGCCGCCGGACTGGTCTTCGAGTACCACGTGGGACCCGAGAAGCACTGACATGACACACTGACACCCGTGTCAGAACAGCAGACAGCAGCCGCTCCCCTTCAGGGGGAGCGGCTGTTTCGTTGTGGTGAGCCGGAGTTGAGTCATACGGCCATGCTCGGCGACGACGATCGCCGCGCTATTCGCGCGCTGATGGATCTCGCCTTCCCCGACGATTTCGATGACGACGATTTTGACCACGCACTCGGCGGCATACATGCCATCGTGCGTTCTGCCGGCACCGTGGTGGGACATGCGTCGGTAGTGCAGCGGTCGGTGCTCATCGATGACCGGCCACTGCGCTGCGGGTATGTGGAAGCTGTTGCCGTGCACGCGGATTGGGGACGTCGAGGCCTCGGCGGGGCGCTGATGGCCTCCATGGAGTCGGTAATCATCGGCGCCTACGACCTCGGCGCACTCGGCGCGTCGGAGCAGGGGAGGGGACTATACCGGCGTCGCGGATGGCGGGACTGGGCCGGCGAATTGGGGGTCCTGACACCCGATGGCTACCGCCCGACGCCCGAAGACGTCGGGTCGGTGATGGTCTGGGGCGGCGACGATCTGGATATCAGCCGCCGCCTGGCGTGTGATTGGCGGGCCGGAGACGTCTGGTGATGTGCGCCTGAGGTAACCCAAAAACGAAGGGCCGCGACGCTTTTCGCGCCGCGGCCCTCGTCGTCTTTGGAAGAAACAGTCGAACTCAATCCTCGAGTGGATTGCCGCCCTTTTCCTGCAACTCACGCAAGACTTCACCCTCTTCGCGAGCGTGTTCCTTAGCGAGTTTCGCGTTGAGTTCCTGCTGATCCGCCGGATCGGCGGCCATGAGCGAACCGGTACCGGGTGCACCCGCGGAGCCAAGCTTGTTCATTCGCTTCGGCAGTGCCGCGCCCTGGTAGGGGAGCGGGATCGGGTGACCGTGGTCGTCGACCGGGCCAAGCGGCTGATGGATCTCGATGTACTCGCCCTGCGGGAGACGCTTGATGATGCCGGTCTCGATGCCGTGTTCGAGCACCGCGCGGTCGCTGCGCTGCAACGACAGTGCCCAGCGATAGGCGATGAAGTAGGCGAGCGGCGGGATGACGATCAGCCCGATTCGGCCCATCCACGTCGTCGCGTTCAGTGATATGTGGAACTTGAGCGCGATGATGTCGTTCATACACGACAGCGTGAGGATGACGTAGAACGAGACAGCCATCGCACCGATGGCAGTCCGCACCGGGACGTCACGCGGACGCTGCAGCAGGTTGTGATGCGCGTTGTCGCCGGTCAGGCGTTTCTCGATACTGGGGTAGCCGAACATCAGGCCGAACATGATGCTGATGATCACCACCACCCAGAAGATGGCAGGGACGGTGTAATTGCCCAGATAGAGCTCCCAGGCGGGCATGAGCCGTGCCAGGCCGTCGGTCCACATCATGTAAATGTCGGGCTGAGAACCAGCCGAGACGTGTGCCGGGTTGTACGGACCGATCACCCACACCGGGTTGATCTGGAAGATGCCGGCCATGATGGCGATGACGCCGAAAACAATGGCGAAGAACGCGCCGCCCTTGGTGGCGAAGACCGGCATAATCCGAACGCCCACAACGTTTTTCTCGGTGCGGCCGGGGCCGGGGAACTGCGTGTGCTTCTGGTACCACACCAGCGCGAGGTGCGCGCCGATCAGGGCCAGAATGATCGCCGGGAACAACAGGATATGCAGCACGTAGAGGCGCGGGATGATGATTTCGCCAGGGAAGTCACCACCGAAGAGCGCCCAGTGCACCCACGTGCCGACAACGGGGATACCAAGGACAATTCCACTCATCGCGGCGCGGACGCCGGTACCCGAGAGCAAGTCGTCGGGGAGCGAGTATCCGAAGAAGCCCTCGAACATGGCGAGCAGCAGAAGCACGCAGCCGATGACCCAGTTGGCTTCACGTGGGCGGCGGAATGCGCCGGTGAAGAAGATGCGCATCATGTGCACGATGATCGAGGCTGCGAAGAGCAGTGCGGCCCAGTGGTGTACCTGGCGGACGAACAGGCCGCCGCGCACCTCGAAGGAGATGTTCAGCGTGGTTTCGTAGGCCTTGGTCATCATCACACCGTTGAGCGGCTGATAATCACCGTGATAGATGACCTCCGACATCGACGGGTCGAAGAAGAAGGTCAGGTAGGTGCCCGAAAGCAGCAGGATGACGAACGAGTAGAGCGCGATCTCACCGAGAAGGAATGACCAATGGGTCGGGAAGACCTTATTGATCTGGCGCCGCATACCCGCGGCATAGTGATACCGCGAATCGAGTTCTTCACTCTTAGTGGCAGCTTGGCTCATGACTTGCGCTCCCAGAATGCCGGTCCGACGGGCTCGATGAAGTCGCCGGCAGCGACCAGATACCCCTGATTGTTCACCGTGAGCGGCAGTTGGGCCAGCGCGCGTGCGGCCGGACCGAAGACCGGCTTGGCGTAGTGCAACGCGTCGAACTGCGACTGGTGGCACGGGCACAGAATGCGGTTGGTCTGCTGCTCATACAGCGAGGTCGGGCAGCCGAGGTGGCTGCAGACCTTCGTATAGGCGAAGTAGTCGCCGTAGTTGAAGCTTTCCTGGCCCTTGCGCTTGATCGCGCGGGCCGCGTCCTCGGGACGCAGGCGGATGAGCATCACCGGGTTGCGCACCAGACGCAGCCCCTCGATCAGCTTGTGGCGGGACTCCTCGGTCTCGCCGTGACCGTCGGAAACGCGCCACGGGAAAACAGTCTCCATACCGCCGGCGTCGAGATCTTCCGGACGCACCAATGCGACCTGCAATGGGTTTCCGGTGTCGCGACGCAGGAAAATCGTTTCGTTAGGCGCTTCTGGCGGGTTGTAGATCGGGGACCAGCCGGTGTGCCACAGATCCGATTTGTCGCCCTTTGCCCATGGATTCTTCACCATGCCGCCGAACATGGCGACGATTCCGGTGAAGGTCAGCGCACCGAGTCCGAAGGCGGCCGAGCCCATGATCAACTTGCGGCGCGGAAGCGTGGAAGTCTCCAGCGAGTTCTCCAGCAGCGCAGCGGTCGTCTTCTTGTCAACCTCTGCGGAGCCACCGTCGTGACGGTCCTGGACCGCGATCTCGGCGGGGATGAATCGCTTGGTGAACTGAACCGCTCCGATGCCGATCGATAGGACCGACAGGCCGAAGGTCACACCCAACAGTGGGGTGTTGAGTGTGTAGCGCCAGTAATTGTCATCGCCGGGGAGAGCGAACTCCCAGTGGTTCCAGATGAAGATGATGAAACAGGCGACAGCCGAGATTCCGGCGAGTGCGAACCAGAATGCGACAGTTCGTTCGGCGCGCTTTTCCGCTTTGGTGCCTGGCTCCGGGAAACGCGGCTCGCGATGCAGGATTTCGACGCCGTCGAGGTTGGTGCCGAGTTTGACCAACTCGTCATTCGACATCTGCTCGAGTTCTTCGTTGGACGGAGTGTCCTTGTCATTTGCGCTCATGAACGTGATCCCATCCACATTGCGAAGGCGACGATCGCGCCGACGCCGACGACCCACATGACCATGCCCTCGGAGACCGGTCCAAAACCGCCGAGCGACAGGCCACCCTGGGGCTTCGACTCGGTGACATATTTGACGAACCCGATGATGTCGCGCTTCTCTTCCAGCGAGAGCTGGCGGTTGGAGAACTTCGGCATATTCTGCGGGCCGGTGAGCATCGCGGTGTAGAGCTGCTGCTCACTCGGTGCGTCGAGCGGGGGAGCGTACTTACCCGACGACAGCGCGCCGCCACGACCGGTGAAGTTGTGGCATGAGGCGCAGTTCAGCCGGAACAACTCGCTGCCTCGGCCGAGGTTTTCACCACGCAGGCTTTCCTGAGCAAGAACGGTCACACCGTTCTTGTCCTTCTTCACCGAGCCGTCGGGGTTGCGCTCGGGAATGACCTTGGGGCCGCCACCCTGCGACTGGATATACGCGCCGAGCTGCTCGATCTGAGCGGGGGTGAACTTCTCGGGCTTGCGAGCGGCCTGGGCCTCTCCGCGCGCGGCTGGCATACGTCCGGACGACACCTGGAAGTACACCGCCGCGTCGCCGACGCCGATGAGCGTCGGACCGCGGTCGGTGACGCCCTGCAGGTTTGCTCCGTGGCAGGTGATGCACGAGGTGTCGTAGAGCTGCTTGCCGTCACTGATCAACGATGCGTTGGTCGGATCGGCGGTGGCGACCTGTGGCTTGGGGGTGAGCACCGAAGCGATGACGCCTGCGGCGACCAGGCCAAGCATCAGCAGGATCGCGCCGCTGGCACGACGACGCAACTTGCGTCGAGAGCGGGCGGTGCGTGCTCCCTTAACGTCGGTGTCGGTCGCGTCATCCGACTGTCGCGGTGGAGATGAGCTCATCTGTGTCTCTCTATGCGGACGGATTTGGAAATATGGGCTGTAAGTCTTTGGGGTGTGCGTCAGCGAATGAAGTAGATCGTGACGAATAGGCCGATCCAGACGATGTCGACGAAGTGCCAGTAGTAGGACACGACGATGGCCGCGGTGGCCTGGGCCGGGGTGAACTTCGACAATTTGGTGCGGACCAGCAGGAAGATGAAGGCCACGAGTCCGCCGATGACGTGCATGCCGTGGAAGCCGGTCGCCATGTAGAAGGTCGACCCGTACGCACTCGACGAGAGGGTCGTGCCCTCATGGACCAGGTGGTAGTACTCGTAAGCCTGACCGGCGACAAAGAAGGCGCCCATAAGGAAGGTGAGGATGTACCACCGGCGCAACCCGAAAACGTCGCCGCGCTCAGCTGCGAAAACGCCCATCTGGCAGGTCACCGACGACAGAATCAACACTGTCGTGACCGGGATGGCCAATCCGAGGTTCAACTCGGTCGGCTCGGGTGGCCAACCGACATTGGAATTCGCTCGGGCGACGAAGTACATCGCGAAAAGTCCGGCGAAGAACATCAACTCACTGGAGAGCCACACGATTGTGCCGACGCTGACCATATTTGGGCGGTTCAGCGAGTGCACCCGCGCCGTGATGGCCGTTCCTTGGGTACCTGCAGCGCTAGTCACAGATGAAAGTATGACGGTTCGTAGTAAGCGGTGACCACCGGGGTCGGGAAATTGGTCGAAGAAAATGACTCGACCCTGGTAGACGGGGTGCCGAGCAGGGGGTTCGGCGTGTCACGACTAGTCTCTGTGGGGTGACCGCCTCTGCATCCGAACAGTTCACCTGGCCGCAGATCCTCGGATCGGTGGCCGACGGCCACGATCTCGATGTCGAGCAGGCGCGTTGGGCGATGAACGAGATTATGACCGACTCGGCCACCAGCGCTCAGATCGCGGCATTTGCCGTCGCGGTGAAGATGAAGGGGGCGGCGCCGGCCGAGTTACGGGGTCTGGCCGAGGCGATGCTGTCGCACGCGACGCTGGTCGACGTGTCGCGTCCGGCCGTCGATATCGTCGGCACTGGGGGTGACCGGTCGCATACGGTGAATATCTCGACGATGTCGTCGCTGGTCGTCGCCGCGAGTGGGTTGGCGGTGGTGAAACACGGCAACCGCGCGTCGTCGTCCAAGAGCGGCGGCGCCGACGTCTTAGAGGCACTTGGCGTGAAGATTGATCAGTCGGCCGCGCAGGTCGAGCAGTCGGTAAACGAGCTGGGTATCGGCTTCTGTTTTGCCGCGGCGTTTCATCCCGCGTACCGTTTCACCGGCCCGCCGCGGAAGGAAATTGGTATCCCGACCGTCTTCAATGTCCTTGGGCCACTTACCAATCCAGCCTCACCACAGGCTGGACTGATCGGCTGCGCTTTTGGCGATTTGGCTCCGGTGCTGGCGCAGACCTTCGCCGATCGCGGGAACTCGGTGCTGGTGGTACGCGGCGATGACGGGCTGGACGAACTGACGACGACCGGCACCTCCACCGTGTGGCAGGTCGTGGACGGACGTGTGACCGTCTCGACCGTCGATCCGCGCGACCTCGACATCGACATCGTCGAACTCTCCGCGCTGCGGGGCGGCGACGCCACCGTGAATGCCGGGGTCGCCCGGGATCTCTTCGCCGGCGCGCGCGGTCCAGTGCGCGATGCTGTGTTGCTGAATTCGGCTGGAGCAATTGTCGCCGCCGAACAGACCGGTCCGTTGGCCGGTCCCGCGTTGAACGATGCGCTGCGGGCGGGGATGAAGCGTGCGGCCGCAGCGATCGATTCGGGCGCGGTTACCGCACTGCTCGATGATTGGATCGTGCTGACCAATCGTTGAAACGCTTTGGCGACCTATTCGCCGAGCGAGAAGGTGGCCTCGGTATCGGCGCTGGAGTAGCTGCGGAAGGCGATATGAGTCGCGGTATGCGTGACGCCGGGAATTCGGTTGATCTGATTGGTGACGACCTCGGCGATCTGCTCGTGGTCCCGTACCCGAACCTTGGCGATCAGATCGACGTCACCCGCGCATGAGTACACCTCGGCGACGCCGGGGACGTCGGCGACCGCTTGTGCGGTCTCGGGAATCTGGTGGACGTCGGCCGAAATGAGCACGATGGCGGTGATCATGCGGTTCAGCGTATCCGGTGAGGCCGAGCAGTTGGGCTGGCACGGGCGCCACGAGCAGTCAGCAGCCAGTCCTCCCAGCGGCATGCGGTCCGGGTTGGCAGACTCAGCGCGTCACTGGCCGCCACGATTCGCGCACCCGGCTCGGTGATCCAGCGGTAGATGAGCGCGGCTTCTTCCGCTGGGGCGCCGCGTAGCGGGCCGCACTCGGCGCTTACCGTCTGGGCGGAGCTGACGAGCGCGTCGACGACGGCCATCGGTGCGGTACCGCGTCGAGCGACGCCAGCGTTTGCCAGGCGACCGTGCCGGATGACCGCGAACTCCCAGCCGCCGCTGCCGTCCGGGCGTGCGACGACCAATTCGGCTATGGCGCATAGGGAATGCAAACGCTGACACCGCGCCAACGCGTCGATCGTCGCTGTGAGGCGGTCTCGGTGCCGTGTTGCTGTCTCGAACATCTCGGCGTTCGCGTAGGTGGTCATCTGATCGCGGAGGGAGACCAGAAGCTCGTCGGATGCTCCGGTGAACAGGGCGTGTATCGCGGTGACGCGCGGTAGGTAGTCGGGGAGGGTTTGCGGAACCGAACTCGCCGCGCGGCATCCGCCAACGGCGCGGGTCGCGGCCGGATCGGTCCGGCACCAGTGATGTTTACTCGTCGAACCCAAACGCGTTGTGCACGTGCGTAATTGGGCCGCCGACGACAGATGATCGGCAACGGTCTGTGCGACGGTTCGATTGGCGATCGGGCCGATACAGTTCTCCTCGGGTGAGCGGCTGACGCGCAAACGAGAGAATCGCTCACTGGTCAGGACGATCCACCACCCCTTGTGTGGATGTTTGGACCGTCGGTTGTAGGCGGGGGCGTGTGCGGCCAGCAGCCGAAGCTCGCGGACCCCGGCTTCTAGTCCGTGCGCGCACTCGACGTGGTCGACATGGGTGGCGAGCGCGACCATCTCCGACATCCGGGGTCGTGTTTCCGCGCCGGTGAAATACGACGAAACGCGGCGTCGGAGATCGACGGCGGTGCCAACGTAGAGGACTTCCGCGCCGGGCCCGCGGAATAGATATACGCCGGGCCGGCGCGGCAGTCCGGTCGCGAGATGACGTTTGGCGCGCTGGGCCGGCGTAGCGCGCGGTAGAAATTCGAGTAGTTCCCGATAGGTGTGCACGCCCTTGTTGCCGATGCGTTCTAGTAACCGGTAGAAGACCTCGACTGTTGCTCGCGCGTCGTCGAGCGCGCGGTGCGTCGGGCGGGTGGCGACATCGAAGAGATCGGCTAGCGCGGCGAGTTTTACGGTCGGGGCTTCATCGCGGCTCAGGATGCGCCGGGCCATCGCCACCGTGCACAGGGTCGCCGCGAATGGCCAGTCGAGGTGAAGTGAGCTCGCGCCGCGGCGAAGGAAGCCGGTGTCGAATCGGGCGTTGTGGGCGACCAGAACCGCGCCGCGAGCGAATTCGAAGAAGGCCGGCAGCACCGAGTCGACTGTTGGGGCCGCGGTAACCATCGCCGTGGTGATTCCGGTCAGCGTGACGATTTGTGGCGGAATCTCGCGTCCGGGATCGACCAGAGTGGCGAATTCTCCGACGACTTCGCCGCGTTGAATGCGGACCGCGCCGATCTCGGTGATCGCGTCGGTGGCCGCACCGCCGGTTGTTTCCAAGTCGACGACGACGATCGGCGTCTCGAACAAGGGCTGGTCGATACCGCCGTAGACCGCGGCGATCAACTCGGCCTCGGTGGGAGCCGACCGACCGCCTCGACGCGTACCGCGGGATGTCTGCGGCGGTAATCCCACGTCCGGTAGGCCGCTGTCGGCGAAGGTCAGCTGTTCCACGTTGCGAACATTAGTTCGACCTACCGACAACCCGCGGGAGGTCGCTCCCGGAGAGGTCGGCGGAACGTTCTTCCGGGCCTCAGGCGACCCGGGTGTGTCTGGTGTGACTGGTGTGAGATCGGAGAGTTGTCAGGGGTCGGCCCTAGTCTCCAGTTCAGGTTCACCCTCGAGTGTCGATTGCGAATACGTACCGGGGCGTGAACACCGAATTGCCAGGAAACTAACCGTTCACCTGAGTGGTGAGATGGAGATCACAGATGAAGATTGATTGCGAGACCTGCCCGGCCCGTCGCGTTGCTTGTGACGGCTGCATGATGCAGGTGCTTTTTGAGCCGTTGAGCAGCGATGATGTAACGCCCGACGAGCAGATGGCGATAGTGAGTTCAGAAACAATCGATGACCGTGAGTTGCTCGCGGCGATCGATGTCTTTAGCGCTGCTTCGATGGTGTCGAGGCAGGATGCGACATCGGCAAGAAATGCCATCGCGGCACGTCAGGACGGTGCCGGCCGGGGCCATCTGCGAATTCTTCGCGCGAGCTGATGTGACACGCCGAAAATCGGTTGCGTCCGTCGTTGGACAGCGCCCGGAAAGTTTCGTAACCTTTCTGAGACATTTGCGGAACGTCCCGCTTCGAACTCGAAGTGGTCCGCGAATATCACCGCTTAATCACCCGCGAGGGTGAGCCGGGGAACCACTTTGTTCGGCACAGTCCGATTGGGGTGAGTCGCGGCGCGACGACAAGGTCGGCGCGGCGCGTAGGGCGATCTTCCAGCCCGAACCCGACAGCTAACTCGGTAGGCGGTAGGGAGAACAAAGGAGAACACTCTTCGTGGCCAAACATCGTTTGGAACAGCCTGGCCGTAGCGCCAAGGTAGCCAAAGGTGCTGTGATCGCTGGGTCGATTGCCGTCGGCTCGCTCGCGGCTTCCGCAGGTTCCGCGTTTGCGGCCCCAGTGCCTGCGCCGATGCCGAACAACACAATCGACTTCCCGGCTCTGGGCAAGGCGCTCCTGGCGCCACATGCCAAGCCGGCCGCCAAGAAGCAGGCGCCCGCGCCCGCCAAGGTGGCGATCCCCAACGTTGGCACATTCAACGTGCCCGGCCTGAATCAGAATCAGGTTCCGGCTCAGTTCCGTCCGGGCCAGCGGATCGCGCCGCTGCTCCGACAGGACACCGGCGTTCGCGTCCTCGCGACGGCCGAGTCCAAGATCGGTTCGCCGTACGTCTACGGTTCGGCCGGACCGAATGCCTTCGACTGCTCGGGTCTGGTCTACTACTCGTACAAGCAGGCCGGTAAGACCATCCCGCGCGACTCGTACGGTCAGCTTGGCGGTGGACGCCCAGTGGCCTACAAAGATGCCAAGCCCGGCGACGTGCTGATCTTCAACGGCGGTAGCCACGCCGGTATCTACGCCGGCAACGGTATGTTCGTTCATTCTTCGACCGAAGGTGTGCCGGTTCGTAAGGCGCCTGTCAAGGAATGGGCATTGACCGGCGTTCGCCGTTACTGAGCGTACCGCGACGTAGACAGTTGCGATCTTGACGAAACATTGGGCGGACCGGCCGGTACTCGGCGGTTCGCCCGATGTCGTCATATGAATGGGCAGAGGAGTATCGCGCGGTGCGCACGCTGAGAACTATCCTGGTGGCGTTTCTCGTCATCATCGCCGGTCTGGCATCGAGTGGACTGGCCGCGACGGTGCCCGCTGCGCCCGTACAGACTGCCGATCAACTGCTGGTCAACTATCGCAAACTGAGCGTCGACGCTGAGAAGTCCGCGGAGTCGATGCACAACGCGCAACTCGAATACACCAAACAGCGCACGGCGCTGACCACCGCTCGTAAGGCGTCGCTGACTGCTCAACGCTCGCTAGATGATTCGCAAAAGAACTTGACCACCGTGCGTAAGCGAGTGAACAAGATCGTGCGCGCCAGCTACCGGGGCGCCAAGATCAACCGGCTCTACGCCGTGCTGGTCAGCGACTCTCCGCAGAATCTTCTCGACCAAATGTCCGGACTCGAATTGGTCTCCCGTCAGTCGGCATCGGATCTACGGAATCTGAAGTCCTTGCGGCAGAAGACTTTCGCCGCGAAGAAGGCCGCGGATGATTCGGCGGAGCAGGCCACGACGGCGATCGCCGCCGTCGAGAAGACACGTAGTCAGCTGCAAGCGCAACGTGCGAATCTCAGCCTGCAAGCGGTGCGGATTCGGGCGATCTACGAATCGATGACCGGCCAGCAGCTCGCCGAACTGCGTGGACCTAAGTTCGACTTCGACCCGCGACTGGTGCCCAAGGGCACGTCGGCTTCGCTAATCGCCGTGCAGGCCGCGTTGACTCGCATTGGCGACCCGTACGTGTGGGGTGCGACCGGGCCGAGTTCCTTCGACTGCTCTGGCCTGATGGTGTGGGCGTACAAGCAGGCTGGGCGGACGCTTCCGCGTTCAAGCGAGGCTCAGCAGGGTGGCGGTACCTCGGTTAGCCGGGACCAGCTGTTACCCGGCGACCTGATCATCTATTACTCCGACGCCCATCACGTCGGAATGTATGTGGGAGACGGATATGTCATCCACGCCTCGACGTTCGGAGTGCCGGTCAAGGTCGTTCCGATCGACAAGGCCGGACCATATCAATCAGCGCGCCGGTACGCTTAGCGCTCGATGACCCCTCCTTCGACAGATCGCCATGGTTCGTCCAGGCGACTCAAGTCACAGCGTTCGCCTAAACAACTGTTGATGCGGGTAATACCCGGTGTGGTCGTCGCCTCGGTGCTGGTTGTGACAGGTTGCTCGTCGTCGGGCGATTCGGCTTCCACCTCGTCGAGTTCTGCCACGACGACACCTCCGAATGTTTACGAAGCGACACGTCTCGAAGGCGTCAACAGGTTGCTGGTCAAGCTCAACGAGGCGATCACGACCGGCGACCAGACGAAGCTAGGTGCGCTGATCGACCCGTCGGCGACGCCTCGGTTCCGTGCCGCGTTCGAGACCGAAGCGGCGAATATCGGGGCAAAAGTGGCCGCCTCCAAACGTGGAAATCTGCTGCGCTACAAGACATTCCGCTATTGGCTCGGCAGTGCCGACGCCGAGTTCGTGGTACCGCAAGAGCTGCAGCAGCGCCTGGAAGACCAGGGGAGTTCCGATACCTGGTTCGCTCCGATCAAGCTGGACTACGCGCTCGGCGGTGAATCATTGCCAGGTCTTGCCGAAGACGACATCACGGTGAGCACTCCGTTCGCCCTCGCCCGGTACGACGACGATTGGAAGATTGTCGGCGACTCGACGGTTTTGCAAGACGTGCAGGCGCCGGCTCCGATGATCTGGAGTTACCCGGAGTTGCGAGCGCGCGACGTCACGACGTCGGGTGGCGATTCGGTTGTGCTGTCCTATCCGGGGACGGATGCGGCGGTCGCGACTATCGCTCGTGAGTTGCCCGACGCCGTTGTGGCGGTGACGAATTTCTGGGGGCAATCGTGGGCACGACGTGCGGCGGTGGTCGCGACCGGTACCGCCGCCCAGTTCAGCGGGTTAGCCTCGGCCGACAGTCCGGTCGGCGCGGCTGCGGCCGCGACCATCTACGCGAGTCTGGATAGCGCGGAGAAAACCGCGTCCGGACAGCGTGTGGTCCTGACGCCGACGGCTCGTACGCTGCCCGCGCCCGCCCTCGCCGTGGTACTGCGGCATGAACTTACCCACGTGGCGGTGCGGGGCGTTACCGTGTCCGGTGCGCCGCTCTGGATCACCGAGGGTATGCCAGAGTATGTGGGGCGCAAGGGAACCTATCAACGATTCGACGACGTCGCGCCTAATCTGGCCGCTGTCCTGCGATCGGGCGATATCCCGGCGCGACTGCCGGACGACCGTGACTTCGCCGTCGATCAGAACACGGCGCTGGTGGCCTATCAGTCGGCATGGTCACTGGCCGCATATGTCGCGGAGAAATACGGTCCGGATCGCCTCAAGGCGTTGTATCTCGGTGTGGCGGGCGCCGATAAGGTCCCGGCGCAAGATCTCGCGATCGTCAATACGCTCCGCGTGTCACGCGCTCAGTTCGTCGCGCAGTGGCAGGACTGGCTCCGCAAGCAGGTTCGATGACGTCGTCGTCGGGGCACCGAATGCCCCGAACGCTATTGGTTACCAACGACTTTCCGCCCAGGCCCGGTGGTATCCAGTCGTATCTGGAAAATCTCGTCGACCTGCTGCCGCCGGAGAGTGTCGTGGTCTACGCCCCACGGTGGCGTGGCACGAGTCATCGAGAATTCGATGCGCGAGCGCCGTATACCGTTGTGCGGCACCGGACAACGCTGATGTTGCCGACGCCGTTCGTCGCCCGGCGTGCGGCACGGCTGATACGCGATTATGACATCGACACGGTCTGGTTCGGTGCGTCGGCGCCGCTGGCAGTGCTGGCGCCGGCGATGCGTCGCGCTGGCGCGCGTCGGGTCATCGCATCGACGCATGGACATGAGGTCGGCTGGTCGATGTTGCCGATCGCACGACAAGTGCTGCGAGTGATCGGCAAGAGTACCGACGTCGTCACCTTCGTCAGCAAGTACACCCGTGGCCGTTTCGCGTCCGCCTTCGGTGCCGGCGCAGCGCTGGAGTATCTGCCACCAGGTGTTGACGTCGACCGTTTCGCGCCGGATCCTATTGCACGACAATGGCTTCGGGATCGTCACGATCTCGGCGACAAGCCGACGATACTCTGCCTCTCGCGGCTAGTGCCACGCAAAGGGCAGGACGTATTGATCGAGGCGCTGCCGATAATCCGCGAGTCCATACCCGACGCGACGCTCGTCATCGTGGGCGGTGGTCCGTATGCCGAGACGTTGCATAAACTGGCCGCGGCATCACCGGTGAGCGAGCATATTGTGTTCGTCGGGTCGGTGCCATCGGCCGAACTGGCGGGCTACCACAATATTGCCGACGTCTTCGCGATGCCGTCGCGTACGCGTGGAAAGGGACTCGACGTCGAGGGGCTGGGCATCGTGTACCTGGAAGCGTCGGCGACCGGTGTGCCGGTGGTAGCCGGAAACTCCGGTGGGGCACCGGAAACCGTGCGGGAAGGGAAGACTGGGCTCGTCGTCGACGGGCGATCGGTGCCCGCTGTCGCCGCCGGGGTGATAACGATCTTGGCCGACCGCGAACGCGCATGGCAAATGGGTCTCGCGGGACGCGAGTGGGTCGTCGGGCAGTGGCGGTGGGTGCAGATCGCCGCGCGGTTACGGGAGTTGTTGTAGCCAGCGCTATTTCGCGTACAGCGATTCGATAGCGGCGGCGTACTTCTCGGAGACCACGTTTCGCTTCACTTTCAGCGTCGGCGTCATCTCGCCGGTTTCTTCGGTGAAGTCGGTTGGCAGAACCTGGAATTTCTTGATGGCCTCGGCATGCGAAACAGTCTTGTTCGCTTGGTCGATGGCCTTTTGCACCTCTGCACGCAGCGTCGGGTCGTCGGCCAGATCGGCGACGGTCGCCGACGCGTCCTTTCCGTTGCGTTCCTTCCAGCCCGGAAACGCTTCGGAGTCGATGGTGACCAGGGCCGCGATGAAGGGCTTTTGGTCGCCCACCACCATCGCCTGGGAGACCAGGGCATTGGCCCGGATGACGTCCTCGAGTCCAGCGGGGGAGACGTTCTTGCCGCCGGCCGTGACGATCAGTTCTTTCTTGCGACCGGTGATCGAGATGAACCCATCGGCGTCGACGTTGCCGAGATCCCCGGTGTGGAACCAGCCATCGGTCAGTGCCGCCGCGGTGGCGTCCGGATTGTGCCAGTAGCCGTTGAAGACGACACCGCCGGACAGCAGCACCTCGCCATCGTCGGCGATGCGAACGGCGTTGCCGGCCAACGGTTTTCCGACACTGCCTACTTTGTGTTCGCCAGGAGTATTCACCGAGAACGCCGCCGTGGTCTCGGTCAGGCCGTATCCCTCGTATACCGGGATGCCGACGCCGCGGAAGAAGTGTCCGAGCCGGGCACCCAGCGGTGCTCCGCCGGAAATCGCCAACTCGCATTGGCCGCCAAGGGCGGTACGC
>NZ_BAEH01000008.1 GCF_000241305.1 Gordonia effusa NBRC 100432
CTGGCGTTGGGAGTGATTTAGGCGGTGCACTCGCCGGTTCTAAGCCCCACCTGCTAGATTCGTCGTATTGAAGACGGATTTTACGGGAGGGGATCATGCCTTTTCTCAGTATGTTGATACTGCTGATACTCGTCATCGCGCTGATCGACATCATCAGCGCCGACGAATCACAGATTCGGGGGCTGCCGAAAGTCGGCTGGGTGATCGTGGTGATCATCCTGCCTTTGGCCGGCGCCCTGGTCTGGCTGGCGGTTGGCCGACCGGCCGGTGGCGAACCACGACGTCAGGGGCGGTTTGCCTCCGAATTTCCCGAGTACGATCGGCCCGGTCGGTACATTCCCGCTGATCCGGAGGCCGATCGCGAGTTCCTCGAGGGCCTGCGGGCGCGTGCCGAGGAACAGCGCCGAATCGCGCGGGAGCAAAAGCGCGAACAAGAACGTCGCGACGGCGAAGCGTAGGTCGGTCGGCGCGATTCCTATCGGTGTCGATGCCGCGATGTGAGGGCCGGAGGTAAGTGGTCGGCATGAACTTGTGCTGGGCGACCGGTGAGGTGTGCGACCATCCAGTCGAGCGCCTCCGCGAAGGACGCCTGCGCGAACTGCCAAGTATGTCGTCCCGGGTCGAGGTGGATTTCGCAGTGGATTTTGAACTGCCTGGCCGCCGCACACAACGCCCGAGCCGCCGCGACTTCGCTTGCCGCAGCGGCCATCGCCGAATTCGACCGGTGATCCGATGCGGCACCGGGGTCCCCATTGTCTTCGAACCATGCCGACACACCGTGGTAAGGCCCGTGCGCCTTTAACGCGACCATCGGGTCGTATTCTGCCATCAGATGCGAATCGCCCCCGTATAAGCGGGTGAGTGTCACGCCCGGAGTGCCGACATTGGGTGCCGCGTCCCCGGCGATGTCGTCGAAGGTGGTGAATAGATCCGGGTGCATGAGGGTCAGGTCCACCGCGCATGTTCCGCCCATCGACCATCCGACGATGCCCCAGGACCGCGGTGACGGGTCGGCGCCGAACTGTGAGATCACTTGTGGGCGTACCTCTTTGGTCAGATGATCGGCGACATTGCCGCGTGGTCCGTTGACGCACTCGGTGTCGTTCCGGAAGCCGCCGGTGACGTCGGCGAAGACCAGGATCGGTGCTTGACCGTTGTGGGCTCGTGCGTAACTGTCCACAACCTCGATCGCGTTGCCGATGCGCATCCAGTCCGGCGGTGTGTTGAAAACGCCGGGAAGCATCATCACCACCGGCAGCCTGGGCGGCGGTGCCGCGGCGGGTGAGGAGAGCCATGCCGGCGGCAGATACACATATTCCGCGCGATGGTGGAAATGGCTGATATTCGACGGCGTTGTGATGGTGACGACCGTGCCGGTGTCGGTGTGCTTCCCGCGCAGCGATGGCAGGTCCGCAAGCTCAGCTTGGTCAGGAAGGGGACCGGCCGTCATTGTGTTCCACGCGGCACTGACCGTCGGAAAGTAGCCGGTCCACTGGTCAGCGGTGATAGCCGTGCTGGCGACAGCCAGCACGATCGCGAGCGGCGAACATAACCGAGCAGCCCAGCCAGCGGTACGGAATCCGACGACAGACAGGGCGATGACGAATCCGGTCGTGCCGATCCACCACCACAACGTGGCTGGCGGTCGATCACCTACAAGACCTTGTGATGATAAGTCCGCGCGGACAAACAGAAACGCGCTCGCCCCTACGCCGGCGCAGATTGGTAGCCACCGGGCAATCGAGCGATGTGGCCGCACGCCGATCACCACCGCTGTCGCTAACAGTGCGGCCACCATCACCGAGGTCGGCAGCCACCCGTCTAGTAGCGATATCCCGTGATGGTTGTGGTGCACGTCGGGAAATTATGCTGCGCGAGTCTGTTGAATCGCTGAGATCATTTCGGAGTAAAACGGCAAGTGGAGCGAATTGCCCTCAGGATTTCAGTGCGCGGTAGACCGCGGCCTCGAATGATTGATAGTGCTCGAAGCAGACGCGATCGGCGAAGGGGAAGACCTGAGCCGCCCAGTATCCGGCGATCTTGTTGTGCGGGTCGAGCCAGAAGTAGAGATTCGCTAGACCGGCCCAGCTCAGCGACCCGGCGGCGCGTCCCGTCGGTGCGGTGACGCCGTCTCGAGCGAAAGCCAGTGACCATGACTGTTCGGGCAGGAATTTGGTGTCGTTGGACAGCGGCGGCATCGTGGTAGTGAGATCGCGCAACGTCAGTGGGTGCAGGTGATCTTCACTCGCCAATGCGATGGTGTCGACTGCGACGACCTGAGTTCCGTCGTCCGCGCGGCCATCGCGTAACCACATGCGCAGAAACGTGAGGTAGTCGCCAACCGTCGAGTACAGGCCGTGTCCGCCCATGTGAACCTCGGGGTCGGGAATCGGCGCGAACCGGTGATTGGGTTTGAGGGAACCGTCAGGCCGACGATGATGCAGTGTGGTCAATCGCTCGCGCGCGGCGTTATCGACGCCGAATGCGGTGTCGGACATGCCAAGTGGAGTGAAGATACGCTCGGCCATCACGTCGCCGAGTCGTTGGCCGGTGATCGCCTCAATGACCAGGCCGGTCCAATCGAGGCCGGTGCCGTACATCCAGTCGGTGCCGGGATCGAACAGCAACGGCGTCTGAATAGATGCGCGTTTACAGGTCGCGATGTCGGGGACCTCGAAATCCTGCGCGAGGCGAAGATAGCGGTCGCTATAGAAGGCGTACCCGAATCCCGAAGTATGCGTGAGTAATTGGCGAGTCGTCGGAACGGTCGCCGCGGGTCGCAGGATTCGATTACCCGCGTTGTCGAATCCTTCGATGACTTGGATATCCGTGAGTTCGGGCAGGTAGGTGTCGGCTGGGGCGTCGAGATCTAATAGCCCTTCGTCCACCAGAGTCAGGGCTGTAGTGGCGGTGATGGCTTTGCTCGTCGAGAAGATTCCGAAGACGGTGTCGGTGGTCATCGACGTTTCGGTGTCGAGTGCGCGTCGGCCGCTGGCCGACAGGTATGCCGTCTCGGTATCGGTGGTCACACCGGCGACTACGCCGGGCACTCGCCCCTCGCCGGTGAGAGGACCGTCGGTTGCGGCTTGTACGACCGGGTCGAGATGACTGGCCAGACGATCGGGCAACGAGGAGGCTTCGGTGCGAGTGCTCATGCCTTACATTCTGGGCTACGACGCCAGCTGAACTTGCCCGGCCTGTAGAAAGCGCTGAACGGCAACGAATTTCGCGCCGAGCAATGACCACGTTTGGGCCTGCTCGGATGCGATTTGCGCGGCGTCGAACTGGGCCAGGGATTGGCAATGGCGCTCATGCTCGATCCAGCGAGCCGACTGGCGATCAGCGTGCGTGATCAGTCTCGCGACGAGCGTTTGATCGTGATGGCAGGCAAGGGCAACTTGCTCGACCGTGAGGTCGACGGACAGCGGTTGGGCGGCGGGGGTGTGAGTGATGTCCATGTGCCAGACGCTAGCGCGACCCTATGACACATCGGTTCGAGTCGACTGTGAGGTGCCTGTGTCGTTCACCGATGATGCGGGCTCGCTCCGGTGAGCTGGTAGGACGTCACTCCGCCCGCGCCGGACAGAGTGATGCGCGTAAACGCACCGCCGACGATCTTGTACAAACGGATACTGACCGGTCGTGAGGCGACGCCACCTTCGGCGCAATTCGGCACACATAGTTTCGTGTACTGAATGCCGTTGCCCTGGGCGGACTTTCGGGCCCAGGTCGTCCAGACTATGGAGCCAACGGTTATCCCGGCGTCTCCGCAATACACGATGATCGTCGTCGGTCGAGTTTGTTTGGCCCCGCCGCAGTCGTAGATGACTGGTTCAGGTGACGCCGTCGCGTGAGCGGATATCAAGCAGCTCGCGACCAGCAGGGATGCGATGAAGGTGCCGATAAACTTTCTCACGGGGTTACCTCACTGTCTGCGAATATTGCTTCGGAGATAGTAGAAGTATGCGCCTGTCCAAACGATAGGGTCGATGGATGAGTGGTTATGCGCAAGAATTCGCCCGCAGCATCTCCGACCGCGAGGGATTCTGGCTCGACGCCGCGTCACCGATCGACTGGGTAACCGCGCCGACACGGGCCCTCGACGATTCTGCCGCACCGGCGTACCGATGGTTTCCCGACGCCGAATTGAACACCTGCGTCAACGCGCTCGACCGTCACGTGGCGGCGGGCAATGGTGATCGTGCGGCGCTCGTCTGGGATTCGGCGATGGTCGGTGAGCAGCGAACCTATAGCTATGCCGAATTGCTTGACGAGGTGGCTCGATTCGCCGGAGTGCTGGCCGCGCACGGCGTGACCAAAGGTGACCGCGTCATCATCTACCTGCCGATGATTCCCGAAGCGGCCATCGCGATGCTGGCGTGTGCGCGGATCGGCGCCGTCCATTCGGTGGTCTTCGGCGGATTCGCGGCACCGGAGCTAGCGGCCCGCATCGACGACGCCCAACCGGTCGCGCTGATTACGGCATCCGGCGGATTGGAGCCAGGCCGGGTAATCGAGTATCTGCCCATCGTCGCCAAAGCCGTTGAGCTGTCGGAGAATCCGCCATCTACGGTGATAGTCAAAGATCGGACGCAGGTGAATGGCTCTGCGGCTGACCACGATTGGCTTGATTGGGACGAATTGGCGACCTCAGCGGTCTCGGTACCGCCGACGACCGTGGCAGCTACCGACCCGCTGTATATCCTCTACACCTCGGGTACTACTGGAAAACCCAAAGGCGTGCTACGGGACAACGGCGGTCATGCCGTGGCGCTGGCTTGGTCTATGCGCAACATCTACGACATCGGTGCGGGCGATGTGTGGTGGACGGCCTCCGACGTCGGCTGGGTGGTCGGACATTCCTATATCGTGTACGCGCCGCTGCTGGTCGGCGCGACGACGGTGATGTATGAGGGCAAGCCGGTTGGCACCCCCGACGCCGGCGCCTTTTGGCGAATAATCAACGAGCACAAGGTAAATGCCCTATTCACCGCACCGACCGCGATCCGAGCTATTCGCAAAGTAGATCCAGAAGCGGCTGAACTCGCCAACTACGACATATCGTCGCTGCGCACACTTTTCGCAGCCGGTGAGCGGTTGGACCCGGATACTTTTCGTTGGGCGGAAAGGGTTTTGGGTGTTCCTGTCGTCGATCATTGGTGGCAGACGGAGACCGGCTGGTCGATCGCGGCCAATCTGCGGGGGTTGGAGGCGATGCCGATCAAGGCCGGTTCGCCGACAGTTCCGGTACCCGGTTTTGACGTGAAAGTCGTTGACGCACATGGTGCCACGGTGACGGCGGGAATCGAAGGCAATATCGTAGTCGGGCTTCCGTTGCCGCCCGGAACGCTCGTCGGACTGTGGCGCGACGATGAGCGGTTCCGCGATTCCTATTTGTCGGCGTTTCCGGGGTACTACCTCACCGGCGATTCCGGTTACGTCGATGCCGACGGCTACGTCTTTGTGCTCGGCCGTTCCGACGACGTCATCAACGTTGCCGGACATCGGCTTTCGACGGGGAGCATCGAGGCTGTGGTCGCTACGCATCCGGCCGTCGCTGAATGCGCCGTGGTTGGGATCACCGACGAACTCAAGGGTCAACGTCCCAGCGGCTATGTGGTGTTGAAGGCGGGGGCCGACGTCGAGCCTGACGTACTGCGAGCGGAATTGGTGCAGATGGTTCGGGACGAAATCGGTGCAGTCGCCACCTTTCGAGACGTGACCGTAGTAGCGGCCCTGCCGAAAACGCGATCGGGCAAGATCCTGCGTAAGACGATGCGTCAGATCGTCGACGGCGAGCGCTACGTCGTGCCTTCTACGATTGAGGATGCTGCGGTACTCGACGCATTGGCCCAACAGCTGGGCGAGCAGGTGAGTGACTGATGACGTTGCGGCACAGTCTCATCGAGAGTCCGGTCGGCGAGGTTAGGATCGTCGCCGATGTGGAGGCTGATGCCGACTGTCTGGTCGGCGTGTATTTCTCCGGTGGCAAATCGCGTGCAGATAATGTCGATGGCCCCCGAGTCGAGCTCAGCGAAGACGATTTCCTCCGGGCGGTGGCTCGGCAGCTAGCCGAGTATTTCGATCGATCCCGCTCGGTATTCGAGCTACCAGTGGTGCTGCGCGGCAACGAGTTTCAGGTCAGCGTGTGGAATCTGATCGCGGCGATCGACTTCGGATGTACCCGTACCTATGGTGAGCTGGCAGCCGATTTGGGCAGCGTCGGACTCGCTCAGGCAGTGGGGCGGGCCGCTGGTCAGAATCCCGTGGGCATAGTGGTGGGCTGCCACCGGGTAATCGGCAGCGGCGGAAAGCTCGTCGGCTATGCGGGTGGTGTGGAGCGCAAACGCTTCCTGTTGGATTTGGAAGAGCCAGCCGAGGTCCGGGAATCGCGGCTGTTCTGACCAGCGTTCCTAACTCAACGCGATGGTGCGTAATGCCACCCGGAGCGCGTCGCTGGTGTGTTTCCAGTCGTCGGCCGACGCGCGATCGTTAGCCGCGTCCGTCGGGTCGAGGTCATGTTCGGCATCTGAACGTAACTGCGTCTCAAGGTTATTCGACAATGCGAGTACATTGAGCACGGTCTGCTGGTCGCCGTGGCAGATAGCGATAACGTCGTCGGCGCTGATCTGACTATCGGCATGCTGCAATTCGAAGATCGTTCGCAGGATCGTGCGCTCACGCTCTTGCTCATCGTCGCGCCAATCTGGTTGCGGGGTATCGGGGGTCCGCCCGCCCAGGACCGCGGCGATTTCGTCGCGACCAGCCAGCGCCTGCGAGAGGTGTCCGAGAAGGCGCTCGACGTGTGGTGTCACCAGTGGGTCGGCGAAGAGCCTGCTGCCGACGATGAGCCGATCCGCCAACAACCGGAACTTGAGCTCGGGGAATTTGTTGTTAAGGAAATGAACGGTAAAAGCCGCCTGCGCGGTATCGGTGATCGCAACCACGATCGGTGCCCACACGTCGATGGCGCGGGCGTCATAGACGGTGCTGACATAGAGCGTGCACGCGTCGAGTTGCAACGGAATATCGCCGTCGTCGTCACGGGCAGGCGGAGCGTCGAGCAGGGTGGCGAACACCGCCTCGACCTGTTCGTCGAGTTCGTCCGGAGTCAACTCGGGCATATGTCGACACTACTTGTCCGGGTTGTGAATTGGCCCCAGATGGCGCGTCCGGGCGGACAATGGCACCGACTAGATCACGGATGCAGGATCAACTTTCCGCGCGGATGGCTGGCAGCGAGTTCGGTAAGTGCTGCCGCGGCGTCGTCGAGGGCAAAGACTTTCGCAACGTCGAGCACGAGGCGTCCCGCGGCGGCGTCGGTGAGAAGACCGGGAATGGCGCCCAGACGATTGCGCTGGCTCTGCGGAGTCGAGCCGTTGACCAATACCGCGTCGTCACCGCGGCCGAACGCGGCGATACTGACAATCCGGGCCGGATCGCTGACCACCGCGAGCGATACGTCGATGGCTTCGTCGGTGCCGACGGTGTCGATAGCGGCTGTGACGCCGTCGGGTGCGGCCTGGCGCACCCGTTCGAGCAGCCCCTCACCGTAGGTGACGGGTACTGCGCCGAGGCCACGAAGATACTCGTGATTCGACTCGGAGGCAGTCGCGATTACATTGGCGCCCTTGGCAATTGCGAGTTGAACGGCGATGGTTCCGACCGCGCCCGCGCCGCCGTGGATGAGCACGGTGTCGGAGGCGGTCACCGCGGCCGTCGCCAGGGTGTCGGCAGCGGTGACTCCCACCAGCAACAGACCGGCTGCGACGTCGAACGGCAGGTCGGCGGGCTTGTCGTGGACGTCAGCACCATCGGCGAGGATGTCGGTCGACAGACCGCCGTTGGCGCGATAGACGACAACTTCGTCGCCGACGTTCAGCGGCCGACCGGATGAATTCACCGCGCCCTCACCGATGGCGCTGACAACACCAGATGCTTCAAATCCAATCGCGATAGGTAACTTCGCCGGATTGGTGCCCATCGCGCCGGTGATCGTCTTGACGTCGATCGGATTGAGTGCGCTGGCCCGCGAGGTGACGACCACTTGCCCTGCGCCGGGACTCGGAGTTGGGATGTCGAGAACCTCGACGACGTCGGCGGGTTGTCCGAATGCGGTTGCTACGACTGTCTTGGCCATAGCCGGTTCAAGCCGCCGCCGGGGCCACTTATTCCTCAGTCTTCGCTTGACGACCGTTCGCCGACGTAGGCGCGAAGTTCGGGCGCCGCCGAGGTGATTCGATCGACCTCTTCGCCGCCGTCGCAGCGAAACAGACCGATGGTGATCGAGTCGCGGTTACGAGACAGGACCCGCCAGATCGCGCCCGAATCGGACCATCGAAGCAGCGTATCGAGCGGGTCGGCCGTCATCGTGACGACGCTACCCGCCGGGGTGTCGAACGTGTGGGCGAAGATTGTCAGAGTGCCGTGCTCTACTCGAAAACAGCATCACACGAGGAGGAACAGTCATGGCAATACCTGATCGTCACGACACCGAGCACAGCCCACAGTCACCCGACATAGGGCCGTCGGCGTGGCGCGTCGCCGCGGGCTGGCTGGAGGAACGGATCGGCGCCATTCCGGTCGCCGGGGTTCTCGACGTCGGCCCGCACCACGTGCGCGTCGGTGACTCATACGACGTTCACTGTGCGCAGATCCAACGGTTGGCAGGCGGCCGCCTGTTGCTGCGATTGTCGACGATGCTGATGATCATTCCTCTGCTCGACAGTTACGCCGCGCCAGACATCGAGCTCAACCGCTGGCATCACGATGATCTGTTCGAGGATTGCACTCACGGATACCTCGTGACCGAGTCGGCGTCGATGGTCGCCGATTTGGTCGTGGCCTGGTTCCGTGACCGCGGCGGGTTCGGCAGCCCCGACGAACTCGGCTATTGCACAACGACACCGAAACAGTTGCCGCGCGGTGGGGGTATGCCCTGATCTTTCCCCCAAGTGTGCTGTTCACTAGTGATTTTCACATGGACGGCGGCCACAGTGGAGTCATGACTACTTCAACTTCGAATTCCACTGGTACGTCGTTCTGGAAGATCCTCGGCATCATTGTCGCAGTACTGATCGTTCTCGCGATCATTGGGCCGCTTCTCAAAGGTCTGTTCTGGCTCGCGTTTGTCGCGCTCGCGATCTATGGCGGGTTCGTGCTTTTCCGTCGAAGCCGAAACGGGTCCTCGACGCACCTATGACCGGATGGGCCTCGACTATGCGTTAGCGTGGCCCAATGACTGAGTCGACGGACGGAATCGAGCTGCTCCCAGGTGCGAACTTTCTGACACCCGAACAATCCGCGGACCTTCTCGCGCGGTGGTCCCAACCGCACCGTCGCTACCACACCGTCGACCATCTCAAAGCTGTTCTGGCACAACTTGATTCTCTGTCCGCGAGCGGTGTGCCATTCGATCCGGAACCGGTCTATCTCGCCGCGTGGTTCCACGACGCCGTGTATGAGATCGACCGTTCCGATAATGAGGCGGAATCGGCCCGACTGGCCAGAGACATGCTTTCCGACTATTCGCCCGCTGTCGTCGATGAGGTGGCACGTCTGGTCGAGGCGACGACCGCGCACAATGTGGACGCGCAGGACCATAATGCGGCCGCGCTCATGGACGCCGACCTCGCGGTACTAGGTGGTTCGCCCGACGAATACGAGAGCTACGCGGCCCTGGTGCGGGCCGAATACGCTGATGTGCCTGATGCGGTCTTTGGGCCAGCGCGAGCCGCGATCCTCGATGCGATGTTGTCGGGTGGGCCGATCTACGCGACCGAGTACGGCCGCGCGCACTGGGAAGCCGCGGCCCGAGACAATGTGACCACCGAGATAACTCGGTTGCTCACCGCCTAACCCGACGTCGACGTCAGTGGGTGGTTGCGGTTTGGACGGAACCGGTCAGCGCACGAGCAAGGATATCCAGACCCGTTTGAACCTTGGCCTGATCGCTTTCAGAAAGACCGTCGATCGCTGCTGACAATACTTGTGCCTTGCGCGAGCCTGCGTTGGTAATCAACTCGACGCCAGCGGCGGTGGCGGTGAACAGACGGGCGCGAGCGTCGACCGGGTCAACGGTGCGCTCCACGTATCCGGCACTTTCCAGGTTGGCCACGATGCGCGACATCGTCGGCGCGGCAACTGACTCGCGATCAGCGATGTCGGACAGCCGAAGTGGGGGATTGTTGACGATCGTCCACAACGCCGACGACGACCCCGCCGTCAACCCACCGATGCCCGCGCTCGCACGAAGCGAACGACTGATCCGAATCAGGTTGTGATGAAGATGGGCTGCCTTGGACGGGGTAGATGCGGTGCTCATATGGGCTTTCGATCGAAGTGGATACTCAATTAATAGTTGTCCGACACTACGTAATCAATCGGTAACGCTGTGACGAGCGGGAGCGATAGTTTGCTGAGATGTTCCTCAGGTGAAGGATCGCAATGATTTCTGGTTTATCCGCGAGTGGGCCGAGATCATCGTCGGTTCGACATCGACGCGGGCTGTTGGTGTGGTCGGCGATGGTGCTGTTACTCAGTGCCTGTGCGACGAACGAGCCGGCGAAAGATGGCGAGCCGTCGAAGGGGAGCGGCGGCGCCCCCACCCTTGCGAGCACCACTTCGAGCGCTTCGGCGTCGGCTTACGATAAGGCCCCTGCCCCTGGGCCTACTGAGAGCGGTTGGTTGCTTTCTCAGGCCAGCCTCCCCGTCTTGCGGACCAAACCACAGATCGCGGGAGAAAAGCCGGAGTGGCAAGCGAGAGTTGACGATTCGACCCCGGCCTCGTTGCTCTTAGCTTCGGCGAGCATCGATACCGGGGCTCGCCGAACGTATCTCGTCGATCGCGCCACCGGTCATATCCGGTGGGCACGTGATGATGTTCGAGGATGCTTCTTTGAGAGCGATGATCAGGTGTGGTGCGTGCCACGCTTGGACGCCGCCAGCACCACCACCGAGTCGGGGCGGATAGTTGTCGATGGAAGCAATCGCGTGCAGAAACAGCTCAAGGGTGGCCCTCCGACCGCCGCTGCGTCCGCGATTGCGCGTAATCGCGGAGATATTGGCGATGGCCCACGCACCATCGCGACGGTGACAGTTATTGTTCCCGCGCGCACCGGCGTTAGGCCGTTCCACCGCATCGAGATCCGGTCTCGACTCGACAATCACCTCATTGTCGACGAGCGTCCGAAAGTCGAGAGCACCTCGCTTCAGGCGTCTGTTCAAACCTTCCGAACCGGATTCGCGACGTCCATCAGCGCTCCAGAGGCTCCCGCGACGCGGCTCTACGACAACGATGGCCGCTTACTCACCACGGTGCCCGGGATAATCGGCTTTAGCGCAGATGTGAACTTTGGTGGACTACCGATCATGCGCGTCGGTGAGACCGAGGTCCTGATCAATCCGACTACCGGGAAGATCCTGTACAGAAAGCGTGCGCATTTCGACTACGACAATTGGGGACCGGACTTCCTTACTGATGGAAGCCTATTCGTCGAGGCTGACGGACGTACCAAAGACCTGGGAATCACCGCGAAAAGCCGTGATTTCACCGCGGATCGGATAGTGGTTGCCGGCCGCTCCAAAGTAGTCGTGATCAAGGACCGCATCGTCCGAACCATGCGTCGTTCCGACCTGAAGTTGCTGAGCGAACGTCGTCTGCCGCCAGGAACGAATGTCACCAAGGTTGACTATCGGTCGGTCATCATCGCCAACGAAAACGGAGTCGAGTTCATACAGGGCTGACGCGACAAGACGACTCACATTGTCTGCTCCATTCGCTGTCGGCGGCTACGCAATCAATCGGTAGCGCTTCGTGACCGAAACGGACACTGTCGTATGGGTCTGGACCGGTAGGGTCAGGCGCGTCAGGTTCGTCATATCCCGTGGAAGTCTCAAACTGGAGGACACCGCAATGATCGGCTCAATCATCGGAACGATTATTTTCGGCGCCATCATCGGCGCGCTTGCCCGCCTCGTCATGCCGGGCAAACAAGCGGTCGGCTGGGTGATCACCGTGGTGCTTGGCATCGCCGGTGCGCTCATCGGCTATTGGGTGTGGGAAGGCTTGTTAGACAAGGGTGATACCGGCGGCATCGACTGGATTCGCTGGATAATCTCCATCGCGGCCGCAGCAGCACTCGTCGCCATCTGGGAATCGATCGCGCCGAAGGTGCTCAAAGACTAGCGCTCGACCGCGCAATACACTTCGGGCCCGGGACCGCAGGAATGCGGCACCGGGCCCGAAGCGTTGCAGTCGAGGAAGCCAACGACACGAAACGGAGTACATATGACGAAGGTGGCCATCATCGGCGGGCATGGCAAGATCGCCTTGCAGGCAGCGAGGCTGCTCAGTGCGCGCGGTGACGAGGTAACGGCAATTATCCGCAATCCTGACCAGGCCGCCGACGTGGTCGCGACGGGGGCGCATCCGCTTGTCGTGGACATCGAACACGCCGGACTGCAGGAAGTCGCCGACGCGCTGCGTGGCAGCGAGGCCGTGGTGTGGTCCGCCGGAGCTGGTGGAGGCGACGCTGCCCGAACCTACGCAGTGGATCGTGACGCCGCAATAGAGTCGATGTCCGCGGCGGCCCGAGCGGGCGTTCGACGTTTCGTTATGGTGTCGTATTTCGGCGCTGGTCCCGATCATGGTGTACCGCAAGACAATTCGTTCTACGCCTACGCCGAGGCTAAAACAGCGGCCGACGCGGCGCTGCGCGCGACCGACTTGGACTGGACGATCCTGCGACCGAGCCGCCTGACCGATGAGCCGATTGCCGGGGATATCTCGGTCAATTCGGAGCAAACCCCGATCGAGAAGGGATCGGTGCGGCGATCGACGGTTGCGGAGGTCATCGCTGCCACCCTGGCCGAGCCTGCCACCGTCGGTGCGATCATCGAATTTAACGATGGCGCCACCTCGGTTGCCGACGCGCTCGCCGCATTCGACACGGGAGCACGCGCGTGACCGACAGTTTCGGCAGCCTGCTCGAACCCTTCGCGAGCCGTAATCTCACGCTGCCCAACCGAATCGTGATGGCGCCGATGACCCGGATGTTCTCGCCGGGCGGCGTGCCCGGCGCCGACGTTGCAGAGTATTACCGCAAACGCGCGGCGGGTGGCGTCGGACTGATCGTTACCGAAGGCGCCTACATTCCCGACCCCGCGGTTGGCCCGGGGCGACGCATTCCACATCTCTACGGCGACGACGCGGCGGCCGGATGGGCAAAGGTCGTAGAGCAGGTTCACGCCGAAGGCGGCAAGATCGTTCCGCAGTTGTGGCACCTCGGCGTCGTTCGCGGCGATAACCCGAAGTATCGGCCGGAGGTCGAGTCGGTATCACCGTCGGGGTTGGCGCTGGACGGTACGCCACTGGGACGGGCGTTGACCGCCGCTGATATCGATGCGCTAATCGACGCGTACGTTAAGGCCGCGAAATTCGCTGTCGACGTTGGCTTTGACGGCTTGGAATTGCATGGCGCGCACGGATATCTGCTCGACCAGTTTCTCTGGCGGAAGACGAACAGGCGGACCGACGAATACGGTGTCCCCACCGCTTTCCCGACCGCGGTGGTTCGAGCGGTCCGAGGTGCCGTTGGGCCCGATTTCGCCATCATCTATCGGTTCTCCCAGTGGAAGTCCGATCAGTATGACGCCCGAATCGCCGATACCCCAGGGGAATTGGGTGAAATCGTCACCGCGCTGACCGACGCGGGTGTCGACATTCTGCACGCGTCAACGCGGCGCTTCGGCGACGTAGCGTTCCCCGACGCCGACGAACACCTCACGCTCGCCGGGTGGACACGCAAACTCTCGTCGGTGCCGACCATCACGGTCGGCTCGGTTGGCCTCGATCAGGTCTTCACCAGTGCGGCGGGTGTGGGATCAGGAACGGCAGCAGCTGCCGGGATCGATACTCTGCTCACGGGATTCGACACCGAACAGTTCGACCTGGTAGCCGTCGGGCGAGCACTGCTATCGGATCCCGACTGGGTCCACAAGCATGCCGACGGGCGGGCCGACGAAATCGTCGCCTACGACCCGACGTTCCGTGACCGGCTGATCTGATGACCGTCGGGGCGCTGAAGGCTTTCGCGGATGTCGTCGGCGCCCCGCATGTCATCACCGACCCGGACGCCGCCCGGGGATACCTCACCGACTGGACCGGGCGTTATACCGGTGCAGCACTGGCGGTGATCCGCCCGGCCAGTACGGCCGAGGTGGCAGGCATTGTGAAAGTCTGTGCGGCACACGGGATTAAGATATGCACACAGGGTGGCAACACCGGACTGGTGGGCGGATCGGTACCCGCCGAAGCTGGCTTCCACGCCGTGGTGCTCAGTACGGCCCGAATGGCCGATGTCGGACCTCTCGATGAGGTTGACAAGTGTATTGAGGTCCAAGCGGGGGTTACTGTAGCCCAAATCGCCATGCGTGCAAGAGAAGTCGGACTGTCTTTCGGCGTCGACCTTGCCTCGCGGGACAGCGCCACCGCTGGTGGAATTGTTGCCACCAACGCGGGCGGCATTCACACGATCGCCCACGGCGACACCCGTGCGCAGGTACGCGGAATCGAGGCGGTCCTCGCCGACGGCACCGTGGTCCGACGATGGAAACGCCTGGTAAAAGACAATGTTGGATACGACGTGCCGGGGTTGCTGGCTGGAAGTGAAGGTACCCTGGCGATTATCACTCGGGTGCTCTTCACGTTGGTACGTCCCGCCGCGTCCCGGCTGGTTGTAGTCGCAGCTATCGACGACACGCGGGTCGCATTGGATCTTGTTGACGTACTTAGTGATTCCGGGCTCAGGGTGGAAGCGGCCGAGTTAATGACGTCGGCCGGAGTCGAGTTGGTTCACGAGTACGGCTATCGTCGGCCGACATCGGTCGCGGCTCCGTACTACGCCTTGATCGAGGTGTCTGGTTCGGGTGACCTCGATGCCGTTGCCGCCGAGGCTATTTCAGGTGTTGCGGGTGTTCGCGACGTCGTCGCGCAGCAGGGGGCGGCGCGGGATCTCTGGGCGATCCGGGAAGGGCATACCGAGGCCATCGCGAGATCATCGTCGACGGTCCCGGTGAAACTCGATATCTCCGTGCCGTTGACGTCGATAGCCGAGTCGGTGAAATCCTTTGCCGCACTGGGAGACGCGCAAAACTATAGATGCCGAACCATTCTGTTCGGGCACGTTGGTGATGGAAATATTCACGTCAACTATCTCGATGTGCCAGCGGAGGAGCAAGACGCCTTGGCCGATGCGGCATTGCGACTCGCCGTGGAGGCCGACGGGAGCGTGAGTGCCGAACACGGCATCGGACGCGCCAAGGTTGGATGGATTTCGACACGTGATCCCGCCGATGTCGCGGCGATGAAAGCAATTCGGGCGGCGCTCGATCCGCATGAATTACTGAACCCGGGAGTGCTGTGGTGACTGATTTTCCGGTCCGCGTCGCGAAAGTCGAACGGAATTACGGGGTTCGGCACGTAACTGTGTGCGATCGTCTGCGAGGAATCACTGTGATTCTTAGTCTGTCCGCGGTTCGCGCGACTACCTACTCTCGCGTGAATGACTGTCACCGACACGAGACCGACTGCGTCGGCGGCGCCCGGGGACACTGGGGCGGCAGGTAGCGCTGACCAACGTCGGCTGCGCAACGTCGTCCTTGCCAGCCTGCTGGGCACGACCGTCGAGTGGTACGACTTCTTCCTCTACGCGACGGCGGCCAGCTTGGTGTTCAAGCCCGTCTTCTATCCCGACGCCACCGAATTCGTCGGCACCATGCTGGCATTCGCAACCTTCGCGGTTGGTTTTGTGGTGCGGCCCATCGGCGGAGTGGTCTTCGGCCATATCGGCGACCGTATCGGCCGCAAGCGCACGCTGGCTCTCACGATGGTGTTGATGGGCGTCGCGACCGCGTTGATGGGTGTACTGCCTTCGTTCGCCCAGATCGGTATCGCGGCACCGATTATGTTGCTGGTGCTCCGGATCGTGCAGGGCTTCGCGCTCGGCGGCGAATGGGCCGGCGCGGTGCTGCTCGCCGTCGAGCACAGCCCAAGGGGACGTCGCGGTCTGTTCGGGAGCATCCCGCAGATTGGGCTTGCCGTCGGATTAGCTTTGGGCACTGTGGTTTTCGCGTTCCTACAACTCGTCTTCGATGATGGCGCGTTCGAGTCATACGGCTGGCGTATCGCGTTCCTGCTGAGCATCGTGCTTGTGGTGATCGGCTTCGTCGTGCGATTGAAAGTGGAGGAGACGCCTGCGTTCCGCGAGGTGGACCGGCTCGCCAAGAAATCATCCGCACCGCTCAAAGATGTTCTGCGCCAACCTAATACCCGCAACACCGTGCTCGGCCTACTGGCGCGATGGGGTGAGGGGGCCGCTTTTAATACCTGGGGCGTGTTCGCGATAACCTATGCGACCGGAACGCTGCACTTGGCGAAAGTACCGGTTCTGTTGTCGGTCAGCATCGCAGCGGTGGTCATGGCGGTGCTGCTCCCGTTGTCAGGCCTGTTGGCAGATCAGTTCGGCCCCAAGCGTATCTACCTGATCGGCATAGCTGCCTATGGCGCACTCGTCTACCCGGTGTTCGCACTGTTCGGCACTGCGAATCTGGTGTGGTTGACCGTCGGGTTGGTGTTGGTTTTCGGTGTCGTCCATGCCTTGTTCTACGGTGCGCAGGGAACGTTATTCGCGAGTCTGTTTCCCACGCCCGTTCGCTACACCGGACTGTCGGTGGTGTACCAGTTCTCCGGCATCTGGGCGTCGGGCCTGACGCCGTTGATCCTGACCGCCTTGATCGGCGTCTCCGACGGCTCGCCGTGGCTCGCGTGCGGCTATCTCGTTGCGACGGCGGCTATCAGCGTGGCGGCGACAACCGCGATCAGGGCCAAGGACCTGCACCTGTAATTTCCGTTTTGCCTCAATAGGCCGCAGCGCGCGAACTAAAGTTTCTTCACACGGGGATCCGTGAGGAGAACTGATGAATCACGTGTGTAATCGTGGCCGCGGGTCGATATTCGCGACGTTGGTCGCCGCGACCCTGTTGCTTAGTGCGTGTGGCAGTGGCAGTGACAGTGCGTCCAGCGACTTTTCAGTCGGCTCGACGCCGCCGCCAGCCGTTGCTGGAATCCCCGCTGACTCCACCCGTATTGATGACGCGGTCAGTCAGGTTCCGGACCTGGCGCGAAAGCTATTGGAGCGCAGCGGTGTTCCCGGTCTGGCAGTCGCCGTCGTGCGCGATGGCAAGACCGTCTACGTCGGTGGGTTCGGTGTCAAAGACATTCGCAGACAAGATGACTCGGTGAACGCGGATACCGTGTTTCAGATCGCCTCGGTGTCAAAAGCGGTATCGGCCACGGTGGTCGCCGGGCAAGTCGGCAGTCGTGGAATCGAGTGGAGCATGCCCATTGTCAATGGCATCGCCGGGTTTACACTCACCGATCCCTACGTGAGCGCACATGTCACGCTCGCCGATATGTTCAGTCATCGTTCCGGGCTGCCCGACCATGCGGGGGACAACTTGGAGGATGTCGGCTACAGCCGCGACCAGGTCCTCGAGCGTCTTCGGTATCTTTCGCTAGCCCCATTCCGAACGCAGGAGCTGTACACCAATTTCGGAGTGACCGCGGCAGCCACCGCTGTCGCGAATAAGGCGGGCGAGAGTTGGGAAGACCTCAGTGCGCATACACTTTTCGGTCCAGTCGGGATGTCGTCGACGAGTGCTCGCTATAGCGACTTCCTCACGAGGAGCAACCGCGCGACCCTGCACGCCAAAGTAGATGGAAAGTTTCAACCCCTGTACCAGCGCGATGCCGATGCGCAGGCACCGGCAGGGGGAGTGAGCTCGAATGTCAAGGATCTGGCGAAGTGGATGACGCTTCTGCTGGCGGGCGGGAAATACGAAGGGAAGCAGGCAATTCCGGAAGAGGCGTTGCTTGAGGCGATGACTCCGCAGCTCGCGTTGCAATCGGGCCAGACTGATTTCCGTCCTGCCGCAACGGGTTTCGGTTTCAATATTTCCAGCGAGCCGTCCGGGCGGTCGATCCTGAGTCACTCGGGTGCATTCGCTTCGGGCGCCGCGACTAATTTCGTGCTGGTTCCATCGCTGAATATTGGCATCGTGGTGTTGACCAACGGCGCACCGGTCGGTGTGCCCGAGACGTTGACCAAGGAGTTCACCGATCTCGCCCAGTACGGCCGGATTACGACGGACTGGCTGACCGAATACGCCAAGATCATGCCGTCCTCTGAGCCCGAAGGCGAATTGGTCGGCCGCACACCACCTCCCAACGCCACCCCCGCGAGGCCGTTAGACACCTATGCGGGGGTTTACGCCAACAACTACTTCGGACCCCTGACGGTCATATCCAACGGTACGACCTTGAAGATGTCGATCGGTCCGAAGAACCAGACCTTCGCGCTGACTCACTTCGACGGCGACACATTCACTTTCGAGCCGAGCGGCGAAAACGCCAACCACGGTTCAGTGTCGCAGGTGCGTTTCGCGTACGCCGGGGACCGCGCGCGGTCGGTATGGGTTGAGTTCTGGGATCAGGATCGCCAGGGCACGTTCACGCGCAGATGAACGCCGGTTACGAGGTCCATGCCTTGATGAAGCCAGCGAGCAGAACCGCGAATGCGCCGATCTCGCCGACGATCAGCGCGTACATGAACGGCGTGGTGCCCGGTGTCGGCGTCGCGAATTGATTATCGGTGTCGCGTAGGGCTCCATGCAGGCAGTAACTCGCGATGGCGGCGACGAAGAAGAAGACGAGCACGCCGGCCGCGATCAGGTTCAGCGTCGTCGACCAGGCACTGAGTTGAACGAAGATCGCGATCAGCGCCGTCGCGAATGCGTACATCAGCGCCGCACGATGTGCGATGTCGACGTATACATGCGCCTGATGCTGTGGCGACGTCATTATTCCGTGGTACTTCCACACGCCCAGTATCAGTGCCCAGAGGAAAATCACACCGGCCGCCAGCAGGGTGATTTTGGTGTCGAGACCGAGTTGGTCGATTCCGAATCCGGTCACGCGTTACTCCTGAGAACGGGTTGCGGGCGGCAGGTCTTTCGACGCTGCCGACGAACGATGTAATGTTAGCCACACGTTATGTGTGACGCCGAGTTACATATCAAGGACGATCGAGACATTGAGGGACATGATGGAACCTGACTACGACGCGATCATCGTCGGTGCCGGCTTTGGTGGCATGGGTGCCGCCATCGAACTCAAACGGCTTGGATACAGCAACCTCGCCATTCTCGAGCGTGAGGACGATCTTGGCGGCACGTGGCATGTCAATCACTACCCGGGTCTCGCCGTCGACATTCCGTCGGTCACCTACTCATACTCGTTCGAGCCGAATCCTCGATGGTCCGAACTGTTCGCGCCTGGTTCCGAACTGAAGCAGTACGCCACCGACGTTGCCGACAAATACGACCTCAAACGGCATATGGAGTTCAACACCGTCGTCGACGGTGCCGAATGGGATGACGACGCGCAGCACTGGCGGGTGCGGACCTCCGACGGATCGCTGCGCACCGGTCGGTATCTGGTCACGGCGACCGGTTTCCTCTCGCAGCCGCACGTCCCCGACTTCCCCGGCATCGGCAGCTTTGCCGGCGACATCATCCACACCACTGCCTGGCCTGACGGTCGCGAGTTCACCGGGGAGCGGGTCGCGATCATTGGAACCGGTGCCACCGCCGTCCAGTTGATCCCGGAGCTGGCCAAAGAAGCACTCGAACTCACCGTCTTTCAGCGCACTCCGATCTGGGTGGTGCCGAAGACGCAAATGTCGATTCCGCGGCGCGTGCAGGATGCGTTCGCGCGAGTTCCGTTGACGCAGAAGGCAGCACGCATGGTGTCGTCGGCGATGCTGGAAGTGCTGATGGTCACCGGCGTGCTTCATTTCAAACAGTTCACCCTGGGCAATAAAGGGGCGGCATTGCTTGCCAAGGCCCACATGCGACGTCAGGTCCGCGATCCGGAGACACGCCGAAAGCTCACGCCCACATACGATTTCGGCTGTAAGCGGCCCACTTTCTCGAACACCTACTTCCCGGTGTTCAATCAGCCCAACGTGGCGCTGGAGACTAATTCGATTGTGCGCGTTGAACCGGACGGCATCGTCACCGAAGCTGGCAAGGTTACGATCGACACATTGGTCCTTGCGACCGGTTTCGACCTGTGGGATACCAACTTTCCCGCCATCGAAGTGATCGGCCGCGACGGTCTGAATCTCGGTAAATGGTGGCGCGAGAAGAGGTTTCAGGCCTACGAGGGCATCACGGTGCCGAAGTTCCCGAACTTCCTGTCATTGAATAGTCCCTACTCCTACAGCGGTCTGTCGTACTTCACGACGATCGAGGGGCAGATGAAGCACATGGCACGGCTGTTCGGTGAACTGAAGCGTCGCGGCAAGCAGACCTTCGAGGTGACTGCACAGGCCAACGCGCAGTTCCTCGACGAAGTCACCCTGCGTCTGGGGTCGTCGGTCTTCTACAACGGTGACTGCTCGACGTCGCGGAGTTACTACTTCAACAAAGCGGGCGAGGCTGCTCTTCTGCGGCCGAAGTCGACGCCAGCGACACTGCGGGAGATGGGCCGGTTCCCGCTCGACGATTACGGGTACCGGTAGATTTCACAACCCCGCGACGAGGTTCACCAGCAGCGCCACGATGACGGTGCCGAACAGGTAGCTGAGAAGGGCATGGGCCAGCGCGGGTCGTCGCATCGCCGATGACCCGAGGTCGGTATCGGAGATCGCGAAACTCATGCCGACGGTGAACCCGACGTAGGCGAAGTCGGAGTAGACCGGTGGGCTGTCTTGGTGAAAGTCGATGCCGCCCACCGGTTCTGTGAAATAGATCCGGGCGTAGTGCACCGCGAAAATCGTGTGGATCGCTGCCCAGGATGCGACGATGCCGGCGAGCGTCGAAACCACCAAACTGGTGTGGTCCTTGTGCAGAAGTACGAACACGACACCGCCTAGACTCACCAGGGCCAGCGCGATCACCGCCAGCATCGTTGCTCCATGACTTGGTTCCTCCCGCGATGCGTGTGCGGCTGTGTCGTCGGCGTTCATCGGCCCGAGCGCGATCCAGGTCCACGCGACGAACAAGCCCGCACCCAGCGCCCAGCCGGCCAACGGGGCGTCGAATGCCGTTGTGGCGGTGAGGATCACGGTACTTGTTAGGCCGACGCACACGCTGACGATCAGTCGGGTCAGCCCGGCGACGTCGCCGCGTCGGAAAGTTGGGGTCACAGCAGGAGATTACGCTCGCGAGCCGGTGTGGCCAAAGGTACGACGGTAAGCCGTTGTCACAGCGGAGGGGAGAACCGAAAGCGCTCATCGATAATGTCGCGCAACGCGGTCCGGGCAGCGTGGAGTCGTTGTTCTACACTTCCGCGCACCTCTATCCACGGCACGGACTGTTCGGCCAGAACCTCTCTGAACCGCCGCGCCATATCGTGTCGGATATGTTCGCCGTCCCGCATACCGTCATCGACGAACGGGATCTCGTCGCCGGTGAGAATGTAAAACAGTGGTCGATGGGCATTAGCCGCCGCTACCACGGTTGGTGATGGGCTCCCGACATAGCGTTCGTGCCAGAGTGAAGTCGCCAGAGCGTCGGTGTCGCAGAATAACAGTGGTGTCGGTGCGACACGAGCGGCCGCGGTTTCGAGTCGAATCTGTCGATCGACGATCAGGTCGAACTCGTCCGACCGCCACGGTTCGGTGGGGCCGCCGGGTCGGATCGTCGAGTACTCGCGACCATATTCGGGAACCCATGATGTCGAATACGACTGTGCGAGAGCGGTAGTCAGCGTCGTCGTCCCGGTTGATTCCGCGCCGAGCACGACGATACGTCTCGTAAGGCCGGCCCTGACCGGCGCCGAAAGCTGTGGCCACCAGCCGAAAAGATCATCGCGCACAGCGGTTCCCGAGATGGGATTCGCGCGGCGACCTGGGTCAACCTGAACCCAAGCGGCATCGAGTCGGCGCGCGAGTTCGGCACCGTAGGCGTCACTGCTGAACACCGCGTCGACCGGGGCGTCGAGCAGCCGTCGGATAGTCCGCATATGGGCATCCCATGCCGAGGCGGAATCGAAATCGACTGGTGTGTCGTCGATTTCAGTCATCAGATGGATAGTGGGATGAGATTCGCGCAGCCAGGCGGCGCGGTCCGCCAGCGGGATCGACTCACCCGACGATCCGATCAGTTCGACGGTGACGCGGTCGCAAACCCGGAGAGCCGAGCGGATCAGATGATCGTGCCCGTGGTGCGGTGGATAGAACTTGCCGATGATCAGACCGTGACGGTATCGAACCGGTCGGTTCGGTTCGCTACTGCTGATCATGCGATTGCCGCCGCATCGGTCTGTCTGCGATGCATTCGCCAGCTGAGCATGCCCTGCACACAGAGGCCGATGAAAAGGACGTAGAGTGCTGCGGTGATCGGCAATCCGACGCTGAAATATAAAGCGACATAGGCGATATCGACAACAATCCATACGATCCAGCATTCGAGCCATCGCCGATTGAGCATGTACTGCGCGACCAGACTGACCGAGGTGGTCGCGGCGTCGACGAATGGCACGGTGGAATCGGTGTGAGCGCTTAGGAGCCACGTCAGCGCTGTGGTGGCAGCGACGCCCGCGCCCACCAGAGCGGGTATCGCCGCGCGTGGCATGCGAAGGACGAACTCCGGTTGGCCTTGTTGCGCATGCCAATTGCGCCACCCATGAAGTCCTAGCGCGAGATAGACCACCTGCAATCCGGCGTTGGCGTAGATGCCGGTGCTGACGAATAGAACAATAAACACGAGGTTGTTCACAATGCCGACCGGAAATGTCCAGATCTTGCGGTAGGAGGCAAGAAGAACGCACGCGGCACCAGTGCCGAAGCCGACGATCTCGGCCCAATGAGTCGCCAGCCAATGAAGCATTCGGCGAGCTTACCGGGTGCTAATCCACGGGCACCAACAACTCGGGACCGTTATTGCTGACACGGTTCACCAGTGGCGACACTTCTTTGATGGTGATTGCCTCGGCCAGCGCCAACGCCGGTGCGTTGAATAACTCGGCCGGTGCCGCGGCGTCGGGAGTGAGCCAGGCATCCCAGTCTTCCACCGGCATGATCAGCGGCATGCGGTCATGGATATCGCGCAGCGGTCCTACCGAATCCGTCGTCAAAATGGTTGTGCTGAGTAATGGCGGGGTGTCGCGGTCGGCATCTTTCGGACGCCACACCGACCACAGCCCGGCCATGAAAAGCCGAGTGCCGTCGTGCGGATGCATGAAATAGGGGACTTTCGTGGGTTTCGACGCCCCGGGTACGTCCACCTTCTTCCATTCGTACCAACCGTCCATGGGGATCAGGCAGCGCTTGGATTTCACCGAGCCGCGAAACGATGCCTTCTCACCGACGCTCTCGGCGCGCGCGTTGAAGAGTGATCCTTTGCCGATCTCCTTCGCCCAACTCGGCACGAGGCCCCAGCGCATGGCGCGGATACGCCGCGTCGGATCGTCGTCGGGATGTTCGTGGGAATGACGGGACACGACGGTCATGATCGTGGTGGTCGGCGCGACGTTGTAGTTGACGAACGGGGGCCGCGAGTCTTTCGTGTCCGAGGCTGATGCCCCATCGAGCGTCAGTTGCTTGTCTTTATTGGCGTCGAGGTCGGCCGGTGGTTCTGGCGGCGGCACCTCGTTCACCGCGTCGATTTCGGCAGCCAGCTTCGCCGGGTCAGTGGTAACCGCATAACGTCCGCACATGGGTCCATGCTGTCATGTGCCACCGACAGAACCCGTCGCAAAATCCGCCCGAACTTGGAAAATCCCCCGTCGCGAGCGGGGATTCTCCGAGTTCAGGGGGATTCTGGCCAGTTCACACCGCGATGTCGGCGATGATGGCGCCGGTCGCCGCGATCAAATCGACTGGGTCGAGCGCGATCTCCAGACCTCGTCGACCGGCACTGCACAAGATGGTCGGCCAGGTCTGGGCCGAAGAGTCGATCACGGTGGCCAATCGGGTGCGCTGCCCAAGCGGGGACACCCCGCCCAGCACGTAGCCGGTTGACCGCGTCACTGCTTTCGGGTCGGCCATGACAGCCTTCGCTGAGCCTAGCGCTGCTGCCGTCGACTTTAGTGAAAGTTGTTGGGGCACAGGGATGATTGCCACCGCGAGCGAACCCGACAGGTCGACGACGAGTGTCTTGAAAATCTGCGCCGCGACGATGCCCAACGTCGGGCCGAGGGCATCGACAGCCTCGGCGCCGTAATCGGTTGACCGGGCATCGTGTCGGTACTTGTGCACCTGATGGGCGATGCCGGACTTTTCCAATGCGGCGATCGCGGGAGTGGCAGCCATGACTTCGTCAGTGTGCCATGTCGGGATCGGGAACAATCCGCGCTGCCCATAGCGTTACCTGTCCTGAGCCTGTGATCAGCGAAGGAAAGGCAGTCCATGAGTGTGGCAGCACGCACGCGTGACATGGCGACGTCGGGCGAGGTCTTCGGGTCGGTAAACTTAGCGGATATCGTTTCACCTCCGCTGCGAGCACCTGCCGGGCGGAGCATCGCGACCGAAGGGATCGTTGTGACCGAACCCGCACCCCAGAACGCCGACGAGCCGCAAGAGCATGTCGAAACCGACGACGAGCGGTCGGCCCGTTTTGAACGTGACGCACTGCCTCTGCTCGATCAGATGTACGGTGCGGCGCTGCGGATGACACGCAATCCCGCTGATGCCGAGGACCTGGTTCAGGAGACTTACATCAAGGCGTTCTCGGCGTTTAAGTCGTTTCGCGAGGGCACCAACTTGAAGGCGTGGCTCTATCGCATTCTGACCAATACCTACATCAACGGATACCGCAAAAAGCAGCGTCAACCCGCGCAGTATCCGACCGAGGAGATCACCGACTGGCAGTTGGCCGCCAACGCTGAACATACTTCGACGGGGCTGCGGTCGGCGGAGATCGAAGCGCTCGACGCGCTTCCCGACGACGACATCAAGAACGCGCTACAAGAACTACCGGAGGAGTTCCGGATGGCGGTGTATTACGCCGACGTCGAGGGACTCCCTTACAAAGAGATAGCCGAGATCATGGATACACCGATTGGAACCGTCATGTCGCGATTGCATCGCGGGCGACGTCAACTGCGTGAACTGTTGACCGACGTTGCCGCCGAGCGTGGGTTCAATCGAGCAGCACGTAAGGCATCGGCATCGGGAGCGACGCGATGACCGCGGGTCATGCGGAGCAGCAGGGCTCCGACGCCGACCCAGCGGTATCCGACGCAGATCCGACGTTCACCCAGATCGATTGCTCGACGGTGATCGCCGACGTCTGGCTGCTGCTGGACAACGAATGCGATCCCGGTGCCCGCAGTCGACTACAGGGCCACCTGGATCGTTGCCCGTCCTGCCTGGAGCGGTACGGCATCGAGAAAGACCTCAAAGCGCTGATCAGTCGCAAATGCGGCGGCGACCATGCGCCGGAAGGGTTGCGCGACCGCCTGACGCTGGAGATCCGCAAGACGGTCATCGTCGCTGAGCAACGATTCTCCGACGGCGGATAGTCTCCGCTCCCACACCAAGTCCCAGATCCAACACCGTCGAGGTGTGGGATCTGGGATTTTTTGTTGGAACTCGTTGAAAAAACCAAAACACCCGGGCTGCCGCGAACTCTCGTTCGCCGGTCACCCGGGTGTAACTGACTCAGCCGAGTCAGGCGTTTGGCCGCTTGCCGTGGTTGGCTGCGTTCTTCTTACGAGCACGCTTCTTGCGTCCGCGCTTACCCATGACGGATCTCCTTTATGTTCAGTGCCGGTCTATTCTTCCACGTCGAGCCCGCTCAGCGGAAAACGTGTCATCGAACATCGACGATCTTTACTGGTCAGTAGCGGTGTGGAGTCGTTCCCGACGAGCTGCGTGGGTTAGGTTAGGTGCATGGCAGATCAGAATTCCCCGCAGCCCGAGGATGTCATCGCCGAGATCGTCGCAAGTGTCCTTGAGGTTCGTGCGACAGCCGGCCAGACAGTCCAGGTTGGCGACACCCTGGTGCTGCTGGAGTCGATGAAAATGGAAATTCCGGTACTGGCTGAAGATGCGGGCACGCTCGCCGACGTCAAGGTCAAGGTTGGCGATGTGATCCAGGCCGGGGATGTCATCGCGGTCTACCAGTAGCGACGCGCCCGTCTGTCGCCGGAGATGCGACTGATGTCGACTCTCGCCGACCTACTGGCCGCCCACACCGCGCTGACCGACGAAGGTGCGGGCCACCTACAGCGACTTGTCGCCGAATGGCAGCTACTGGCCGACCTTTCCTTCGCCGACCTACTCATGTCGGTTCGTACCGTCGGCTCCGACGACGAGCCATCGCGAGTCCTCACGGTGGCGCAGTGCCGCCCGAACACGGCGTCGACGGTATTGCCCCGCGATGAGGTCGGCACTGTCCTCGACGGTGGCAGTCCCAAGACGCTCGACGCGGTTTTCGACGGATACCCCGCCCACGACACGGTGGCGAGCGGCGGTGTGACGGTTGGGCGCCAACTGTGGCCCATCGGCTTCGACGGCGAGGTCATCGCGGTGCTGACGCGAGCGGTCGACGCCTCCACTCAGAGTCTGCCGTCGCCGCTAGAAGCCGCGTACAGCGAATGCGCCGACGATCTGTGTCAGATGGTCAGCGACGGCGGTTTCCCGCTCGCCGAGGACAATCCGACGGGTTTATCGACGCCTCGTGCCGGCGACGGTTTCATCCGCCTCGACCCCGACGGCGCCGTCGTCTATGCCAGCCCGAATGCGTTGTCGGCATTCCACCGCATGGGCTACAGCGCGGAGTTGTCGGGAACGCTGCTCGCCGAAGTCATCACGACGTTGCTGACCGATGCGTTCGAGGCGGCTGACGCAGCGCAGATGTTGAAGATGGCAGTTGGCCAACGGCCCGTCGACGCCGACGTCGCGATGCGGATGGAGGTCAACGCGCGCAGGGCAACGGTGCTCATCCGCGCGGTACCGCTACGCCCGGCGTCGCATACCACCGGCGCGGTGGTCCTCGTCCGCGACGTCACCGAGGTCAAACGCCGCGATCTCGCGTTGATCAGCAAGGACGCCACGATTCGGGAAATCCATCACCGGGTAAAGAACAATCTGCAGAGCGTGTCGGCGTTGCTTCGGCTCCAGGCGCGCCGGACGTCGTATCCGGAGGCGCGTACCGCTCTTACCGAGGCTGACCGACGCGTCGGGTCGATCGCGCTGGTTCACGAGCTGCTGTCGGGCAGTGTCGACGAGGAACTGGATCTCGACGAGGTCGTCGATCGGCTGATGCCGACGTTGCTCGACGCGGCTGGCGGCACTCACACGCAGGTGCAGCGCAGCGGCCGGCTGGGTGTGCTGCCCGCCGAACTGGCGATGCCGCTGGTGATGGTGTTGTCCGAACTGATCCAGAATTCGGTCGAACACGGTATGTCCGACGGCTCGCACGGGCGGATCACCATCACCGGCCATCGCGATATGCGCAGGCTCAAAGTAGCTATCAGCGACGACGGGCATGGCCTGCCGCGCGACTTCGACGTATTCACCTCGGAACATCTGGGGCTGCAGATTGTGCGCACGCTGGTGGAGATCGACCTGGGGGGCGTGCTAGAACTTGGCGCCAGCGAGGGTGGCGGCACAACCGCGACGGTGACCGTGCCAGTCCGCTAGCGAGTCAAACACATTGTGGTGCAAGGTTTTTCGGGCATATAACTCGAAAGGACCCGGCAATGTGCCGGGTCCTTTCGAGGATTGTGCCGCCGGGCTGTGGCGGCGAACTTTTCTAGAGCGCCGTTCAGACGATGCTGCGGGCGCGAGTGCGAGCGTTGCGGCGCTTGAGAGCGCGACGCTCATCTTCGCTCATGCCACCCCACACGCCGGCGTCCTGGCCCGAGTCCAGTGCCCACGAGAGGCAGTCGGCTGTAACCGGGCAGCGGTTGCAGACGAGCTTCGCATCAGCGATCTGGGCGATGGCCGGTCCGCTGGTTCCCACTGGGAAGAACAACTCCGGATCTTCATCGCGACAGATTGCGTTGTGACGCCAGTCCATTCCTTCTCCTTCTAAAGGTGCCTTGGGCACCACTCATCGACTCGTTGTGAGTTCTTTGGCTGTTACCGCTAGTTCACACACGCGCACACCGAATGTTTCCGCGTTGTTGCTTGTGAATACTTTCACGAATTGACGTTAAGTCAATAGGCTTCCGTTAACACGTGGTCAAAGTCACTACACAGGGGGTACCTGAAAACCGCCCTGTACCGTTGTACTACGCTGCGAGCGATCTGACCAGGCCTTTTTGGAAAAAGCCCAGGTAGGGGGCCTGCGTTCGAGCGTGAGATTAGCCACAGCGATGAGCGAAACCGCAGGTAAATCAGGGTGCGACGATCTGTAACGCCGCTTTGCGATAGCCGAATTTCAAGTGCTGATGGGTACCGATGTAGTCGCCGTCCATCTGTACGTCAAGGGGCTGCGGTGCGGTAAATATCACTTCACTGACATCGTCATTGCGGTAGAGATGGCCAGCCTTGGGCGCGACGTTGGCGAGCAACCGGTAGGCCAGCGGCACGTTGCGGAGAAAACCCATCGACGTCGAGGCGAAGATGCCCAGACCGTTGTGGAAATCGGTATCGGGGTTGGTCCGGATTTCCCGGCCGCCGAGGTAGGTCCATGGGCTGGCATTGCTGACAAAGCCGAATGCGACGTCGGGCAGATGCACCGTGGGTGCCGACCCGTCCGACGTCGCGTGCGGGCGGACTTCGACGTCGAAACGCGCGGCGTCGGCTCGATGGCGGATGAAGGTCGCGACCGTCGTGCGCAGATAGCGGTTGGGCGTAGCGGCTTTGCCGGCGTTGCGTTTGCGTTCCATTTCGCGAACGACCATCGCATCGACGCCCATTCCGCAGTTGAAGATGAACCAGCGGTCGTCGGTATGCCCGAGGTTGACCGCCCGCCGCTTGCCGGTGGCGAGTAGGTCGATGAGTTGGCCGGTCGCGCGCAAAGGGTCGCGTTCGATGCCGAGCGCACGCGCGAAGACGTTGGCGCTGCCGCCGGGAATGACGCCGACTGACGGCAGATCGTCGGCAGTAGTGGAGTCCGACCTGTCGGGCGCGCCGAGAACCCCGTTGACCACTTCGTTTACCGATCCGTCGCCGCCGTGGACGATGATGACGTCGCACTCCTCGGCACGGGCGCGCGTGGCTAACTCGCCAGCGTGGCCTCGGTGGGTGGTTTGTTCGACGATCAGCTCGAACCGAGAGTTGAGGGTGTTGACCAATGCGTCGCGTCCCGCGGGGGTCGTCGAGGTCGCGAACGGGTTCACGATCAGCATGGCGCGCACGGCGCCCAGGATATGGGGTCGCGGACCTAACCGCATAATCGTGGCGGGTGAAAACGCCCCGCGTGCGGCACCCGCGGAACGGGCAATACCCTGAGATGCGTGCAGGATGAAGCGCCGCAGGGCCACCCGACCGACGATCACCAGCCACCGACGTCTATTCGGCGGGCCGGTGCCGTGGTCGCGCTCGAAGGATTTCTCGGTGTCGGTGCTGCCATCGTCCTGGTGATTCTCGGACTGCTCGACGAAAGTGGGCGGATTGCCAGTAGCCATAGCTATGGCACGGCCGCATGGTTCGCCATCATCGGCGGTGGAGTGCTCTGCGGCGGACTCGCACTGCTCACCGGGCGACGCTGGGGCCGGGCGATTGCGGTGGTGGCCCAGATCCTGTTGGTGCCCGTCGCGTTCGCGTTGCTGACCGGCAGTGAACACGACTACGGAGCGTATCGAGTCTGGTACAGCGTGCCACTTATCATCGCCGCGGTAACGGTACTGGTTTTGTTGTTTATGCCCTCGTCGGTGCGGTGGCTAGCCCAGGATTTCGGCGAGGACGAAGACGGCGGGAACGTCACGGGAGCGTAATCGACGCACGGGTTTCACCGAGGTTGGGTGCGGCCGCCCATTCGGCGGCCACAGCCCATACGATGTCCGTATGACCCGCACTCTTGCCATCGCAAATCAAAAGGGTGGCGTCGCTAAGACCACCACGGTCGAATCGATTGGTGCCGCACTTGCCGATCTCGATGTCTCGGTCCTGGTGGTAGACCTGGATCCGCAAGGCTGCCTTACCTTTTCGCTCGGCCACGACCCGGATCAGTTGGAGACGTCGGTACACGATGTGCTGCTGGGGGAGGAGGAGATCGGCGACGTTCTGCTCGATACCGAAGATAATGTGACACTGCTGCCGGCCACTATCGATCTCGCTGGCGCGGAAGCGTTGCTGTTGATGCGACCCGGTCGCGAATACGCGCTCAAGCGTGCGCTCGCCGAGGTTGCCGAAGATTTCGACGTCATTCTGATCGATTGCCCGCCATCGCTCGGCGTATTGACACTCAACGGGCTAACCGCCGCCGACGAAGTTGTGGTGCCGTTGCAGTGCGAGACGCTGGCACACCGCGGCGTTGGCCAGTTGCTGCGCACCGTGACCGAAATCCAGCAGATCACCAATCCCAACCTAGAGATGTTGGGAGCTGTTGCGACACTTTATGATTCGCGTACGACTCATAGTCGTGACGTGTTGTCGGATGTGTCCGACCGGTACGACCTGCCGGTGCTGAGTCCACCGATTCCGCGGACCGTGCGCTTCGCCGAAGCGTCGGCGTCGGGAAGTTCAGTGATGCGCGGCCGCAAGAATAAGGGCGCCGACGCCTACCGTGAATTGGCTGACAACCTGTGGAAGCATTGGCAATCCGACGCCGAGTTGGAGACGTTCGTCTCAACCACGTAGCAGGTCAGTTGTCGATCGGTGCGGCGCCGTATGCGTGTAGCTCGTCGCCCCACTGTTCGTAAAGCATACTTCCCATTACCCCCGCGGCGATGGTCTGCCCTTGATAGTTCTTGCGGGACAACGGAATCCGACGTACCTCGGTCCCATCGGTCGACCTACGCACGGTGAGGCCGTCGCGCGTCGGGATGAGAAGCTGCCCACCCATCACGATGCCCGGGCCCAGGGTGTTGGGGATCTGGTAGAGCGGCCGGATGGTTTGGGAATCGAGAACCACGGTGCCCGTTCCAGTCCAGAACGACGTGAGCCCGCCGCGGGTCACTGAGAGCGAATCGGCCGGCGCGGCGAGCGGCCCGACAACTGAACTTTCGCCGAGTTGCGCTCCGTCCGAGTCGAATTGGCGAATCGTTGCTCCGCGCGGTTCGGGGCTGTTGCCGCCGCCGTCGTAGACGGCGATCCCCGACGTCGACATCGCGATGATCGTGGGTGCGGGCTGCGCTGTACCGCTGGTGAGGATCATCGACCCGTACTGGGTGACCTTCTCGTCCTTGTCCAGGGTGCTACCGAGCACGGTGAGCCGGAACCCGGGCTCATTGTCGCAGCGTTCGATGACCGCCACCCGGGACCCGGCAATCGCCGACGAATGGATCAGACAGAGTTTGCCCTGATGCGGCTGTACCCCGAATTTCACCGGAGAATCGACGCGGCCGTATTCGATGCCGCGGACCAAGTTGTTTCCCCAGGTCTCCAGCCGAGTTGGGCCCTGCGAAACCATATAGCCCGAGTCGGTAACCAGCCGGATCGTCTTATCGGCGAGGCTCGACCGCGAACCTTGCCGTCGACCGGAGGCGGCGTTGACCGTGGTCACCTCGCCGCACCCGCGGGAATTCTGATATACCCCGACGGCGAGGGCATCACTCGCACTGCCCCAGGCGGAGATCGCGCATAGCGGCAGGTTGCGGGTGTATCGCCAGAGGACCCGGCCGGTGGCGGGATCTCGGCCGGCTAGGGTGCCGTCGGCGCCGGTGAGGACCACCGACTCCGCCGTCTGCGGCACCGACGACGCCGGTGATGGTGCCGTCCAACGTTCGACGAATCGTTCGGGGGCGACCTCCGGCTCGACGACCAGCGGCGCATCCCGGCTCGCCGGCAGGCTCTCGGTGTGTCGCGCGGGGCTGAACCACCACACGGCGACGCCGACGACCGCCAGCACGGCGACGATGCACAGCGACACCGCGATGTCGATCGGGTGCCGGCGTTCCGGTGAGACCAAAGTTGCCCTTTACGAATCCAATTCGCGGGCCGGGCTAGGTCGCCGACTCGCCGCCCGCAACGCTACCGGAGTCGGCCGGGGCCGAGCCGGTCGTCGACGACGTGTCGTTCGAACGGCGTCGACGCCTGCGTCGCTTTCGCGGTGCGCCATCGCCGGAGGGGGCTTCGGTATTCGCGGATGCGTTGTCGTCGGGGGCTGCCGTCGTCGCAGGGGTCTTGTCATCGGCCTCGCCATTGCCGGAGCCCTGACCGCCGCGGGTCCGACGTCGCTGGCGGTTGCTGCGCTGTTTCGCGCGCTCGGCATCGCCCCGCTCCCGCTTGACGTCCGGACGTTTGGGGGCGCCTTCAGTCGCGCGGGGAGCGCCGACGCGACCGGTCGCATCGGCCGGGATGTTCAGCTCTTCGCGCAAATGCTCAGAGCTGGAATAGGTTTCCACCGGATCGGGTACGCCCAGGCCGAGCGCGTTGTTGATCAGTTCCCACCGGTGCAACTCATCCCAGTCAACCAGAGTGATCGCGGTCCCGGTACGTCCCGCGCGTCCGGTGCGGCCGATGCGGTGCACATATGTCTTGTCGTCTTCGGGGCACTGATAGTTGATGACGTGGGTGACGTCATCGATGTCGATGCCGCGGGCGGCGACGTCGGTGGCGACGAGGACATTGATCGTTCCGTCGCGGAATTTCTTGAGCGCCTTCTCGCGTGCCACCTGGCCGAGATCGCCGTGTACCGCGCCGACGGCGAAACCGCGTTCGGCGAGGTCGTCGGCGACCTTCTGGGCGGTCCGCTTGGTGCGGGTGAAAATCATCGTCGCGCCGCGATCGGTTGCCTGCAGCACGCGGGCAACCAACTCTGCCTTATCTAGGGCATGGGCGCGATAGACATGCTGCGTGGTGCGCTCGTGAACAGCCGAATCATTGGCGTGTTCAGCACGAATATGCATGGGGCGGTGCAGGAATGTCCGCGCCAAGGTAACGATGGGACCCGGCATGGTCGCCGAGAACAACATCGTCTGGCGGGAGTCACCGCGCTCAGGATTAGCCTCGGGCAATGCCGACATGATGCGTTCGATATCGGGGAGGAAGCCGAGATCCAACATCTCGTCGGCTTCGTCGAGGACGAGGATCGCGACCTTGCCAAGAATGAGATGCCCCTGCTGTGCGAGGTCGAGGAGCCGGCCCGGGGTACCGACCACAACGTCGACGCCGGCCTGCAACTCGGCGATCTGCGCCTCATACGGTCGGCCGCCGTAGATCGACGTGATCTTGAGTGGCCGGACCACACCGTCGGGCAATTCGACGGTGAGTTTCTTGGCGGCGACCTCCAGATCGCCGGTCACCTGCAGACACAACTCGCGGGTCGGCACGATGACGAGTGCACGCGGTGTGTTGTCGAGGGGGCGAATGCCTGACGGTGTAGCAGCATCACGTGACCCGCTCGCTGCGCTCCCGGCGTCACTCGCAGTCACCAGGCGTTGCAGCAGCGGCACCCCGAAGCCGAGGGTTTTACCCATGCCGGTACGCGCCTGACCGATTAGATCGCTGCCGCCGATGGCCAGCGGGAGGGTCAGTTCCTGGATCGCGAAGGTGTTGGTCTTGCCGTCGTCGGCCAGTGCCGAGACAATTCGGTCGTCGACGCCGAGTTCGGCGAATGTCGGTGCGACATGCTCCTCATCGACGATGGTGGTCTGTACGTCGTCGCCGGGTGGCGCGGGATTTCCGGTGGTCGTATTTGTCATGTGGCGTCTTGCCTTCCTAGGTGCACTCGCACGCACATAAAGGCTCCCTGCCAGCAAGTATGCGGTGTGACTCGCGGCGGCGCCCCGACGTCGGGGCGCTGGTCGAGCAAGCTCAGGTGTGCGCGCACAATATTCGGCATCGTCACTCTCGACGCGGCTCGCAATGCGGAGAACGCAGGCGCAGCGTATCGGCGGTGATCAACGCCGCCGACCATTGTAGCTGGTGAACACCGGTGCCGCGGTTGGCGGATCCGTTCGGAGGGTCTGCCGGGCACTTGGCCGAACCTCGCGGCCGTCCCTCGCTTACCATTTAGCACTATGGCGGAGAGTTCACCGGTGAAGTCGGAATCGGACGCGGCAGTCGAGCAAGGTATTGCCAAACTGTTCGCTGTGCTCTTGGCGGGGGAGTATGCGGCTTACACCCGACTGATCGCCGAGTCGGCGATGGCGCCGGACATCGGCAGCAGGGTGGCCATCGCGCGGATGGCGAGCGCTGAAATGGGGCATTTCGATCAACTCGCCGAGCAGGTAGAGCAGCGTGGCGGCGACCCGATCCAGGCGATCGGCGACTACCTGGACGTCTTCGACCGCTATCACGGCTCGACCAACCCAAAAACCTGGTACGAAGCGATGGTCAAGGCATATGTCGGCGATGGATTGGCGGCTGACTTCTACCTTGAGCTCGCTCATATGTTGCCGCCGGGCCCGCGAGCCGTCGTCGAAGGGGTGATGGCGCAGACGGACAATTCGCTGTTCGCTATCGACCAAGTACGCGGCAAGATCGAGGCCGAACCCGATCTGCGCGGGCCGCTCACGCTCTGGGGGCGTCGGCTGCTCGGCGAGGCGATCACACATGCGCAATGGGTACTCGCCGCGGAAGAGGACGTCACCGACCTGCTCTTCCAGGGCTCCGGCGATCTGCAGGCGGTGTCTCGGTTCTTCGATTCGATCTCGGAGCGACATGCGAAGCGGATGGCCGACCTCGGTCTGGGATGAATCCCGCTTTCGCTGTCAGCGGAGTGAGTGACTCACCGGTGAGGTTCTGAACTAGTCTGGGTGACATGAGCGTCGAAGTTAAGATTGGTATCACCGATAGCCCCCGTGAACTGACCATCCAGTCCACCGATTCCAGCGACGATATCTACAAAACGATCGAGGACGCGCTCGGTGGCAAGCAGGCATTGTTGACGCTCACCGACGAAAAGGGTGCGCGGTTTGTCATCCCCGTTGCCAAGGTCGCCTACGTCGAGGTCGGCAAATCTGAAACACGCAAGGTCGGCTTCGGCGCGGCCTGAGCGTCAAAAAACCTTTATTCGCAACGACTTTCGGGACTTCCGCCGGCGATCAGTGATCGTCGGCGGATGGCGTTTGGCCGGATTTACCCTCGGAGAAGCCGTGCATCGGGACCGCCGATAGCCCGCCCCAGAGCAGTGCGACGGTGGTGTCGACCGCGGTTTGTTTGTCGATCGGGCGGCGGGCTTCTAGCCAATAACGAGCATTGACCTGGCTCGCGCCGACGAGGCCGGCGGCCAACATGCGAGAGCGATACGGATCAAGTCCCGAATCGTGCATGACCAACCCGTAGATGGCGTCGACACATGCTTCGGTCGCACCCTCGACTCGCCGGATCACCGCGGGATCCATTGCGTCCGAGGAGAAGATCAGCCGATAGCCGGAATTATCCTGATCGATGAAATCGAAGAACGCCTGTACCGCGGCCCGAACACGTTGACGGTTGTCCGTGGTACCCGACAATGCGCTGTTGACATCGCTGACCAGCTTCTCGGCATGTGAGTCAACAACCGCGATATACATATCGAGTTTCGACGGAAAGTGTTGATAGAGAACGGGTTTACTCACGCCCGCATGGATCGCGATCTCGTCCATGCCGGCCGAGTGATACCCGCGTTCGACAAAGATCTCGCTGGCGGCGTCCAACAGCTGCAAGCGTCGGGCGCTGCGCGGTAACCGAGCGCCGCTACGCCCCGCCTGCGAACTGGCTGTGGTTGACATGCGGATCAGATTACTAGGGGGCCACCAACTGTCGCTGGGCGCATGAACCTCGGCCAAGACACGAGGTACCCTCCCCGGCATTTACCGGGGGTTGTGAGAAGGTTAACGCGTGAGCCGAACTGACGATGGTTCGACCGGACCCGAGCAGAAGTCCGACGACGGCCCTAGCGGGAGTAATCAGCACACCCCGCATTCCGGTCCATCCTACGCCCCGACGACCGGCGGTTCGTCGCGTCCGACGGCGGATGCGGAGCAATCGCGATCGCGACGTCCCCGTCCCGACCAGCCGCTGCGTGCGCGTTGGGATCCAACCGACGATAGCGGGCGCAACCGGTCCGAGCGGGAGACCCAGCGCAAGAAGCAGACCGCGCTCGGACGCTTTGTCAGCACCTACGGCTGGCGCGCATATGCGATTCCGGTCCTCGTGGTCTTGACCATCGCTCTCATCATCGTCACCGTGCAGCAGCACAAAACCGAGGGCAACGGCGCGGAAACCACCCCGGATCCGGCCGCGCGCAATACCGACGTCACCAAGGAGTCCAAACCAATCGGTGCGCCGACCGGCACAATCGCCGAAGCTGCGTTGCCGATGGGCGCGTTGCCGGCCGGCGGGCCGTTCACTCGCACCGGGAAGAAGACCTTCCACGTGGTACCCGGGACCACCGCTCGGGTCGGGACCAGCGGCCAGATCTACACCTATACCGTCGAGGTGGAGAACGGCCTGAACGGCTCGGATTTCGGTGGTGACCGGAGTTTCGGCAAGTTCGTCGACGCCACCCTCGCGAACCCGCGTAGTTGGACCGGCGATGGCAAAGTTTCCTTCCGCCGAATCGACTCCGGTGAACCCGACCTGCGGATTTCGCTCACATCGTCGAATACCGCTCGCGAGTTATGCGGCTACCAGATCAAACTCGAGACGTCGTGCTTCTATCCGCCGACCAAGCGCGTCACGCTCAACGAGGCGCGTTGGGTGCGCGGCGCGCGGTCGTATGAAGGCGACGACATGGGCTACCGGCAGTACCTCGTCAATCATGAGACCGGACACGGCATCGGCTATGAAGCCCATCAGCCGTGTAAGGAAAACGGTGCGCTCGCGCCGATCATGATGCAGCAGACCTTCGGTACGGCCAATCGCGAGATCGTCGCGCTCGACACCGACATGAAGGCCAACGAGGCGTTGGTTTGCCGGCCGAATCCATGGCCGTTCCCGACTCGCTGACTTGGTC
>NZ_BAEH01000007.1 GCF_000241305.1 Gordonia effusa NBRC 100432
GTGGCACAGGCCGATTCGCTCATCGGGGCGCCGGTTGCGTTGGAATTCCCGTCCGTCGGCGCCACCGAGAACATCTTGATGGCCGCGGTACTCGCCGAAGGTGTCACCACCATCGACAACGCCGCTCGCGAGCCGGAGATCGTCGATCTATGCGAGATGCTGCAGCAGATGGGCGCGATCATCGACGGCGCGGGTACATCGACGCTGACCATCACCGGCGTGAATCGACTGTCGCCAACCACCCACCGCGTGGTCGGCGATCGTATCGTCGGCGCGACCTGGGGGATCGCGGCTGCGATGACGTGCGGTGATGTCACCGTCCGCGGGGTCAATCCCAAGCACCTGTCGCTCGTACTTAACAAGCTGGTCGATGCCGGAGCGCAGGTCGACCGGTTTGATGACGGTTTCCGGGTCCGTCAGGCGCAACGGCCGGTTGCGGTGAATGTCTCGACGCTGCCGTTTCCCGGTTTCCCGACAGACTTGCAGCCGATGGCCATCGGGTTGGCGGCGATTTCCGAAGGCATGTCGGTGGTCACCGAGAATGTTTTCGAGGCTCGCTTCCGGTTCGTCGAAGAGATGGTTCGCCTGGGGGCCGATGCCCGCACCGACGGCCACCACGCGGTTATCCGCGGCATAGAGCAACTATCGAGTGCGCCCGTCTGGTCATCCGATATTCGAGCGGGCGCGGGCCTGGTCTTGGCCGGACTGGTCGCCGATGGCGTTACCGAGGTGCACGACGTCGAACATATCGACCGCGGCTATCCGAATTTCGTGGAGAATCTGCGTTCGCTCGGCGGGACCATCGAGCGAGTTGTCGACTGATTCGCCTCGAATGACCACCCGACGGCCGGGACACCGACACTGATCGAAGGGATAGGTACCCGGCTAACCCGTCGGCTGTATCTTCGCGACGCCGGGCTGGGGACTCTTGTACCGGCGTCACCTCAGCAAACACTCTGGAATGTGACCGAAACAACACGGCACGAGGAGTGACCCCCAATGGCAATTGAGCTGAATCAGATCTGGGATTTCCCAATCAAAGAATTCCACCCCTTCCCGAAGGCGAAGCTGGGTGTCGGCGCCCACGACATGCTCGGTGTCGAAGCCAAAGACCTCGGTATGACCCGTGCCCTGCTGATGACGACCGGCCTACGCGGCTCGGGAATCATCGAAGAACTTATCGGCAAAATTGAATACCAGGGTGTCGATGTTGTGCTCTTCGATCAAGTGGAGTCCAACCCCAAGGACTACAACTGTATGGACGCCGCGGCGCTCTATCAGTCGGAGAAATGTGACGGCATCATCTCGGTCGGCGGCGGATCGAGTCATGACGCGGCCAAGGGCGCACGGATGGTCATTGCCCACGACGGGCGCAATATCAACGAGTTCGAAGGCTTCTCCAAAGCCACCAACAAGGAGAACCCCAAGCACATCGCGGTATCCACGACGGCGGGCACGGGATCAGAAACATCGTGGGCCTATGTCATCACCGACACTTCCGATATGAATAACCCGCACAAGTGGGTGGCCTTCGACGACACCTGCCTGGTCGACCTCGCGATGGACGACCCACTGTTGTACTACACGTGCCCCGAGCACTTCACCGCATTCTGCGGATTCGACGTCCTCGCGCATGCGAGTGAACCGTATGTCTCGCGATTGGATTTCGCGCCTTCATTGGGCAATGCGAAGTACTCGATCGAGCTGATCCGTGATCACTTGCGCACTGCCGTATACGATCCGAAGAATCTTGAAGCTCGCTCGGGAATGATGCACGCGCAATATATTGCGGCACAAGCGTTTAACTCGGGCGGACTTGGCCTAGTACACTCGCTGTCTCATGCGGTCAGCGCGTTTTACGACAGCCACCACGGCCTGAACAACGCGATCGCATTGCCTCGTGTGTGGGAATACAACCTGCCGTCGCGATTCGAGCGGTACGCCGACATCGCGGCTCTACTCGGAGTCGACACCTCGAAGATGACGAAGGTGCAAGCCGCCGACGCCGCCGTCGAAGAGGCGATCCGATTGTCGAAGGATCTGGGGATACCCGACAACTTCGGTCAGCTGAGTGTGAACAGCTACGAGAAGAATCGGATGAACACCGGTAAGTACGAGGGTCGCGGCGACAAGATGGACACGTCGGACAAGCAGATTCAGGCGATCGCGGAACACATGATGGACGACTGGTGCACGCCGGGCAATCCGCGTGAGTCGACGGTCGAGTCGTTGATTCCGATGGTGACCCACGCATTCACCGGAAGCTATTAGGTCGGTCGTTCCGCAGGCCGGGCGCCTCGCTGGTCGAGTGCCCGGCCTGGCGTTGGCGAGCGCCTCCCGTTGGTCGAGTGCCCGGCGAGGCGCCGGCGAACGCTTACCGCTGGTCGAGTGCCCGGCCAGAGCCGGCGAGCGCCTCCCGCTGGTCGAGTGCCCGGCCTGGCGCCGGCGAGCGCCTCCCGCTGGTCGAGTGCCCGGCGAGGCGCTAGCCGAGTCGGGTGTATCGAGACCTCGCAACCCAACTCCGTTCTCTACCAACTATTCTCGTCAGGAGCTCATCCGATGACCCGTACCACCTTCGATGCCGTCGATGATGTGTCCAAGGCCTTGTCGGCACAGGGATATTTGATCGACGACGACCTCGCCGTTGTGGTTCATCTCGCGACTCTCCTTGACCGGCCGCTGCTACTCGAGGGGCCGGCGGGCGTCGGGAAGACCGAATTAGCCAAGGCCCTTGCCGCCGCATCGGGCCGCGACCTCATTCGTCTGCAATGTTACGAGGGATTGGACGAATCGCGAGCCCTCTACGAGTGGGACTATGCGCGCCAGCTCTTGCACGTACAGATGTTGCGCGACCGTATCAGCAGCGAATTGGCCACGCATGCAACGCTTTCCGAGGCATCTGTGGCGCTAGCCCGGACTCAAGTCGGTGTGTATTCCGAAGACTTCCTGGTTCCGCGTCCTCTCCTGTCGGCAATTATGTCCCCGACTCCGACGCTGCTTCTCGTCGACGAAATCGATCGAACCGACGAGGCGATGGAAGCGGTGATGCTGGAAGTTCTCGCCGAGCGGCAGGTGACGATTCCCGAACGGGGTACCTTCACGGCTCGATCATCTCCGTGGGTTATCTTGACCTCCAACGACACTCGTGAATTATCGCCCGCGCTGAAGCGTCGTTGCCTGCACTTCCAGGTCGCGTATCCGTCGCCGGAACGTGAACGCAAAATCGTCGCGGTGCGTGCCCCCGACGTCGAGGAGTCCGTCATCGCCGACGTTGTCGCGCTGGCCGGACGCTTGCGTGATCTCCCGTTGCGTAAATCGCCGTCGATAGCGGAAGTGATCGATGCTGCGCGGGCCGCGTCTCATCTGCGGGCCGCTGGATCGACGGACGGACTCGACAGCGCGTTGTTGAGTCTCATGATCAAATTCGGCTCCGACCACGACATCGCGGAGCGCGCGATGGCCGCCTCGGACAATCTCGCTGACGAGTCGATCGGCGTCGATGGCAGCACCCCCGCTGGATCGGTGACAGCGCGTGCTTTCGGAGCCGGACGTGCGCGCAGCGCTCGCGCACTGAAATGAGTGTGTCGCCAGGAGCCGCGCGAGCGAGCACGACCGTGTTGGCTCACGACCGACCTGGTATTATCGACCTCTTCGCGGTGCATTTCGGTCAAGTCCTGCGGACGTTCGGGGTTCGAGTCTCGCCGGCGGAGGTAATCGAGATCCGTCGCGTGATGGCGATTATCGGAGGTCGCGACATCGATTCGCTACGGTCCGGGTTGCGAGCGGTCTCGGTGAAGTACACGCACGAATCCGACGGCTTCGACCAGGCCTTCGACATCTACTTTCTGCACGCCTACTCAGCCGACGATGAGGACAAGCCCCGCCCCCGGGGTGTAGCAGCCGCGCTACCTGACGACCTCGAGTGGAATGACGACTTCGAAGGTGCGGCACGAATGATCGGTGCCGACGAACATACCGACGAGATCGGTGACCTGATGGCCGACGATCCGGATGCGCGCGAGCGACACGGCGAAAGCGCGCATCGCGAGGAGAACGACTTCAGTGTCTCGGCTGGGGTGGAGAAGCTTGACGTTGATCAGGATTCCGAGGCCGTCTCCGGCGGTGTCACATACACGGTTGATGTCGACGAAGCAGACTCGGCGAGTGTGGGTGAGATAGTCGGCGCGGCGACTCGCGTCCAGGGGGCGAAGCTCGGATTATCCGATGCCGCAACGATTCTCGCCGCGCTTAACCGCTACGACGCGCGGACCGCATACGGCACCGACGGTGCCGACGATCTCGATGACGTGCGACGTGCCGACCTGGAACGTGCACTCGGAGCGTTCGTCGATGCTCTGGCCGCGCGACTGGATGCCGCGGGTGTCACGGCTACCAGCGATGATGCATCGTCCGATGTCAGTACCGATCAGGCGGACATCGACCGAGCCTGCCACCGGTTGGTGCAGCGAATGCGTGGTGCGCCGCGCCGAGTGGTGCGCAGAGCTGATCGCGGTCTGCTCGATATCCGGGCCACGATGCGTTCGTCGGTGTCGACCGATGGTGTGCCGGTTCGGTTGTGGCGCAGGCGAGAACATCCGGGGCCGGTGCGACTGCTGGTGGTGGTCGATGTCTCGCTGTCGGTGCGTCCGGTGACGGGGTTCATCCTGCGACTCGCGCAGACTCTGCATCGTTTCGGCAGTCGGTGCGAGGTCGTCGCGTTTGTGGATCGGCCGGTACGAGTGACCGCTGCGCTCCGGTCCGCGACCGCGGACACCGCCTTGGCAGCGGTCCTTTCGGCCGATGGCCTCGATCTCTCCGCGACCAGCGACTACGGCCAGATGTGGGCCGGTGTGCTCGGCGACTTCGGCGATCTGATCACTCAGCGCACGTCGATCCTCGTGGTGGGCGACGCGCGCAGCAATGCCTTCGACCCGCGCATTGACCTCTTTTCGCAAATGTGCGGCCGAGCTCATCGGGTGGCTTGGGTGACGCCGGAACCCTCGCGCTATTGGACTCAGCGAGGGTGCGCGCTCGGCGCGTATGCGCAGACGTGCGCGGGAGTGATTAGCGCACGTGATGGCGCGGAGTTGGCAGTCCGCGCCGATGAGTTGGGGAACGCGTTACGGTGAGGATGTGACGAGCTCCATCGCCAAGTTTCACACCCCCGAGATCATCGTGGGTCGTGGAGCGCTGGCCGAGGTTCCGCGCACCGCGGCCGCATTGGGAATGCGGCGGCTGATGATCGTGTCCGACCGGACGATCGAACAAACGCCGTGGTACGACGAACTGGTCGATCAACTCACTCGGGCTGGGCTGCAAGCTGTTTCCTATCTTGACGTGTCGCCCAACCCTCGCGCACAGGAGATCTCGGCCGCTCACGAGCGCTATCACGATGGCGGATGCGACGGGATCGCGGCGCTGGGTGGCGGATCGGTGATCGATGCCGCCAAAGGCGTTGCCATCGTCGCGGCGAACGGCGGACATATTCTGCAGTACGAGGGCATCGATCGTGCGGTGAGTCCACTGCCGCCATTGGTCGCGGCGCCGACGACGGCCGGCAGCGGCGCGGATGTCTCACAGTTCTGCATCGTGTCCGACGTGAAGCGGCGCACCAAAGTCACGATTATCGGGCGCAGCCTCGTGCCCGACGTGTCAGTGATCGATCCGCGAGTGCTTGCGACGGTAACACCGCAGGTGACGGCGCAGTGCGGAATGGATGTGATCACTCATTGCATCGAGGCATACGCCTCGGTCGCACACAACAGACTGACCGATAGTCATGCACTGCAATCGATTTCGACGGTATGGTCCGCGTTGGAGCGTCTCGTGGACGATCCTTCGAATGTCACGGCCGGCGATGACATGGCCTTCGCCTCGATGGAGGCCGGTATGGCATTCACCAACGCGATTCTGGGTGCGGCACACGCGATGAGCCATCCGGTCGGGGGGCTGTGCGACGCCCCGCATGGCGCGATCAACGCGGTCGTGCTGCCACATGTGATCCGGTTCAATGCCGAGACCGACGCCGATCCGTATCTGGATCTTGCTGCGGCGATAGGGATTTCGCCTGCGTCGACGGGTCGGGGAACAGCTGACCTGCTCGCCGCGGAGGTCGCGGCGATGGCGCGACGGGTAAATTTGCCGGACTCGTTGGTCTCGCTCGGAGTTCGGCTCGACGATGTCGAACTGTTGGCCCGCCACGCGCTCGCCGACGCCTGCATGACTACCAATCCACGTCAACCGACCCTGGTGCAGGTGGAGAATCTGTACCGCGCCGCGCTATGACTCGGCGCGCCCGTAGAGGCCGGATCGAAGGGGACCAGCGCAGCGAAGCCGGTCCGGGGCCGGTTGCAGATCGGGCGGGGGACGCCATGCTGGATTCGTTGGTCGGTCTGCACTCGGTGAAGGGATCGCACTACGCGCAATACCGCGGCGTTGAGCGTCGGCTCGGCCGCGTGATCGGCGCGATGGACCGGATCTCGCGGGCGTTGGTACAGACCGCGGAGGGGCCGGAAACCCTTGTCGTTTCAGTGGTTCGGGCCGTGCAGGAGCATCTCGACGCTGAATGGGTGGTCTTCGCGCTTGGTGATGGCGAACTTGGCCGCACCGGACCACGTCACCTGATGCTGACCGGCGACGGCACCGTCCACGCGTTCGAGGGCGTTGAGATCGCGAGTCCACCGCGAGATGTGCCCGATGAGGTGCTCAACCGACTCAACGACATCTTGCGCAATCAGATGCACGAGCCGGGTAAGCCGCTGGTATCCGAACACCATCTACACGTTCCAGTCCAACTGGATGAACGGGTGGTCGGCGGCCTGGCCGCCTGGACCCCGGCAGACAAGATCGTTGACTCAGCCGATCTGGTGGTGTTACGGATCCTGGCGCGGCAGGCCGCTGTAGCCCTCCTCAATGCCGCGTTGCTCGAAGAGAGTCGACATCAGGTGGCCCGCGCGGAAGCCGCGTACGAGCAGGTGACGGAACAGGCCGCCGATCTCGTTGCCCGCAACCGCGAACTGGAGTTGACTCAGCGGCAATTGTCCGCGGCCATGCGCCAGCGCGTCGTCTCCGAGGAACGTGAACGGATCGCTCGCGAACTACACGATTCGGTTACCCAATCGGTCCTGTCGGCCGGCATGCAGATCGAGGTGGTGCGCGGTGACTATCCCGACGCGGATTCGCAAGCCGCACAACGACTTCGGTTAGCAGGCACGCTGACCAAGGATGCCGTCGAGCAGTTGCGGTCGGTGATCTACGCGCTCAACCAGGCGCCCGCGGCCAGTGATACCGGGTTGGGTGAGGTGCTTGACGGGCTCTGTTCGATGCATATGCCCGCCGACCTGCGAACCGATGTTCGGGTCGTCGGACGCGTGCGGGATGTTCCCGATGCGGTGCAACACTCGATTCTGCGGATCGCGGGGGAGGCGTTGTTCAACACTGCCGTACACGCCGGGGCAGGAACCGCGCGTGTCGTACTGACCTACGGTGAGAACGACATCGCGCTCGCCGTCGATGATGATGGCGACGGCGATCCGGCACATTTGCGTCGGGTCATGCGAGCGGCATCGTGTGGTGATCTCGCGGGGCGACATCGCGGCCTGGCCAATATCGAATCCCGCGTCAACGAGCACGCCGGCACCTTCCGCATCCGCCGCTCTCGGCTTGGCGGCATCCGGATCGCCGTCGACATTCCGACATCGCAGATCTGAAGGGCGCCAAGATGATACAACCGCCGGTCCGCACCATGCTCGTCGATGATCACGCGATTTTGCGACAGGGCTTGCGTTCGCTGCTGGAACGCGACGGCGCGATCGAAGTAGTTGGTGAGGCTGATTCGCTTGCCACCGCGTACCGAGAGGTTCAACGGACGGCGCCGGACGTCGTGGTGGTGGACCTCAAGCTTGCGGTTGGCACCGAATACGAAGGTTTGACGCTGATATCAGAGTTAACGCGTCGATGGCCGGCGGTGTCCTCGCTGGTGTTGACCACCTTTCTCGATGACGACTTGGTAGTTCGCGCGGTCAAGGCGGGTGCTCGCGGGTATGTCGTAAAAGATGTCGATACCACCGAACTGGTCCGTGCCATCGAGACCGTGTCGAGGGGTGGCAGTGCCTTCGATCCGCGAAGCACGTCGGTTGTCCTTCGTGCGGTATCGGGGGAAGCGCCGACACCGCAGAGTCTCACCGACCGCGAGCGGCAAGTGATTCGACTCCTTGCGGAGGGATTCTCCAACAAGAGGATTGGGCAGACCCTATTCATCTCGGAGTCGACCGTGAAGTTCCACATCCGCAACATCATTCGCAAGCTCGGAGTGTCCAAGCGGACTGACGCCGTCTACACGGCGAGCAAGCGCGGACTGATCTGACGGAAGCTCGCGCCGGTGGACAGCGGAGTGAGAATCAGCCAGCCGCCGTGGTTGACATCGATGCGTGCGCCAGCATGAGTTACCGAACTGGCCCAGTTCAGAAGGTCAGTTTCGCCGAGTGAATGCAGGTGTCCGAAATGGGGGCTCGGCTCAGCTTCGAAGGGAACCGCCACCACTACCCGATGTCGTGCGACGCGTAACGCTTCGGTGAGGGCACTGATGATGCCGGCGTCGTCGAGGTGTTCGAGCAGATGAATGAGGGTGATGGTGTCGACGGCGTCGTCGGCGAAAGGAAGGGCGCGCGCGTCGCCGACCCTGGCGCGCACCGAAATACCCAGCGCGCGTGACGCCGCTGACAGCATCGACACCGCGCCAGGTGAAAGGTCGCACGCGGTCACGTCGAGACCGTCGCGTGCACACCCCAGTGCGAAGAAGCCGAAGCAGGAGCCGACTTCCAGAACGCTGTCTCCGACGATCTCGGCCCGCGCGCGCCGATGGACGGGAGCGAAGGGCGACGTCTGATCCGCCAGTTCGTCCAGAGTATTGCGATAGAAACAGCCCCACGGGTCGTCATGCGGAATCGATTCCACGATGGCGACAGCTGCGGCCTCGAATTCACGCTGACCGACCAGCACGCCGTCGTCGATGAGAGTAAGGAGACCGGCGATCATGGACGCATCGCTGATTGCCGTGACATCGAGGTCGTGCGTGATCACCAGTTCGCCGGAGGCTCGGCGCCATTGAAACACCCCACGCGATGGGACGGATGTTGTCCGACACTGGGCGCTGATCTGCGAGTATCTGGCCATATAGTGACGCTATGAGGCAAGCGCCGATGAACGGAACTGCCCAACCGGCCGTACTTACTGTCCTAAAGGATGGGTAGCCGGAGATGTCTGTAACGCGACTATTGGGGCTGATCTGCGCAAACCGGTACGAACGTGCCGAAGTGTAACGCAGGTCATAAATGCCATCGAAGTCATTTGGGCGGTCCCGCACGCTTTACGATCTGACCGATAGGGCGCTGAAATGGGGTTTTCTGTCGGTTTACGGCCGGCGCCACTGGATTTGACCTTGGCGCAATCGTTGCGTAACTTATTGC
>NZ_BAEH01000006.1 GCF_000241305.1 Gordonia effusa NBRC 100432
ACCCATTGCCGGTCGTGCTTGTGCATGGCCTGCGAGTCAGCGGAGCGGCCCTACATCGAATCGCGACGGCGATCCCGGACCGCGAAACGCGGTGTCCCGACCTTCCTGGGCACGGCACTCGCAGCGACGAAGTCTTCACCATGGACTCCGCGGTCGACGCGGTACTAGCAGCCATCGATGACGTAGGCGGTCGCGCGATGGTCGCGGGTATGTCGCTCGGTGGCTACGTGGCGATGGCAACCGCCGCGCGCGACTCGAATGCCGTGGCGGCTTTGACGGTGATGTGCGCGACCACCCAGCCGACTCGACTGCTTGCCGCGCCGTTCCGGATATTCGGCGCCGCAACTAGATTTCTCCCCAAGGAAGCGGCGGCAATCAGTAAGTTCCTCACCCGCCTCGCTGTTGGACGCCAGGTGTCGGAAGACATGGAAGCCGGCGGACTCTCGCTGCATTCGATCCGCGACGTGGTGAATGGCCTCGCTGTGTTCGACGCACTCGTCGCAGTTGCCGCGTACCCCGGGCCGATTGAGTTTCTCAATGGCTCGCAGGATCTGTTCCGGCTAAATGAGCGCCGATTCCTGGACGCCGCTCAGGATGCGCGGTTGACCCTCGTCGAGTCGGGCAGCCATCTGTTTCCGTTGATCCAACCGACGCTGGTCGGCGAATTCGTCGAAGCGCAAGCGGCCAGGCTAGAACTCGATTGCGGCCCGGCCACCGGTAGATAAGCGGTGGATAACGAAGGTCGTTCACTTCTGCCACTTTTGTAACTGTTGCGTACTGTCGAGACGGTGAATCGCGAATCCATCCGAAATCGAGCGTTGGTGACACTGGCTGCTACCGCAATCGCGGCGGGGACTCTGAGTACGGCCGCGCCGGCAACCGCCGCGCCGCAGGTCGGACCCGACGTTTCAAGCCATCAGCATCCGGGCTCGACATTCATCAACTGGTTCGCCGTCCGCGCCGCCGGCCAGCAGCTGGCGATGGTCAAAGCAACCGAATCCACTTGGTACGTCAACCCATACTTCGTCCCCGACAGCCTGTCTATGCGGGCCGCCGGTCTGATCCGGGGCACTTACCACTACGCCGATCCGTCGCGATCCGCGACGGCACAGGCACTCTTCTACGCGACGACGGTGCTCGGCCAGAACGGCATCCTCGACCTTCCACCGGTACTCGACCTAGAGGCGACCGGTGGCTTAGGCCCACGCGCGTTGGCCGCGTGGGTTCGGGAGTTCTTCGGGACACTCGAGGCGATTACCCATCGCAAGACGATCATCTATACCTATCCGCACTTCTGGAACACCGCGATGGGCGGCACCCGCGAATTCGGCGACCACCCGTTGTGGATCGCGTCCTACAACGGCAAGGCCGCGCCGGAAATGCCGCGCGGTGGCTGGCGGACTTGGACGTTTTGGCAGTTCACCGATCACGGTCGCCTAGCCGGTGTGCCGACGCGAGTCGACCTCAATCGGTACAACGGTTCGATCGCCGGGCTACGACGTTATGGCAACGCGCTCAACGCTTTTTGGAAGCTGACGCCCACTAAACCACGCGCGCGCCGGGCACCGGCCCGGACGCGATTCGTACCCCCTTGGCCACTCCGGCACCCGACAATTCCGCTGCCACATTGACTGCCGCGGCTTCGTCGGCGCACAAGAAGGCGCACGTGGGGCCAGAACCCGAAACGACGCCGTTCAACGCTCCGGCATCCACGCCGGCCCGCAATGTTCGACGCAACGTCGGCTGAAGCGAGAGGGCAGCCGGCTGTAAATCGTTGTGCAGCAACGTCGCAACACGTGACGGTTCGCCGGCCGCGAGTGCTTGCAGTAGATCGTCGGGTGACGGCGTTTCGTGGTCGGCGTCGTCACTGCGAGTCGCGCGCAGGCGGTCGAGCTCGCCGTAGACGGCCGGCGTCGACAACCCCTCCCGCGCCAGAGCGAGAACCCAGTGAAACTGTCCGCGCGACAGGATCGGGATTAGCCGTTCTCCCCGACCGGTGCCGAGTGCCGTCGCACCGTGCAGCCCGAACGGCACGTCGGAACCAAGTTTCGCGGCGATCGTGTTCAGTGTCTCCCGGTCGACATCGAGATTCCACAGCGCAGCCAGGGCTACGAGCGCACCGGCCGCGTCGGCGCTGCCACCGGCCATTCCGCCCGCGACCGGAATCTGCTTACTGATGGTGATGGCCGCCGCCGGATCACGACCGGCCCAGGCCGCCAACTCGATTGCCGCGCGTGCGGCGAGGTTGGTCGGGTCGTCGGGCACATGGTCCGCTCCCTCACCTGTCGTCGAGACCGTCAGTTCGTCAGCGGTAGTCACACTGATGTCGTCACCGAGTGAAAGTGCCTGGAATACGGTGGTCAGATCGTGATAGCCATCGTCGCGTAACGCCCCGACACCCAGGTGAAGGTTCACCTTCGATGGAGCATGCACGGTAATCGGAGTGGGGACCGCCGAAAGTGATGGGGACACGGGAATACAGCTTAACGCAGGCACCCTTATGCGGGACCAGACGCGTTACGCCGGCTCGACCTGCGCTAGCCGGACGAAATCCTCGATGGACAGACGTTCACCCCGGGTACTCGGCTCGATGTCGGCCGAGCGCAGCCGACGCTCCGCCTCGGGCGCACTGCCCGCCCAGCCAGCCAACGCCGCGCGCAATGTCTTCCGACGCTGCGCGAATGCCGCGTCGATCACGGCGAAGACCCGGCGTCGGAAATCGGCGTCGTCGGGATAGGTGTCGGTGCGCTCGATCCGCACCAGGCCGGACTCGACCTTCGGCTCGGGCCAGAAGACGTTGCGGCCCACCGCACCCGCACGGGAAACCGTCCCGTAGTAGCGAGCCTTCACACTTGGCACACCGTAGACGCGACTTCCCGGCTCGGCCGCCAGCCGATCAGCCACTTCGGCCTGAACCATCACCAAAGCCGTTGTCAGAGTGGGAATTTCAGCCATCAGATGCAACAACACCGGAACCGCCACGTTGTAGGGCAGATTGGCGACGAGCGCCGTCGGGCGGGTCGGCAGGTCTGCCGCTGTCACCTTCAGCGCGTCGGCCAGCACAACAGTGAAGTCAGAGCGCCGACTCGGCGCGAACTCGTCAACGGTGGTTGGCAGTCGCTTAGCTAAAACGGGGTCAATCTCCACTGCGACAACCGATCCCGCGACGGCAAGCAACGCCAACGTCAACGAACCCAACCCCGGTCCGACTTCCAAGACGATGTCGTCAGAGCCGACTCCGGACGCAGAAACTATGCGGCGCACCGTATTTGCGTCGTGCACAAAGTTCTGCCCCAGTGTTTTCGTGGGGCGTACGCCCAATTCGGCTGCGAGAGAACGAATCTGGGCCGGACCGAGCAGTCGAGGTAACCCGTCGGTACTCAGCGCAAACCAAGGCTCGACGAGCAGGCTGGCCATGCGCCCCAACCTTGTGCGGCGAGGGTCTTCTTGGCGATGTCGATCTGCTCCTCGCGTGTGGCCAAGTCGGCTCGCGGCGCATATTTGCCACCACCCCAGCGAAGCCACGTGCCGGCGTCGAACTGAATTCCGCCGTAGAACCCGTTGCCATTGTTGATGGCCCAGTTGCCGGTCGACTCACATTGCGCCAGGGCATCCCAAACCGAACCCGGTGGCACATAGGGAGCGCCGGGCTTGGTTCCAACCCGAACAGTCGCGGCGACCGGTTCGGTGGTCGTCTGCGATTCCAGTTTCTTGCGCTTGACTTCTTTGCCGTTGATCGTGGTGACCTCGTAGGTCACCCGCGCCTGCCCCGGTTTGCCCGGGCTCACGACGACCTTACGATCCTTGATGAGGTTGGGATCCTTCTTCTGGATCTGCGGCGGCGCGACTGCCTCAACTCGAGAGGTCTCCGAGACCCGGATACGCGTGACCCGAATGGCCATATTCGCCTTTACCGGGGTCGATGCGGCTGGCCACACCTTGTCGGTTGGAGCCAACGGCTTACCGGTTGCTTCCAGCACATCGGCGACGGTCTTCGCCGCGACATCCGGACTCCACGTCACCGTGCCGTCGGTCAGCTTGACCTTCTTGGGAAGCGTCACGTCCACGACCGCGCCGTTGGTCGGCAAGGTCGGGAAGTGGCTATCTGTCGCCGAGTCGCCGAGATTGGACTGCGCGAGAAGTTCGGGCACCGTCGAAGCGGTGGTCCGGACGGTTTTGGGCTTGCCATCGACGTCGAGGGTGACCGACTTCATCCGCTTCAACGTCACAACCTGGCCGTTATGCAGTTTCGAGTTGCCGGCCGGGAGAACGAGGTCACCGGTAGCAGGTGCGTATCCCTGCGATCGCAAGACCGAATCCACCGACATCGACATCGTCGAGACGTGTTCGAGGTTGCCATCGACGTTGAGGGTGACGGTCTTGTGCATGGCCACGCCCATCGCGCCGCCTGCCGCGACGGTCAACGCCACAGCGCCGACGGCGAGTCGCGCGCGGTTTGACTGAGAGCTATTGATCTTTGAAACGACAGACACGTTGTGACAACCCTGGTTAGACGACAGTCTTCGGCCGGCCCCCGAATGACACTCAGAGGTTTCGACGGATCACAGTATGGTAACGAACACGCGCAGTTACTGCAAAGGAAGACTGAACGCCCTGCAAGCGTTTTCGCCCAACTGCGCTGCGAGCTCGACATCGTCGACGCCGCGGATGGCGGCCAGCCCGCGCGCGGAAAACGGCAGGCAGTAGGACTGATTTGGCTGGCCACGGTAGGGATGCGGAGTCAAGAATGGCGCATCGGTCTCAACCAGCAACCGATTTTCCGGCACCAACTTCGACGCTTCCGCCAACTCTGAAGCATTGGTAAAGGTCACAGTGCCCGCGAAGCTGAGATAGTAGTCACGCTCGATACATTCGCGTGCAACGTTTCGGTCACCGGAGAAGCAATGCATGATCACGGTCGCCGGGTCCCCTTCGGCGGCCAGAACGTCGAGGAGATCCGCGTCCGCCTCACGATTGTGAATCATCAGCGGCTTGCCAGCCCTCTTCGCAAGGTCGATATGCCAGGCGAAGACATCCTTCTGCACCACCGGGTCGGCACAGTCGTCAGACTTGCCCGGCCAGTAATAGTCGAGCCCGGTTTCGCCGATCGCCACGACCCGTGGGTGCGTAGCCATCTGCTCTAATTCGGCAGCGGTCTCGTCGTTGAGATCATTCGCGTGCGTCGGATGCAATGCGACCGAGGCATACGCCCGCTCGTCCCATTCCGCGGCTGCGACGGCCCAGCGTGCGTCGACCATGTCGTCAGCGACGGTGACCACGGCACGCACACCGACGCGCTCGGCATGGTCGAGGATGCCGCGCACGGATTCGGCATCGCGACCTCCGCACGCGGCGAGGTGCGTATGGGAGTCGACGAGTCCGGGCAGGGGCGTCGGATCTGGTGGCGGCTCACGACGACGACTCTTGCTCACCCGGCCTACTCTGCCAGGCGCCGACGATCCGTCGTTGTCCCGGCCCGGCTAGCGTCCGCCCGACTTAGAACTCGACGAACCCATCGACAACGGTCGTCGACTGGCCACCGATCCAGATGCGGTCACCGTCGTCGTCGACGTAAACGCGTCCCATCCGCTCCAGCACCGTCCCCTGGGCCGCGACATACGACGCCGGCGCACCATGTGCGGCGCGCAGCCACATCGCCAGGCCCGCGTTAAGACTTCCGGTGATCGGGTCTTCGGGAACGCCTTGTCCGGGAGCGAAGGCACGAACTTCGTAGTTCGGTTCTCCCACTGCGGCATTCGGGTATGGTCCCACGACACCCACTTCGTAATCGGCCAATGCCGCCATATCCGGCGCCAGGTCGAGCACGCGCTGCGCCGAATCGAGTAGCAATCCGATCCAGTTGGGTCCATTGGCAACCCAGGCCGCATCGATGATGTCGGTGACACCGATGCCAAGCGCGAGGGCTATCTCGGTCCGCAGCGCCTGGTCAATGGGACCGCTGCGGATGAGCGGCGGTGCGGCGAACGCGAGATGACCAGCTTGGTCACCGTCGATGCGGATATCGATGAGCCCGGCGCCGCATTCCTGCACGATCCCCGGTCCCTTCGGCGTGCCACCGGAGGTGAGCCAGGCGTACGCCGAGCCAAGGGTGGGGTGACCTGCGAATGGCAGCTCGCCGACCGGCGTGAAGATACGTAAGCGGTAGTCGGCGCCGTCAACCGTCGGAGGCAGGACGAATGTCGTCTCCGAAAGATTGGTCCACCGGGCGAACGCGGCCATATCGGAGTCGGACAGTCCGGTCGCGTCGAGCACCACGGCTACCGGATTACCCCGTATCGGGATCGAAGTGAACACATCGACTTGAGCAAATTTACGTCGCATGACCGCCATGCTGGCACGGCTCGGGCCAACCGCGCATACGGTTTTCCACGCACTGAGACACCCCACCAGCCATAGCGCGCCAGATCCATCGAAGACAGGTAGCGTTTGCGCAGTGTTGGGTTTGCCAGATGCGATCAAAGTAGCGCTATTCGATCTCGACGGTGTGTTGACCACCACCGCCGTGTTGCACCGTACTGCCTGGGGAGAAGCGTTCGACGCATTCCTGTCCAAGCGGGCGAGCGGCGCGGAGTCGAGCACGGGCGAGGTTTACCGTCCGTTCACCGAGCAGGACTATCTCGACTATGTCGACGGCCGGCCACGCCTCGACGGTGTGCGTAACTTCTTGGCCTCGCGCAACATCGCCGCCGACGACGCCACTGCCGACGCGATTGGGGAGGGTAAGAACGAGCAGTTTCTCGCTCTGCTGGAACGGGACGGTGTGACGCCATACCCGGGATCGGTGCGCTACCTGCAGGCTGCGGCCGACGCCGGGCTGGGTATCGCGGTGGTCACGTCGTCGAAGAATGGCGAAGCGGTCCTCGATGCCGCCGACTTGTCGAAGTTCGTCCAAGTGCGTGTCGACGGCCTGGAGGTCGCGCGCCGCGGTCTGCCCGGCAAGCCCGCACCCGACTCGTATCTACTCGGCGCCGAGCTGATGGGCGTATCGGCATCGGAGGCAGCGGTTTTCGAAGACGCGTTGTCGGGTATCGAATCGGGCGTCGCCGGAAAGTTCGGCTACGTCGTCGGAATCGACCGTGTCGGCGGTACTCAAGCCGCGTCGATGACCGCCGCAGGTGCCGACGTCGTCGTCACCGATCTCGATCAGCTACTTGAAGGAGGGTCGCGATGACGACACCCGATCATGGTTTCGATATTCACCCCTGGCAGCTGAGTTGGCGTGGCCTCAATGTCGACATGCTGTCGGTGACCGAGTCGTTGTTCGCATTATCCAACGGACACATCGGTTTACGCGGTTCCTTCGAAGAGGGTGAACCGGTCGACATGCCGGGCACCTACATGAACGGCTTCTACGAACTGCGCGGATTGCCTTACGCCGAAAGCGGATACGGCTATCCGGAGTCGGGTCAGACTGTCGTCAACGTAACCGATGGCAAGATCATCCGACTCCTCGTCGAAGACGAGCCGATGGACCTGCGGTACGGCACCACCGTGGAACATGAACGCACACTTGACTTCCGGACCGGCACCCTGCGTCGTGAGACACTGTGGACCTCCCCTACCGGCCGTACCGTTCGAATCAAGTCGGAACGATTGGTCTCGTTCACCAAGCGCACCATCGCCGCGATTCGCTACGAGGTGGAGCCCATCGGCGAGGACATGAAGCTGGTGCTGCAGTCCGACCTGTTGGCCAACGAGCCGGTAGCGCCGCCCGGCAGCGACCCCCGCCTGGCCGCCGCACTCGATGCCCCGCTGGTCTCCGATATGGCCGAGTGTCGCAACTACTGGGGCGTGCTGGTGCATCACACCAAGAAGTCCGGGCTGCATATGGCGGCGGGTATGGACCACGAGATCGAATTCCCCGACCGTGCAGATACTTTCGTTCGCGCCGAAGGCGATCTGGCACGCCTGACCGTTGCCGCGAATGTGCCTCAGGGAACCAAACTGGTCCTGACCAAGTACATGGGGTACGGCTGGTCGGCACGACGCAGCGTGCCTGCCCTTCGCGCCCAGGTCGACGCAGCATTGGCGATGGCCGTCGAAACCGGTTGGGAGGACTTGAAAGCCGACCAGGCCGCGTACCTGGAGGACTTCTGGCATAACGCTGACATCGAGCTCGACGGCGATCCCGAACTGCAACAGGCGATTCGCTTCGCACTGTTCCACGTGCTGCAGGCCGGCGCCCGGGGCCAGTCCCGCGCCATCCCGGCCAAGGGTCTCACCGGTCCCGGCTACGACGGCCACGCGTTCTGGGATACCGAGTCGTTCGTGCTACCGATGCTCACCTATACGGTGCCGGCGTCGGCGGGCGAGGAATTACGTTGGCGCCATTCAACTTTGGATAAGGCACGGCACCGCGCCCAGGAGTTGTCGCAACCCGGTGCCATGTTCCCGTGGCGCTCGATCAACGGCGACGAGTGTTCGGGCTACTGGCCGGCCGGTACCGCTGGCGTCCATGTCAGCGCTGATATCGCCAATGCCACCGCGCGCTACCTGCGTGCCACCGGCGATGAACAGTTCGAAACCGAGTGCGGCGTGGAGCTTTTGGTGGAGACGGCTCGGATGTTCGCCGGCCTCGGCCATCACGACGCCGACGGCGGATTCCGCATCGATGGTGTGACCGGCCCCGATGAGTACACCGCCATTGTCAACAACAACATCTTCACAAATCTTGCCGCACAACAGAATCTGCGTGACGCCGTCGCCGCTGTACGACGTCGGCCCGAGGTCGCGGCCGAGTTGGAAGTGACCGATAATGAAGTGGCGCACTGGGTTTCCTGTGCGGATGCGATGGTAATCCCCTATGACGACAAACTCGGAGTCCATCAACAGTGCGAGTCGTTCACCCATCTGGGCGCCTGGGATTTCGAAGCATCGGTCGGCAAATACCCACTGCTACTTAACTATCCGTATTACGACCTGTACCGCAAGCAGGTCGTCAAGCAGGCCGATTTGGTATTCGCGATGTATACCCGCGGCGATGCCTTCACCCCTGAACAGAAGCTGCGCAACTTCGACTACTACTACCCGCTGACCGTGCGCGACTCGTCGCTGTCAGCGTGCTGTGAAGCAATCGTCGCGGCCGAGGTCGGCTATTTGGACTTGTCCTACGACCTCATGTGCGAGTCGGTATTCACTGATCTCCACGATCTACACAAGAACGTCAGCAGCGGTCTGCATATCGCAGCGCTGGCCGGCGCGTGGATGGATTGTGTGGCGGGCTTCGGCGGCATGCGCGACTTCGGTGGTCAGATCACCTTCGCGCCGAGACTACCCAGCCGGTTGTCGTACCTCTCGTTCCGAATGGTTGTCCGTGACTCGAAGATCGTCGTCGCCATCGATCGAGATAAGGCGACCTACCGCCTGATGGACGGGCCGCCGATCCAGCTCGCGCATCACGGTGAACAATTCATCCTCGATGCAGACGGACCGGTGAACCTCGACATTCCGACCATCGTCACCACCGACCCGCCCAAGGCGCCGGTCGGCTGCGAACCCTATCGGCGAGAGCCAGTAGCCGAATAGGAGCGGCCGGGGGTTGATCGCGAGAAGGAGTTCGAGGCTTCGCCTCCATTCCGATCGGCGATCACTCCCCCGCTACGATAAGACGATCATGTCGAATGCCAACGCCAACGCCGCCTCACACGGTCAGTCCAAGCCGTTTTACCTGACCACCGCGATCGCATACCCCAATGGCGCCCCGCATATCGGACACGCCTACGAATACATTTCGGCGGACGCGTTGGCCCGGTTCAAACGGCTAGACGGATACGACGTCCGGTTCCTGACCGGTACCGACGTGCACGGGCAGAAGATGCAGCAGACAGCCGCGGCCGAGGGCATCGCGACCGCCGACCTCGCCAATCGCAATTCCGATCGCTTTCAGGTATTACAGGAACGGCTCGGCTCCAGTTTCGATCGGTTCATCCGCACTTCCGACGCCGACCATAAGCGCGCATCGGAGGCTATCTGGCAGCGGATGGCCGATGCTGGCGACATCTATCTCGACAACTTCGCCGGTTGGTACGACGTCCGCGACGAAACCTTCTACTCCGAGGCTGACACCACAACCGATGACGCGGGCAATCGCATCGCGTCCGACACCGGCCACGTACTGACCTGGACCGAGGAAGAAACCTACTTCTTTCGGCTGTCGGCATACCAGGATCGGCTCCTGGAACTTTACGAATCCCATCCGGAGTTCATCGGCCCCGACGTTCGGCGCAACGAGGTGGTCAGCTTCGTCAAGGGTGGCCTGACCAACCTGTCGATCTCGCGGACCACATTCGACTGGGGCGTTCCGGTTCCTGGCCACCCCGACCATGTCATGTACGTCTGGGTCGACGCACTCACCAACTATCTCACCGGCGTCGGTTTCCCCGATGACGAAAAGACGTTGAGTCGATACTGGCCAGCCGATCTGCACATCATCGGCAAAGACATCATCCGATTCCATTGCGTCTACTGGCCGGCTTTTCTCATGAGCGCGGGCATCGAATTGCCGAAACGCGTTTTCGCACATGGCTTCTTGTTCAACAAGGGCGAGAAGATGAGTAAATCGATTGGCAATGTCGTCGCGCCGGAAGCGCTCATCGACGAATACGGCCTCGACCCGGTGCGCTACTTCTTCCTCCGCGAGGTGTCCTACGGGCAGGACGGCTCGTATTCCGCTGACGCCATCGTCGCGCGGATTAACGCCGACCTGGCAAATGAATTCGGCAATCTCGCTCAACGCACGTTGTCGATGATCGTCAAATACTTCGACGGCGTCGTGCCCGAGCCGGGCACGTTCACCTCCGACGACACTGACCTTTTAGCGCGTGCGGACGGGCTGCTGGATCAGATGCGCGGTCATTTCGACGACCAGGCAATCCATTTGGGAATCGACGTGCTGTGGTCGACACTCGCGCAGACCAATCGCTATATCTCCGCGCAGGAACCGTGGAAGCTCGCCAAGACGGACCTCGAGCGCACCGGCACCGTGCTCTACGTGTGCGCCGAGGTGGTTCGCATCGTCGCTCTACTGGCGCAGCCCGTGATGCCGACGTCGTGCAGAAAGTTGCTCGACCTGCTAGTAGTCGACCCCGACGAGCGCGACTTCACAGCTACCGCAACACGTTTGGCTCCGGGCACCGCACTGCCCAAACCATCGCCGGTATTCCCCCGCCACGAAGTGTAAGTCGTGCCGCCCCACCCCCGATGGTCGAGCGCGACCACCTCCGATGGTCGAGTGCCGGCGACCCGTGGATGGTCGAGTGCGACCACCTCCGATGGTCGAGTGCCGGCCGACGAGCCCGCGAGTCGGCCGGTGTATCGAGACCCCGCGACCCGAATGACCAACCCACACAACACCTTCCGACACAAACTCACCGGGTCTCGATACACCTCGTCGCTAGCGCTCCTCGGCACTCGACCACCAGGGGACCACCCCCGCTTGTCGAACCCGCCCCACCTCCGATGGTCGAGTGCCGGCCGACAAGCCTGCGAGTCGGCCGGTGTATCGAGACCCCGCGACCCGAATAACCAACCCCGCCAACGCATATCCCGCCTTACGCGCACCGAGCCCAGATGACTGACACCCCGTCGGCACTCCAGCTCCTCACCGCGCTCGACGACCACACTCGCGCGCGCGGGATACCCGGTCCCGCCGCCCTGATCGGTGATTGGGCTGGCAGCGACGCCGTTATCGCACCATCGGTGAGTCTGAGCGCGGGAATGCCGATACCCGACCGCCCGCAACGGTTTTGGTTCGGCTACCACGGTTTCGGCGTACACGCGCAGCGGTCGCCACTGCCCGACGTCGTGGGCGGACTGTCTGACGATGTGCTGCTACTGCGTGACGGCCACTGGCAGTACCGTCACGTCGACGATCGGCCACTTCCTACGTGGCTTGCCCAATGCATCGACACCGCAGCCGATTTCACAACTCCGCCTAACGAAGCGCCCTGGTCGGCATCGTGGACGCCCCCGCAACGGGCGCCGCATGTCGCGGCCATCGCCGAATGTCTCGAGGCGATCCGTGCGGGCGAGATCTATCAGGCGTGCGTGTGTACGCAGTTCGTCGGGCAGTTCGACGGCTCACCCCTCGACTACTTCGTCGACCTCGCATCCGCCACTACCCCGGCCAAAGCTGCTTTCCTGCAAGGTGATTGGGGTGCGGTAACTAGCTTCTCACCGGAATTGTTCCTATCCCGCCGTGGCGCACAGGTGACGTCGAGCCCGATCAAAGGCACCATCGCGGCGTCCGGGAATCCCGAAACTCTGCGCGCGTCGACTAAAGACGTCGCGGAGAACATCATGATCGTCGACCTGGTCCGCAACGATCTAGGACATGTCGCGCAGATCGGCTCAGTCACGGTCGATGATCTGCTCTCGGTCGTCCCCGCCCCCGGGGTGTGGCACCTGGTGTCGACTGTGAGCGCAACCCTCGACGACACCGTAGGCAACGAGAGTCTCCTCGATGCCGCCTTCCCGCCGGCGTCGGTGACCGGCACTCCGAAAATCCGGGCGTGCGAGCTACTCGCCGATTGGGAGCCGCAGGCGCGCGGAGTCTATTGCGGGGCAATAGGTTTCGCCGGCCCCGACCATGAGCTGGACTTGAATGTAGCCATTCGGACAGTCCAAATCTCGCCCGACGGGTCGGCCACTCTGGGAGTGGGCGGCGGGATCACGATCGACTCGAATCCAGAGCGAGAATGGCAGGAATGCCTGGACAAGGCATCGTCGATTGTGGCGTTCGAACGACGCTGCTCACCTGGTCTCGATACACCTCGTCGCTAGCACGGCAGGGCGCCTTACCACCTGATGGTCGAGTGCCGCCCGATGAGCCTGCGAGTCGAGCGGTGTATCGAGACTCTGCAAGACGAAAGACCAAGCCGTACAACACCTTCCGACACAACTCACCGGGTCTCGATACACCTCGTCGCTAACGCTACTCGGCACTCGACCAGCGGCAGGGCACCTCGGCACTCGACCAACCGAACTCCTACCCCCGCGCCGCCAAAACCGCCTCGTATAACTCCCTGCGCGATACACCTGCGGCAGTCGCGACCTGCCCGCACGCATCTTTGAGGCGAAGTCCTTCGGCGACCAATGCCTCGACGTCAGACACCAGGTCTGCCGGGTCGGCCTCGACGGCCACGGCGGGCGCCAACACGACGGTGATCTCGCCGCGAACTCCACCAGCCGCCCACTGTGCCAACGACGCCAGATCGCCCCGGCGGACCTCCTCATAGGTCTTAGTCAGCTCACGGCACACCACAGCCCGACGACTCTCACCCAGAACTTTCGCCGCCGCGGCCAACGTATCGGCCAATCGGTGCGGCGATTCGAAGAACACAACTGTCCGCGGCTCGGCGGCCAGGGTTGAAAGCCACGCGGTCCGCGCGCCGGGCTTTCGCGGCGCGAAGCCGTCGAAACAGAACCGTTCAGACGGCAACCCCGACACTGCCAACGCCGTCGTCACCGCCGACGGCCCCGGTAAACACGTCACGGTCAACCCGGCGTCGGCACAAGCGGCGACAAGTTTGAATCCCGGATCGCTCACCGAGGGCATACCGGCGTCAGTGATGACCAAAACGTTCGCGCCGCCGCGGATCTCCTCGACAAGTCCCGGCGTTCTCGCCGCTTCCACCTGGTCGTAATAGCTGATCAGCCGTCCGCCGATAGTGACATCGAGGCCCGCGGCGAGCGCTCGGGCGCGTCGGGTGTCTTCGGCCGCGACGATGTCGGCGCCGGCCAACATCTGTCGCAGTCGCGGTGATGCGTCGCCGTACTGCCCCATCGGCGTCGCGGCCAGAATCAATCGGCCCGCAGTCGACGAAGTCATGTCGTCCACCCTATGCGCGGTCTCGACCTCTAGGATCGGTTGGGTGACTTCCGCCGTGCTGGACGCAAACTCGACCGCGCCCGGTTCGTCGACGTCGGGTTCAACGGGGACCTCAGCCGATCTCGGCAATCGACCCGGACGGGCGATTCCGCGCCCGATCTTCGGTCCGACTGACCGTTTCCGCGGTCGATGCGTCGGCATCGCGATTCTGGTTCTGGCCACGGTGACGCGATTTTGGTCACTGGTGTACCCGACCGATCAGGGCACCCCCGTCTTCGACGAGAAGCATTACGTCCCCCAGGGGTGGCAGGTGCTGACCGGCGGCAACTGGATCGAAGACAACCCCGCCTACGGCCTCGTGGTTCATCCGCCGGTCGGCAAATGGATGCTGGCGATCGGCGAATCTGTATTCGGCTACACCCCGCTCGGATGGCGGATCATGCCCGCCCTGTGCGGCATCGGCATCGTCATGATGATCTACGTAGTCGTACGCCGGATGTCGCGGTCGACGCTGATCGGTGCGCTCGCCGGAATTTTCGCCATCTGCGACGGCGTGCTGGTCGTCCAGTCGCGCCTCGGGATGCTCGACATCTTCCAGGCGTTCTTCATGCTCGCCGCGTTCACCGCGTTAATAGCCGACCGCGACCAAATGCGCGAACGTATGCATAAGGTGTACCTGGAAGGGCGGATCAACGACAGCCAGTTCGGCCCGCGGCTCGGCTTTCGTTGGTGGCGATTCACCGCCGGTGTGATGCTGGGCCTGACCTGCGGAACCAAGTGGTCGGGCATCTACTTCGTCATCTTCTTCGTCATCCTCGCGCTCGGCTTCGACGTCGCGGCCCGACGCGCCTATCAAGTTCGGCGACCATGGGTCGGCACGCTGGTACGCGACGTCGTGCCGTCGGGGCTAAGTCTGGCCGTGATGCCGGTAGTTATCTACCTCGTGTCGTTCGTCCCCTGGTTCAACAGCGAAACCTCGGTCTACCGCTATCAGGTGGGTAACACCGTCGGGCTCGACGGCCCGTGGTCCTGGATTCCCGCGGCGTGGCGCTCACTGTGGTATTACGAGTCGAGCATCCTGAACTTCCATGAAGGACTCACCAATTCGGCGGGTAACCATCACCCGTGGGAGTCCAAGCCGTGGACATGGCCGATGGGACTGCGGCCGATGTTGTACGCCATCGAGACCGGTCCGGATAAATGTGGCAACGGCGACTGCATCCGCGCACAGATGTTGGTGGGCACGCCAGCGATGTGGTGGCTCGCGCTGCCGATGCTCGCCTGGGCGTTGTGGGCGATGATCATGCGACGGGATTGGCGCTACGCAGCGGTCCTCGTCGGGTATGGCGCCGCCTTCCTGCCGTGGTTCGCCAACCTCGACCGTCAGATGTACTTCTTCTACGCCACCGCGATGGCACCGTTCCTGATGATGGGCCTGGCGCTCTGTTGTGGTGACATCTTGTCGGCAACCGCACGCACAGCGTCCCGAAGACCCGAGCGTCACATACTGGCGATACTGGTCGTCTGTCTCTACACCGGCCTGGTGATAGCGAACTTCCTGTGGCTGTGGCCGATTCTGACTGGAGCCCCGATCAGCCAAGAGACCTGGCGCCTGCAGATCTGGCTGCCGAGCTGGGGATAGGGCTCCGCGGCTGACCTGAACGGTTGCCCCGCCGACTCCTGCCCCTCCCAAAATTCTGGAGATAGCCAACCGACCAAGGGTAAGTTGCCCCAGGCCGACGGACTATCTCCAGAATTTTGCTATGCGACGACGCCGGACTGGACTCAGGTGCCCGACGACTCTTTCGACGACCCGGCCACAGTCACTTCCGAGGTATCGATATCCGACGTGGCCTGATCGGTTTGCCCGAAGTCGTCCCCGGCGATTTCTTGCGCCTGCGTCCTGATGTGCTGGTCAACCTGGCTGAGCAGCTCTTCTCGTGCGACGACCAGCGGATCCTTACGCAGGTCCATGTAGAGCGAGACACACATACCGATCATGACCACAATGAACGGCAGGGCCGCTATGATCGCCATCTGTTTGATTCCATTGAGCGCGTCTTCTCGTATCGCCAGCAGCAACGCCGCTACGGCACCGGTCAACACACCCCAGAAAATCGTCACCCATCTACTCGGCTCCGCCACTCCTCGCTGCGAGAGCGTACCCATCACCAACGATGCCGAGTCGGCACCCGAGACGAAGAAGATCGCGACCAACAACATGACCAGCCCGGCGGCTATCGGGAACCAAGGCAGCGTGTCAAGAACCTTGAACAAGATCGAATCCGACAGCGCGTCAAACGCTTTCGCCGTCATGCCGTCCGGGACGCCGGGCAGCTTATTCTGTTCCTGCTGACGTATCGCAGCGCCACCGAACACACAGAACCAGACCAACGACACCGTGCTCGGTACCACCATCACTCCGATGACGAATTCCCGAATCGTGCGGCCCCTGGAGATCTTCGCCAGGAACATGCCGACGAAGGGTGTCCACGACACCCACCAGGCCCAGTAGAAGATGGTCCAACCCGCAAGCCAGCTCTGGCCGTCACCATCGACGGTCGCCGACGACCGCGCGGAGAACGTGGTGATATCGGTTGCATAGGCGCCGAGGCTGGTCGGCAACAGGTTGAGGATGAATACCGTTGGCCCCACCACGAATACGAAGACCGCCAGGATGAGCGCCAGCACCATATTAATGTTGGACAGCCACTGGATTCCCTTGGCCACGCCCGACACTGCCGACGCTACGAAGGCTGCGGTGAGGATCGCGATGATGGCGACCAAGAGCAACTTGCTCGGCTCATTGACCCAGTTGGCGGACTGCATACCCGACCCGATCTGCAAGGCCCCCAAACCGAGGGATGCCACCGTACCGAAAAGCGTTGCGAAGATCGCCAAGATGTCGATCACCTTGCCGCCCGGCCCGTTTGCTCGATGGCCGAGGATCGGAGCGAAGACCGCGGAAAGCAATTGTCCCCGACCGAGCCGGAACGTGCTGTAGCCGATCGCCAGACCCACCACCGCGTACATCGCCCACGGATGGAACCCCCAGTGGAACATAGTCGTGGCCATCGCAATGCCCACGTCGCGACTACTGGTTCCCGGTGGTGCGAACATGAAATGCCGCAGCGGTTCATAGGACCCGAAGAACATCAGACCGATGCCCATGCCGGCACTGAACATCATCGCGATCCAACTGACGGTTCTGAATTCGGGCTTCTCACCGTCCTGCCCCAGCGGGATCTTGCCGTATTTACTGAGTGCCAGGAATAGGGCGAAGATGACGAATCCGGTGGCGGCGAGAATGAACAGCCAGCCCAGATTGTCGGTGATCCAGGTGAGCGCCTCGCCGGTCGCGTTGTTGAGACTATCGGACGCTACGATTCCCCAGATCACAAAGGCTACGACGAATGCCGCTGTGATGCCGAATACCCACGGGTCTACCCGAGGTCGCGATGAGGAAGGTCTTTCTTGATTAACTGTGCGTTTCGTATGATTTCCAGTAAAGGCCACCTAGATACACAAGCAAAGATCGCCTAGGAGAATCAACATTTCGGGACTTTCGGTACGCCATCGTTAACTGAGTTCCGTTGGAAATATGCCTGTGACCAGCTAGAACTGCCGAATCAGCGAACATGCCAGACCGCGCAGTCCGCCGCGACGGAAAACCAGCTCGCCGACGTCGATCGCAAGCACCTCAATCCCACCTTCGGCGAGCCGGCTATTCATCTCGACGGCACGACTCGGCGCGACAACTATGCCGGGGGCGAGCGCGAGCAGGTCATTTCCCGCTTCGACGCTCGTCGGCTGGGTATCGATGACCCGCAACGTGTCGATGCCCATCGCATCGGCGGCCGCGGCGAGGAACGCTCGCGACGCGTCGACGCGAACCCCGCCATCCTCACTAGGGCGCATGGCGTAGGCGATCAGGGATTCGCGCACCAACGAATTCACCAATACCGCATCGGTATCCACCATCGTGAGCAGGGAATCGAGCCGCTCGACCTGACGGTCGATCGGCACGGCCAACACGGTATGCGCGAGGTCATCGCCAAAAAGACTGCGCGCCAACGATTCTGCTCCCGCCGGTGTAGTGCGCTCGCTGACACCGAGGGCAATAACGCCCGGAGCGAGCAACACCACGTCTCTGCCCTCGATGGGCACAATCTGCGATCCGTACGCCCGCCGGGAGCCACTGAACATCGGGTGATGAGCGTAGATAAGGTCGGCAAGCGATGATTCGCGTTCTCGCGCAACGGAAGCCAGTGACGAGATGGCAAATCGGTCGCCAATCCAAAACGAGCTGTCGCGCATGAACAGCAGATTCGGCAGTGGCTCAATGACGAAGTCAGTGCCCCGATACATCTGCCGTACCAGCGAAGCGACGTCGAGTTCTTCCACGCCGTATGTTGCTAAGCTGTCGAAAGTCATTCCCGCAGTGAGAATCTCGACTAAGTCCCGGGGTGGGCGCCCCCGTAGATGGCCGGACAGTTCCGCGGCGAGGGCCGGACCAAGCCGTCGTGCGCTGACCGCTGCCGCAATACCTTGGATCCGCGCGGCACCACTGACTTCGATCGTTTCGACGAGCAGTTCGCGGAGCGAATACACCGCGACGCCCCGATCTCCCAGCAGGTCGGCAAAGTCATCATGCGCCCGCTGGGCATCTTCGAGTAATGACGCGTCGATGGGCGGCAGCGCGTCGCAGTCCGACACGGCGCGTGACAACTCGCGCCCGGGACGATGCAGCAGGACCGCACGCAGCGGCGCGGTGTCGGTCCGCACACCTGGTCTGCGCTCATCCGGCAGTCGCGCCGTCGAAGACCGATCCACCCCGCCTGCCATCGCATCCTCCTTCTCGCCCGCGACCAGTCAATCGTTGATCTTCGGTGTAAGTATCACCGCCGGAGCCGATTCCCGCGCGAACAACCACATCACCAGCGCGATCGCGACGACCGCGCCAGTAGCGGCGAACGCGACCCCGAAGCCGAGTTGTTGCGCGAGAAAACCCACGACAATGGGCCCGCTCACGGCTCCGCAATCGGCAGCCATCCCAAACGCGGCCAATGCTGATCCACCCTGCGCTCGGGAGCCGAGAACGTCGGCCAGCGCCGCCTGCTGCGTCGGCGCGAAAAGTCCAGCGCCGGCACCGGCAACAACCGAGAGCACCATTACCACGGCCAAATGTGTTGACAACCCGAATACCGCCGTCGCCACCGCGGTCACCACGAGCCCCGGCAGCATGATCACCCGTCGGCCACGCACGTCAGAGAGCCTGCCCGCCAACAAGATCGCCGTCACGTTGCCCGCGGCGAACGCAGCCATCACGATGCCCGACCACGCGGCGTCCCGGTGCAGCCCATCGGTGATCATCAGCGGCACCACCGCGACCCGCACACCCATCGACGCCCAGCCCTGCGCGAAATTAGATGCCAGGATTGCTCGATAAGCACTGTCACGCAACGCCTCTCGCAGCGTCAGCGGATTTTCGAGGACTTCACCCTCGCCGAGTGCGCTCCGATAGGAGTCCCCCAGCGAGACTGCGACAACACCCAACGCGACCAGCAACGCGACGGAATACACCACGAACGGCAGCCGCAGACCGTAGGAAACCAACGCGCTGCCGATCAGCGGCCCGGTAATGTTGCCGATGAGGAAGCCCGCGGAGAAATACCCGGACACCTTGCCCCGAATATCCGGCGGCGACATCCGGATCAGCAGCGCCATCGCCGACACGGTGAACATCGTCGAACCAATGCCCCCCAGGCCGCGGAATAGCATTAGCTGCCAATAGGTTTGCGCGAATGCTGTCGCGAAGGTACTTACCGCGACGATGAATAGACCGGTGAGATAGACCCAGCGTTCGCCGAGCTTGGTGACCAGGCGACCGGCCGCCGGAGCGAAAAGTAGCCGCATTATGGCGAACACCGACACGATCGCCGACGCCGCGGTCAGTCCGACGTTGAAGCTATGCGCGAAGGACGGCAACGCGGGTGCGACCAACCCATACCCAAGAGCGATAACGACATTCGCGGCCAACAGAACCCAGATACCTCGCGGGATACTGCTCGTTCCACCAGGCCGGACAACGCCAGCGTTCACGCGCCGCTCCCGGCGTCAAGCCGGTCTAACGACTCTGCGGCAAGCCTCCGGCCCAACTCGATCATCTCGCCAGCCTTGTGAAAGTCCAAGGTGCGCACTGATTTTCGAGGAACTCGAATCATCAGATCGGGCGGTGTGCGTGCTAGCTGATAGCGCGTAAGCGTGTCTTGCATGATGTCGAGAGATCGACTCAGCACATCGAATCGGCTCATCTTGGCGAGGATGGCGGCGCTTGGGTCCACAGGTGCCGCCGGCTCGTTCTCGACGACGGGCGCAGGCACGTCGGGCACTGGCTCAGCGGACTCGGCGGTGCCCGCCTCCGGCAGATGGCCTTCGCTACCGAATCGGTCACGGACTGACCGCACAAAATCGCTGTCCATAAAGGTCCGCGAACTCCGCCGCCACATCGTCTCCGGGCGGACACCGGTGTCGACAGCGGCCGGTTCGAAACCCATGTCGGGCACGCCGTCGGAGCCGAGGATCACCCCGATGGTGAGGTCGCTGATCACCGACGTCGTCGGCGAGATCGGCAATGCGTCGAGGATGCCGCCGTCACCGAACACGCGGCCGTCGTAGACATGCGGGCTAATCACACCGGGGATCGCGATCGACGCGCGAATCGCGTCGACCAGGCTGCCCCGCTGGAACCAGACCGATCGGCCGGCGTTGAGGTCGGTCGCAACCGCGGTGAACGGGATCGCCAACTCTTCGATCATCACATCGCCGAGGATCTCGCGCACACGAGCCAGTATCCGTTCGGCGGCGATTACGCCCGGCTTAGACAACGAAATGTCGAGCAGCCGCACCACATCGAGCTGGGTCAATCTGCTGGTCCAGTCGACGTAGTCATCCAGTTTGCCCGCGCAGTACAGGCCGCCGACCAAGGCGCCCATCGACGAACCAGAGACCGTGACGACGTCGAAACCTCGGGCATCGAGTTCGTCGAGAACACCGATATGCGCGTAACCGCGTGCCCCGCCACTACCGAGTGCGACTGCCACGCGCCGAGGTTTCGCCATACCCTCAGCGTATCGCCGAGTGCCAGGCCATTATTGGCGGACCACCATCACCGGGCAGGTCGCGTGGTGCAACACCTTCTGACTGGTCGAGCCAAGTAACAGGCCACGGAATCCGCCACGTCCGCGGCTGCCGACGATGATCAGCGCGGCGGAATCGCCAGCTGCTTCAACGACGGCTTTCGCCGGATCGTCGGGCAGTACTCGACGTTCCACCTGGACGTCGGGATAGTCGGCGGCGTAGCCCGCCATCCGCTCGGCAAGTGCTTCGACGGCATCGTCGGACATGCGCGCGATGGCGTCGGGTTCGATGCCATAACCGTGCAGCGCATCCGCATCGAGTTGCGACCACGTATGCACCGCAATGAGTTTCGCGTTTCGCAGCGATGCCTGACGGAACGCTTCGGCAACCGCCGGATCGCTGACCGGGTCGTCACTAACACCCACGACGACTGGGCCGTCGGGGCTGAGTTTTGATTCACCTTCGACGATCACCGATCGACCGTGATGGTGGGCGGCAACCGAAATACTCACCGATCCGAGGAGAAGTCCGCGGATACTGCCGAGGCCACGTGTGCCCACCACAACGGTTGCGTCTTTGCCGACTTCGAGTAATGCGCCGGCAGCGTCCCCTTCGACGATCGTGGTCGACACCCGAAGGTCGGGGGCGGCTTCAGCGGCCACCCTCGCTGCGGCGTCGGCGGTTTCACGTGCCTCCGCACTTATCGCGTCGACGACATCCTGCGGAATCACCAGTCCGGGAGCGTAATTGCTCACACTCGCGTCATAGGCGCATACCACCGTCAAGTCGGCTTCTTCGATGGCCGCGGCATGCGCGGCCCATCGAACCGCCTTGGTAGAAGCATCCGAACTATCCACTCCCACAACAAATTTCGCCATTTTCGTCTACACTCCTCAGTTGTGTCGACCAACCCGCGGATTTCCGGCGGTGCCGCCGGTCCACCTCCCATCGTGCCCGTTAGTCCGATGTCGGGCAATGGACCTTCGTCTCAAGCCTGGAGCCTGGTCTGCCCACCAGACGACGATCCGCGCCGTCGCGGTGAGGTGACCGGGTAAAACGGGCAAACGGGTACCGTGGATGGTGTGACGAATTCGGCCGGTAACCATCAGACCTCCGACTCAGCGAGCAACGCCGGGCCGCAGCGGTCGGTACCGCAGTCCGACCCTTCGGATTTGCGCGGCTCCGACGGTTCGCTGCGCCAGGCCATCCTGCATAGCGCCGTCACCGCTGGATTTTCTGTTGCCGCCCTTATCGTCGCGGCCGCGTCGAGCGATGCGCTGCGTACCGCGCTATTGATCACCGCGCCGGCGATCATGCTGGTCGGCGGCCTCTCCGCGCTGGTCCGAACATATTTCGCCTACCGCGGTGGTCGTCGCTGGGGAGTATGGCAGGGAGCGGCATGGTTCCTGCTGTGCCTCGCGCTGATGTTGTTCATGTCAGTGGGCAACGTGCTGCTGAACACCGAGTGAACCCGCTGAAGTCTGCGACGTAGGGCGACGTAGGGCAGATGCCCCCTCGCTGGCGCTGAGCCCGCAGGTTTGAACCTGCGACATCAGCCGGTGCTAGGGAGATATTCCCTCGCCGGCGCCCAGCCTGCAGTCTTCAGCTCTCCCCTACCGGGCCCGCTTTCCGTAGCGCCGTTCGAACCGCTCCACCCGACCCGCGGTATCCATTCGCCGGGCCGTACCCGTCCAGAACGGATGTGAGTCACTGGTCACGTCGACGGTTATCAGCGGGTAGGTATTACCGTCCTCCCATTGCACCCTCTGTTCCGACGTCGCGGTCGAACGAGTGAGGAACTGCTTCCCGGTATTCGCGTCGGCGAAAATCACCGGGTGGTAGTCGATGTCGGCGGTTCGGGCAGGCAGATTCTGTTGCGGGCTCATGGGTTTCGCCTTTCTCCAGTGATGGGGGTGGTGGGGTCGGGAAGTTCGACGTCGTCGCAAGGCTCTACATGGGACACGCCGAACGGGCTTTCAAAAGTGTTCCAATGCTGTTGCCCGCCAGCCATTTCCGTGTCGGTAAGACATGCCGCGCGCAACGCATCCTGAATACGGCCACCATCTGGACGGTGGACCAATACCACGATCGCGCTGTGGCGATCGCCGTAGACGGGGTCCCATCGCAACGCCGACATCGCAACGCGCGCAGGATCTTCGAAGGATCGCTCGTCCGGTTCCATCGACGCCAGCCACGGCGCTCCCGCCGCTATGCGTAGTCCACCGCCGGCACCTTCGATCCACAGCGCGTCGTCGGGAAGGCTGGCCAACCACAACCTGCCCTGTACGCTGACCACGCCGTCGAGCAACGAATCGATCGCATCGTGCAGCCGCAGGGGATGGAAGGGACGGTCGGAGTTGAACTCCACCAGCCGCACTCCGCAGTCTTCGTCGAGCGGAGGCTGCCCCTCCAACAGGGGGTCGTGCGGCCCCGACACCCGACCGCGCCGCGCTCCATCTGGGATCGCAGTCATCAACTGTGCCATGAGAATTGAGGTCAGTCGGCGCTGCGGGAGTTCGATCATCATCGGCGCCCCCGGTGCCAGACGCTTCAGTACCGCCATCAGACGCGCTGATTCCCAGGGCTCGCGCATCGCAGGATCGCAACCGGCGACGACGAGCGCATCGGCGAATCGCACTTGCCCGACGGCGACCTGCGCGAGAGTCCGTTCGTCGTCTTCCACCGAACCCGGCAACTCTTCGTCGCCGGTCGCCGCGGTCAGCCACATGTCTTCATCGACGCAGGTGATCGTTGCTCGAACCGTCACGTCGACGCCAGCCGGCGCATCGGTGAAGCCCGGCATGTCGGCTACCACGACGTGCTCGATGGCCCAGCTAACCTGCTCCGGCTCCAACGTTGGATCGAGTTGTAACACAATACTTTCCACCGACGACCGGCGATGCAGCCGTCTCAGCAACGGCAAGAGATCCGCCCTCAACGTGCACGATACGCAGCCATGCTCCAACAGCAGTTCTGTCGTTGTCACGCGCTCATTCCCGTCGAGGTCGACGCACCGAACGGTAGCGACCACTATTCCCTCGGCCAGCCGGCTCAAGTCGTGATGCACCAGCGTTACCCCAGCGACCACTAGCGCATCGGCGGTTCGCGTCGAGGCTTGCGCATCCAGTCCGGCGACCATCACAACCGGCGTCCGCCCGTCGTCGGGCATGTCCAACCTCCCACTGCCATTGTTGGAAACGATTTCCATTTGAACAGGATCGACTGTAACGTGACATCTCGGTTAACGCCAATCATTTTCATTAACAAGTACGCATGAGAGAGGCGAACAACATGTCCGCGCACTGCCAAGTCACCGGGCGCAAACCTGGCTTCGGCAAACAGGTTTCGCATTCCCATAAGCGCACCTCGCGCCGCTGGAACCCGAATATCCAACGTCGCCGCTACTACCTGCCCAGCGAAGGCCGCACCGTGACCTTGCGCGTCTCAGCCAAGGGCATCAAGACCATCGATCGCGACGGCATCGAGGCCGTCGTCGCCGCGATCCGAGCGCGCGGGGAGAAGGTCTGATGTCCAAAAGCACTGATATCCGGCCGATCGTGAAACTCAAATCCACCGCCGGGACCGGATACACCTACGTGACGCGAAAGAATCGCCGCAACGACCCTGACCGTCTGGTCCTGCGCAAGTACGACCCAGTTGTGCGACGTCATGTCGACTTCAAAGAGGAGCGCTGAGCCCAATGGCCAAGAAATCCAAAATAATTCGCAACGAACGCCGAAAAGCACTGGTCGCAAAGTACGCCGAGCGTCGCGCCGAGCTGAAGACGATAATCGCCGATCCGACGTCGACCCCCGAAGCCGCCCTGGCCGCGGCCGCCGAACTCAGACGCCAACCTCGCGACGCCAGTGCGACTCGTGTCCGCAATCGCGACGCCGTCGACGGTCGCCCGCGTGGCTATATCGGGAAAGCCGGTCTATCGCGCGTCCGCTTCCGAGAAATGGCCCACCGCGGCGAGCTTCCCGGCATCGCGAAATCCAGCTGGTAACTCGAGAAAGGCATCACTACATGGGAACCAAACGCCCGCTCCGCCCGGCCGCACCTACCAAACCTCGCCCCAATCCTCTCGCTGGCCGCACTGAACCGGTCAGTTATCACGACGTCGCACTGCTCCGGCAGTTCCTCTCTGACAACGGCAAGATCCGCAGCCGACGAGTGACCGGACTTAGCCCGCAGCAGCAGCGTCAAGTCGCGACGGCGATACGAAACGCGCGTGAAATGGCACTCCTTCCGTTCGGAAAGGTCGGTAAATCAGGGGGCTGATCTGCGGAGACGTCGAAATATCTGTGCCGCCCTGGATTGTGACAATGAATGTTGCTAACGTTGGGCTTATGACCAGCACTCTCGATGGTGGCAATGCCCAAAAATACGTCCCAGCCCCCGCTGACAACGAGCGCGACGACTACGCACAGCTCCTCGACGATCTGTCAGACGCCTCGGTGCGACGGAATTTCGATCCCTACATCGACATCGACTGGGATGCGCCGCATATGGCGGTCGTACCCAACGATCCTCGCTGGGTGCTGTCGACCGAGGCCGACCCCATCGGACGCTCCAAGTGGTACCAATCGCTCCCGCTAGAGAAGCAGATCGAGGTCGGCATGTGGCGGCAGGCCAACGTCGCCAAGGTCGGTCTGCAATTCGAGTCGATTCTGATCCGCGGCCTCATGCAATACAGCTTCAAATTGCCCAACGGCGCAAAGGAATTCCGCTACACGACCCACGAAGCCAAGGAAGAGTGCAATCACACTCTGATGTTTCAGGAGTTCGTGAACCGTTCAGGAATGGACGTGCCAGGGGCGAAGAAGGGGCACCGACTGATTTCACCGCTGGTGCCGTTGGCGTCGACGATCTTTCCGACGATCTTCTTCTTCGGTGTACTGGGCGGCGAAGAGCCGATCGACCACATCCAGAAGGACTTCCTGCGTACCGGTTCCAAGCTTCACCCCACGATGGCCGCTGTGATGCAGTTGCATGTCGCTGAGGAAGCGCGTCACATCTCGTTCGCGCACAACCTCTTGCGCGAGACCGTTCCGAAGAAGGGACGTATCCAGCGGTTCCTGCTGTCGCTCGTCTTCCCCATCGTGATGCGCGTCTTGTGCGGTGCGATCGTAGTGCCGCCCAAGGAATTCCAGCGTCGCTTCGATGTGCCGGACGCCGTGATAAAAGACCTCTTCTGGAAGTCCGAAGACTCGAAAGCCTTCCTGCACAACGTGTTCGGCGATGTACGTATGCTCGGCGATCAGTGCGGCCTGATGAATCCGGTTTCTCGTCGAGTCTGGAAGGCGATGGGCATCGACGGTCGGTCGTCGCGCTTCCGCAGCGAACCCCTGTACCGGGCGGCCTGACCTAACCCATGCCCCACGTAGTAACCCAGGCGTGCTGCGGCGATGCCTCATGCGTCTATGCCTGTCCAGTCAACTGCATCCATCCGACGCCGGATGAACCCGACTTCGGCACGGCGGAGATGCTGTACATCGATCCATCGACCTGCGTCGACTGCGGTGCGTGTGTGAGCGCGTGCCCGGTCGGAGCGATCAAGCCCGGACACCGTCTGCCCGATGATCAGCAACGCTTCCTCGACATCAACGCCGGTCAGTACGGCGACTCGGTAGGCGATGTCCGCTTTCCGGTCGACCAGAAGTTCCGGCTGCCGATGGCACCGATGGATCATCCAACGCCACTGCGTGTTCCGGGAAACACGCCGGTGTCAGTCGCCATCGTCGGATCCGGACCGTCGGCGATGTACGCCGCAGACGAGTTACTGCGATATCCGCGCGTCGAGGTCACGATGTATGAACGCCTGTCGAGTCCATTCGGACTCGCTCGCTTCGGCGTCGCACCCGATCACACCGAAACTCGCACTGTCATGCGGCTTTTCGACACCATCGCTCGCGATCCACGACTGAATATCTTGGTAGACACCGAGATTGGGCGCGACATCACCCTCGACGAACTTCGGTCGCGGCATCAGGCGGTCATCTGGGCCGGCGGCGCACCCACCGATCGCCCGTTGACCGTACCCGGCGTCGAGGCTGTGGGCTGTGCCAGCGCCACCTCTTTTGTCGGCTGGTACAACGGGCATCCTGACTACGCCGATCTGGACTTCGACTTGTCACATGAACGAGTCGTGCTCGTCGGAAACGGGAATGTGGCACTCGACGTCGCACGAATCCTCACCGCGGACCCGGAATACCTTGCCAACACCTCGATTTCACGTCATGCGTTGGCAAAGTTGCGTACGTCGGCGGTGTCCGAGGTGCTGGTCGTCGGGCGACGAGGCCCTGATGTCGCGGCATTCACCTTGCCCGAACTAGTCGGTCTGGCCGATGGCGGATCCAATGTCGTCGTAGATCCGCTTGAGCTGGCCGCATTATCCGATTTGCCGGTGGCACAAGGGCATCCGGGCGATCACGTCGCTGCGGAAAAAGTCGCGCTGCTGCGTGAAATCTCGGCCCGGCCCGTACGCCCTGGTAAGAAAATCCGGTTGGCCTTCCGTCGGTCGCCCGAAGAAATTCTCGTCGGCGCAGACGGAAAGGTATCCGGAATTCGGTTGGGTATCAACGAGATTGACGCTTCTGGTGCGGCCATAGCTACTGGCTCCAGCGTCGACGTCAGCGCGGGACTGGTGCTGACGTCGATCGGTTACCGTGGTGTGGCCGTTCCGGGTCTGCCGTTCGACGACGGGCGCGGCGTGATCCCAAACGATCGCGGCCGAGTTCTCAGCGGCGAAGCGCCCATCCAGGGCATGTACGTGACCGGCTGGATCAAGCGTGGACCGTCCGGCTTCATCGGCACCAACAAGACCGACTCCACCGAGACGGTAGCGATGCTGCGCGAGGACTTAGAAGCGGGAGTGCTGTCGTCGGCGATGGTCTAGCCACCTCCGACGATCGAGTGCCGACCGGCGAGCTTGCGAGACGGCCCCCTCCGATGATCGAGTGCCGACCGGCGAGCTTGCGAGACGATCGGTGTATCGAGATCCGGCGAGACGGCATACCATCGCCACCACAGCCCACCCGAGAGTGCCAGCCACCCCACGCCCTGTTGATAACCGCGTTGCGCGATCCGGTGCCCTACGTCATAGTCAGCGCATGGGTGGGTACATGTACATACTTCGGTGCGCCGACGGCAGCTTCTATGTCGGCAGCACCAGGGACCTCGATGCTCGTGTGGCGCAACATAACTCCGGTGACGGTGCGAAGTACACCAGCCGACGACGGCCGGTCGAACTCGTCTATCACGCGGGGTTCGAAACGATCGATGAAGCGTACGCGATGGAGAAGCGAGTGCAGAGTTGGTCGCGCGCTAAGCGCCAGGCGCTGGTTGACGGGCGGTTCGAGTTACTGCCAGGGCTGTCCAGAAAGGTGTTCCGCCGAGAGTGACGGTCGAGTTTGATGGGTGGATTTCGGTGGGCGCGTTGGCATTTCGGGTTGCGTGGTCTCGATACGCCAGACGGCTCGCAAGCTCGCCGCCTGGCACTCGACCATCGAGGGGTTACCTCCGACATTCGCCGCCTGGTACTCGACCATCGAGGGGTTACCTCCGACATTCCCGCCTGGCACTCGACCATCGAGGGGTTACCTCCGACATTCCCGCCTGGCACCCCTCAGAACTCGCTGATCAGCACCGCTATCGTGGCCGGCTCCAGGGCGTCGAAGATGTGCTCCAGGTCGCCCGCGTAGGTCATGTAATCCCCTGGGCCAAGCTCGACCGCGTGTCCGGTCGGGCCGACTCGCGCTCGCCCCGCGCTGATGATTACGTGTTCCGTGACGCCGCGGGCATGGGGATCGGACACCCTCGGTCGGCCCGGTTCTGCTCGAATCAGGTAGATATCGCGGCGCGTACCGGGTCGTGCGGCCGACATCAGGGTTGACGAATAGTCATCGGCATCGCCAGCCTTGATAACCGGCCCGTCCCCTAGTCGAATCACCTCGACAGTCGGTGCCGGAGCGTCGACCAGTGCCGAAAACTGCACGCCGAGAGCCAAACTCAAGGCCCACAACGTTTCGACGCTCGGGTTTCCCTCGCCCGTTTCGAGCTGAGACAGCGTCGACTTTCCGATGCCGGCCCGGCGGGCCAATTCCGCGATCGACAATCCAACCCGCGTCCGCTCTCGCTTCAAAGCTGCTGCGACGAGTTGTTGCGGGCTCACCTTGCTTCGATCGTTCGACATACCGGCCGATCGTTCATCTTGACGGATCTCGTCCATAGGTCCATCATAGTGGTCATGCGTTCGGTATGGAGAACAATTCCCCGCGATGTCGTAGTCATTGCGGCGTCGATGTGGGTAATCGGCGCCTCCTACGGCGCTGCGGCTCATGCCATCGGCCTCGCCTGGTGGCAGATTCTCCTCATGGCATGTGTGGTACTCGCCGGTTCGTCGGAATTCGTGCTGATCTCCGTAGTCGCCAGTGGCGGCGTACCGATCGTCGGCGCGCTCGCAGGGCTACTTGTCAACGCGCGCAACATTTCCTATGGATTGTCGGCCGGACGATACCTGCCACGCGGTTGGCGCGGTTTGGCATCGGCGCATTTCGTCAACGACGAGACCGCGGTCTACGCCGCACCACACTCCGACGTCGGCACCGCTCGCCGGGCCTTCTATATGTGCGGAATCGGCGTCGCCGCGTCATGGCCGCTCGGCGCGTTGACCGGCAGTCTAATCGGACAGGTGATCGCACCGGAGACGCTCGGCCTCGACGCCGCCTTTCCCGCCCTCCTATTCGCACTGGCGATCCCCGCACTGCGGAATCGCGAAACCCGTTGGGCCGCAATATTCGGCGGCTTAGTAGCCATCGCTACCGCTGGCTTCGTGACCGCCGGGCTACCCGTCGTGCTCGCCCTCCTGGGCATTCCACTGGGATGGGTTATCACTCGACGCCACATCACATCGGACGATCGAGGAACTGACGAAGACGCCGAACTAGGCGGCGACAAAATACTGGTGTCGAAATGACCGGATGGGAATTCGCCGGTGCCATAGCACTTTTAGCCGGTGGCACCTATCTCATTCGCGTTGCCGGTCCGCAACTGCGCGCACGCCTGGACGTAACGCCGCGAGTCGAGGCCGTGTTGGAACGCGCGACGATCGTGTTGCTGATCGCCGTCGCGTTAACCAGCACGCTATTCATCGGCTCCGACGTCGCCGGGCCGGCCCGGCCGATCGGAGTAGCCGTGGGCATATTGGCCGCCGTATTGCGCGCACCGCTGATCGTCGTCATCGTCGCGGCAGCCGGAACTACGGCGGCCCTACGCGCGGCCGGAATGGCCTGAGCTCAGCCTTGGCGGGCCGGACGTCGAGCACCCTGGGGCGCTCCGCTGCGGCGACGACCGGGTTGATGCCCCGCCTTCGACGCACCGCCCCGCTGGCCACCCGATGGACGGCCGGAGGCATTGTGTCCGTTGCTATTACGTCCCTCCGGCGATCCACCGGTACGACGCGCCTGTCCACCTTCGCCGTTGCCACGACGAGCACCACTATTGCGGGCACCCCCGCTTCGGCCGTTTGACGAGCGACCACTGCCGCGGTTGCCCGACGGGCGGCCGCCACTGCGCTGCGGTGCGGCGGCAACCGGCTCGGGTTTGACGTAGGCGGCACGTTCGCCGACCAGATCGTCAACGACGGCCGACTTGGCATCAACGCGCTGCGGTTTCACGTCGATCTTGGCCTTGTTCAACAGCTTTCGCAGATCACCACGCTGTTCGGGCAGGCAGATCGTCACGACATCGCCTTCACTACCGGCCCGGGCGGTACGACCCGAACGATGCAGGTAGGCCTTGTGCTCAGCTGGCGGGTCAACGTGGACAACGAGTTCCACGCCGTCGACGTGAACGCCGCGCGCGGCGACGTCAGTGGCGACCAGCACTCGAGCACCGTCTCCGCCGAAGGCCGCGAGGTTTCGGTCACGCTGTGCCTGCGACAGGTTTCCGTGGAGATCAACAGCCGGAACCCCTTCGGCGGTAAGCTTTTTGGCCAATTTCTTGGCCTGATGCTTGGTTCGCATGAACAGAATCCGTCGTCCGGTCCCCGACGCCAACTCCCGCACCAGATCATTCTTATCCGCGGTGGACGCCGCTTCAAAGACGTGGTGGGTCATCTGTGCGACCGGCGAGTTGGCCTCGTCGACCGAGTGCATCTTCGGGTCATGCAGGAAGCGTTTGACGAGCTTGTCGACACCGTTGTCCAACGTCGCCGAGAAGAGCAGTCGCTGACCATCGGCCGGGGTCGCGGCAAGGATGCGCGTGACGACCGGCAAGAAGCCGAGATCGGCCATGTGGTCGGCCTCGTCGAGCACCGTGATTTCGACATTGTCGAGCCGAACGATCTTCTGCCGCATGAGATCTTCCAGTCGACCGGGGCAGGCTACGACGATGTCGACCCCTCGCCGGAACGCTTGCTCCTGGCGAGTCTGTTTCACGCCACCGAACACGGTGGTGACAGTAAGCCCGACGGCCTGCGCCAACGGAGTTAGGACATCGGCGATCTGCGTGGCGAGCTCACGGGTCGGGGCAAGGATCAGGCCGGTCGGGGCGCCTGGCTTACGAGTGACCTCCAGCTCGGCGAGACCGGCTGCCATCGGAATGGAGAAAGCAAGGGTCTTACCCGACCCCGTCTTGCCACGACCGAGCACATCGTCGCCGGCAAGGGTATCCGGCAGGGTGTCTACCTGGATGGGGAACGCTTCACTCTTTCCCTGCGCAGCAAGCACTTTCACGATGGCTGCGGGCACACCGAAGGATTCAAATGTGTTACTCAAAACTCAAACTGCCTTTCCGGCAACATGATTCACCCGATACACACGGCAGTAGCCATGGTGTAACGATCCGGAGGAATCGAATGGCGAAGGCGCAGGTGTGCGCATTCGTTCGCCGTATGAAGTCATCTGGCCGGTGCGATCCGGCAAAAGGAGGCGTTCTACGACGCGTGACCCTGCGTCGAAACGCGGGTCAATCGTTATGAAGTCTACCTCAGGCGCCCCGACTACCTCGAATTGAAACAGTGAGGCGTCCGCCACTCGATCACAGACTATTTACGATAGTTTATGGTAGATTCTCTAAATGACACTTGACGCGTCGGGATTGTCGCGCACTTTTCGGGGGCACACTGCCGTCCACGCTGCCGACCTCACCCTGCCGGCCGGGCGAATCTGCGGCCTGGTCGGCCCCAACGGAGCCGGCAAGACCACGTTCCTTCTCATGCTCGCCGGCCTGCTGGCATCGGACACCGGCACGATCAAGTTCAACGGCGAAGTGGTGTCGCCCCAGAACCTTCGACGGCAAGTCGGCTGGATGCCAGATACCTTTGGCACCTGGGAGAGCCTGACCAGCCGAGAGATATTGACGACCTTTGGCCGTCTCTACGGGCAGTCAGCCAAATCGGCGCGGTCACGCGCCGATGATTTGCTGGCACAGGTCCACCTGAACGAATACGCCGACAGGAAGGCACATGAACTCTCACGCGGGCAGAAGCAGCGGCTCGGCTTCGCCCGCACACTGATGAACAATCCGGCCATCCTGTTACTAGACGAGCCAGCATCGGGCATGGACCCGCGGTCGCGCGTCGAGTTACGCGATCATCTGCGCCGCCTCGCCGACGACGGCACCGCGATATTGCTGTCGTCGCATATCCTCGCCGAGTTGTCGGAGATGGTTGACGACGTTGTACTCATGACCGCTGGCCGGACCCAGACCTACGCCGCGCCGACCGAACCTCGATGGCGAATCCGACGGATCGATCAGTCCGTCGACGAGGCCGAGGTCGTCGACTTTCCCGACGAGCGGACTGCCGCGAGCTACCTGTCGCAATTGGTCGGCTCGGGCGCTCAGATCGCTGAGTTCACCCGGATCTCTGATCATCTCGAAGATGCCTATCTCGCTTTGGATCCGGTGCGCCGATGACGTCGACAACAGAGCCTTCTCCAGCGAAGCGCCACACCGAATCAACTACCGACGAACAAGGAACAACCGTGTTGAATTGGTTTCAAATCATCGGCGTGATCGTAGGCCTGGAGTTGCGCCAACGACTACGCACGACACGTTGGCGCATCACGCTGTGCGTACTGTTCGCGTTCATTTCCCTTGGCGTACTTGGATCCTTGTATCTCGCCGTCAACCCATTCGACACCACGTACCGCTCATGGACAGTCAACTTCTATGCCATCCTCGTCACGATATTGATGTTTGTGGGCATCATCCTGGCTCCGACTCTGGCGGCGACGTCGATCAACGGCGACCGTAAGGACGCGACGCTGGCCGTTGTTCAGGTCACCTCGATCACCAATTGGCAACTCGCACTTGGGAAACTGCTCGCGAACTGGCTGGCGTCGCTAGTCGTGGTGCTGGTAGCGAGCCCGTATTTGGTATGGGCGATCATCACCTCGCCCTACGGCGTCGGCCCGGCGATCGGTGGCGTCGTGATCCTCGCGCTGCTGTTTTTGTGTTACGGCGGAATAGGTTTGGGATTGTCATCGCTGACGTCGCGACCGGCCGGCTCGGCGGTACTAACGCAAGCGACGGTCTTCTTTCTGATCTTGGGCCTGCCCGCACTATTCGGCCTGCTTTACCAAAGCACCGCCCAGCGCCATGATGTGGTCCGACCGGAATTCACCTATCCCAACGACGATTACAACGCTCGGGCTGTGTGCACCGAGGCCATCAAGTCCACCGAATTCAACCACACCGAACGCACCTGGTGGCTATTGTTACCCAACCCATTCACCATCACTGCGGACGCTCTCGCACCGCACGACGGCACACAAGCCCGCGATCCGTACAGAATTGACACCAACGGCCGATCCGTTGCCGTCGACCTGTCGCGGATGGTCTCCGAAGCCCGAACGTCGCCGTATATCGCAGACAAACATTGCGACGATCCGGACTACTTTTGGGTTAGCAACGACGAGGCGCGGCTGCGTCCGGATTCGTACCAGGCTCGAGAGGCACGGCACGAGACTTCGCGAGTCGGCGACAGTTGGTATTTGGGTCTCCTGGTGAATATCGCAATCGGCGGCGTTGGACTCCTCATCGCCGCACGCCGTCTACGAGTACCCGCACAGAAACTGGGCCGAGGAGTACGTATCGCCTAGGACGTGGCGGAGTCGAGGCTGCGTTCGATGCGGCGCGCTTGCGTGGAGTCGACGGCACCGCTAAATTGACCGACGAGTCATATGCCCCTAGCGTCAGGAATCTCGAATGCTGTCTCGGCTCTACGACACTGCCGTTTCGCAGATCAATCGCATCGATTCACTTAACGGTGAAGCGTTTGACCCGACAATCCCCCAGCATCCGCCGACCGCGGGTTGGAAGCTCGTGCACTACGGGATCATGGTGCCGAGCCTGCCAGCGCCCTTCAATTTCTTCGACGTCATCTCAGTCCTGGGTACCGCCAAACGAGTGCGTGCGTTCTCGGTTCCCTACCTTGTGCGTACCGTCGCCGACGACTCCGCGTGGTTGCTTCTGGGATCAGCTGCCAGTCGCCACAGTTTTCGCCAGTACAGCATCGAGTCCGACTGCGACCTGGCTGCCGACGGTTCGACTCTCCGGTTCGGCGACACACTACGAATTGAACGCTCCGCCAGGGGAATCCACGTAGAGGCTGCCGTCGACAACTTCAGCGTCGAACTCAATATCCGGCCAACCAATGTCGTCTCCCACTTTGCCCATCTCCCGTCGATCTATGACCATTGGAGTGTTCTCTGCGAATACGACGGCACGTTCACCGTCGACGGAGACAGTCTCGACGCCGCCGGGTTGTGCACCTACGAGTACGCACGTGGCCGGCAAGCGCCATTGCCGATCTACTTCTTCACCTACCAAATCCTCAACGCGACCCCGACGACACAAGTTTTGATGACCGACTTGCGCGGCCCTGCAGGACTGCCTATTCAACGAATGGTTTTCGTACGCACCGTCGGGCGCAACGGTGCGACCTATAGCCGCGGATTCGTCCATGAGGTAACTGAACCTGGCTCAGTGATCACGACCCCCGACGGCGTCGCGATGCAACTACCTAGCCAGTTCACCTGGCGCGTTGAGGATGCCGCGGGCGATGAACTGATCAAGATCTCCGGTATCAGCAACGACGATTGGGCCTATGGTATGGCTGCGGGATTCGCTGGAAGTTACGAGTACACCGGGACTTTGCACGGTGAACCGATCAGCGGACGGGGATATATCGAGTGGATCGATCGGCGGTGATTACCCGAAGTCACTCTTCGGTGCGCATCCGCAAGCTGATCTCCTCGGCGTCGAGAATCGCGAGTTCTGCGGTGAGAACCGCTGCGCTGTAAACACCTTCGTCGCGCAGCCGAAGCAATTCACCGCGCTGCCCTTCGATCATCGCCAGTCGTGCTTTGACGAAATTCTCGCGGGCCAGCGGCGTTAGGTGTTGCTCCTGATCGTCTTCCTGTTCCGCGGTCCTGAGAAAGGCCCCGAAACGTTCACGAAGTCCGGGAATCGTATCGAGATAACCGGATTCGGAGATAGCGCGCTGGGCGGTCTGTCGCATCTCCAGATGCAGCCGCTCACGCTCTTCGGCTTCTTCAGCCGACGTGTCAGGTAAGCGCAAGGCGCGAGTCACGAAAGGCAGTGTGCCGCCTTGGATGAGCAACGACGCGGCAGCGGCGGTAAAGGCAGTCAACACAAGAAGCGACCGCGATGGGGTATCCGCTGGCAATGTCTGCGCCGCCGCAACCGTGACGACACCGCGCATTCCGGCCCACACCACAAGACTTGCCTCCTTTGGTCCGAGGGGCGCAGACAAGTAGTACTCAATGTCGGCGAGCTTGCGGTTGACCCGAAAACTGAAGCGTGCCACCTGTTCTGGTGAGTGGCTACGCACTTCGTCTTCTTTTCCTCTGCGGCCGAAAGCCTTTCGCATGGGAAGCTGCGCTGGCTCACCATCGGTCGGTGTCAGCCGTTCGCCGAGGTCCTGCAATCTCGGCTTGATAGATTCGCCCCGTCGAGCGCTACGAGCCAGCCCGGCGAGCAGCGGCACGACGAAAGCCGCACGTACCGCGAGAGTGACTGCCAACGCAACGAGTCCGACCCACAGCGCGGCGATCGCACTATTGTGCTCCTCACGAACATCACCGATGAGACCCCACAATTCCAGGCCCATCAGGAAGAACACTCCGCCCTCGAGAATCAGTTCGATGGTTCGCCAATTCTGCGCGTCAGAGACCCGATGATTCGGCTTGAAGAACTTCGCCGCACCGCGCCCGGTTACCAATCCCGCCGTCACCGCCGCCACCAACCCCGACGCATGGACATGCTCGGTTGGCAGGTACGCCAGATAGGGCACCGTGAACGAAATCGCCGTATTCACAGTGGGATTAGTAATCCGGGCGCGCAACCATAGGTTGGCACCACCGACTACGAGACCGACAACCACCGCGGCAACCACCGCCCAAACGAAATCCAGCGCGATCCCGCCGAAGGAAATCCCCCCGGCCATCGCGGCGACCGCGGCACGCAGCATCACAAGCGCGGTTGCATCGTTGAGCAGACTCTCGCCTTCGAGCACCGCGACGACTCGTGGTGGTGCGCCGAGCTTCTTCACCATTTGCGTGGCTACGGCATCGGTCGGGCTGATGATCGCGCCAAGTGCAATGCCGGTGGCCAGGTTCACGCCGGGAATCAACAGGGACATAAGGAAACCGAGGACTACGGCGCTGAGGATGACAAGCAGTACCGACAGCCCGCTGATCGCGGTGAAGTCCCTGCGGAAATTCATTGTGGGCATCGACACCGCAGCCGAATACAACAGTGGCGGAAGCACTCCGACGAGGATCCATTCGGGGTCGACCTCGACCGCGGACACGAATGGCAGAAAACTGATCGCGACACCGACCGGTACCAGAATCAAAGCCGGTGCCAGTGCGAGTTTGGGCCCTAACGCGTTGGCCGCGGCGACGATCAATACACCGATCACGGCATAGGTAATAAAATCCACCTTCCTTACCTTTCCTCATCGCCACCGGTTTCGCCGGGAACCGAGCTGGTTAAGGTACTCCGATGGTCGAGGCGCCACGTCCCCCACCGATGGTCGAGTGCCCGGCGAGACGCCAGCCGCACCCTCCGCTGGCCGAGCAGGCCCGCGTACCCCTCCGAGGTCTAGTGCCCGGCGAGGCGCCAGCCGCTCCCTCCGCTGGCCGAGCAGGCCCGCGTACCCCTCCGATGGTCGAGTGCCCGGCGAGGCGCCAGCCGCACCCTCCGCTGGCCGAGCAGGCCCGCGTACCCCTCCGATGGTCGAGTGCCCGGCGAGGCGCCAGCCGAGCCGGGT
>NZ_BAEH01000005.1 GCF_000241305.1 Gordonia effusa NBRC 100432
GAAATAGCTGTTTGTGCAGGTCAGAGGAATGTTCGTTGTGACGCTCATCACCGGTTGGTCCTCGATCAGGGACTTTGCCGAAATCGATTTGCACTCGGCGTCGGGGCACCTGTAACTTGGTGTTTACCCAACGCGGGGTGGAGCAGCTCGGTAGCTCGCTGGGCTCATAACCCAGAGGTCGCAGGTTCAAATCCTGTCCCCGCTACAAATGAAAGAACCCGTGTCCTGGTCAGGACACGGGTTCTTTTTTGAGGCGTTGAAAACCAGAAACCTCGCCGAGCGCCTCACGGCTGTGTCAAGCGGCGCGCTCAAGCCGCCTGAGCTGACGGCGACCGTGTGGCTCAACCGAATGCGCCGTCGTTCTACCCCAAGCGCGCTGAATAGCTGTCAACGGCCCAGGTAATTAGAACCCCTCACGCATTCTCCCCACTAGCCGCCAACTCCAACAACTTGCTACGCAACACCTTTCCACTAGGATTTCGCGGAATAGCGTCAATCGTGATGAATTGTTTGGGGATCTTGTAGCGCTCTAGCGACGCGCGGAGGTGCAGCTTCAGAGCATCGGGATCGACCATCTCGTTGTTGGTGGTGACGACAAACGCCTGGAGGACTTGCCCGAATCTTTCATCGCTGACGCCGACGACTATCGCGTCCTTTATCGAGGGATAGCGGACGAGAATATCTTCGACTTCACCGGGAAAGACGTTTTCGCCGCCGGAGACAATCATGTCGTCGGATCTACCGGCCAAGAAGAGCAGTCCTTCTGAATTGACATAGCCGACGTCCCCGGTGTCAACAAAACCATCAATTACGACTTTGGTGGGAGCAGGCGATCGCGTGTCACGTGTGTACCCCGCGTACTCAAGTGGCCCACGAACGAAGATTCGCCCTGAATTACCAGTCGGCACCAAAGCGCCCGCTTCGTCGACAATCCGGATTGAAACGCCCAGCGCCGCTTTGCCGACGGTCGACGGAAAGCGGCGGAGCTCGTCGGGTGTCGCGGTGGTCACCACGCCGGCTTCTGTAGAGCCGTAGCCATTGACCAGTACATTCCCGAAACGGTCCTGAAAACGTTGTACCGTGACACTCGTTATCGGGGCGGCTCCCGTCACAGCGCAGCGCAGGTGAATGGACTTCTCGGCAGCCGACGGCTCGACGTCGAGAATGTGTTGGAGCATCGTCGGAACAGCGAAAAGGACCGTTGCGCGATGACGGGCCATATCGTCCACCATGGTGGCGGCATCGAATCGACTTCGGCATACGACCGTCCCTCCCGCGCTGATTACGCCGATCGCCGCGAGTAGGCCGAACCCGTGAAAGAAGGGCGGGCCGACGACGACCACATCGCGAGACCGCAACGGAACCGTCGCTGTTCCCGACACTGCTAGCTGAACCACTCCCCAGAGTCGTACCGAGCGCGGTACACCTTTGGCCAGGCCGGTGGTTCCGGAGGTGAGGAGGGTGAACTTGCCAGATCGCCAGACGCGATGGCGAAATCGACTCGATGTTTCGACAATCGACATGAGAGTTGGCACCGACGTTTCGGTGCGAGCCGGCCCGCCAACCACCACCTGCGTCCCACCGAAATTGCCAGCTGCTATCGCATCGGCGAATTCCTCGTCGTAGATAAGGGCGTCGGGAGCGTGTCGGGTGAGCAATGTTGCCAGTTGTATCGCCGGGAGTTCGGTATTGATGGAAATGGTTTCCGCACCGGTCATGGCTGTAGCAGCCAACGCTTGGAAAAAGCCTCGGTGGTTGCGGCATATTATCGCCACCGATTTGGGGCGTTTCTGAGCGCAAAGGTGAGAGGCCAACGCGCCGGCGTCACGGTAGAGCTCGGCGTAGGTAATTGCTCCTGAGTCGTCGATGATCGCCGAGCGGTTGGGGTAACGAGCCGCCGCGACGCCGAACAGCGTTGCGGCGGTATTTCCGTGTTGCCAATAGCGGTTGATGATCCGACCGAGCGTCAGTGGACCGGGCGGGGTCAACATTCCCGACTGCGTGAGTGCGCGGGCGGCCGTTAGCCATTGTCGTCGGCTTCCCTGGGTAGAAATATCTTGTGCCGACACGGTGGTGCTTTGTGTCATGAGCCAGCGCCGATCGGCTGGGCGTCGGCAAGTTCTTTGGCCATTGCTCGCGCATACGCTGCCTCCGATGCCGACGTCTCGCCGCTACGGCTGTCCACATACGACATCACCTGGGCGAGGGGAGCCTCAAAGATCACCCCGAGGACGCGCACGACGAACATACTCCGCGGAGCCATCGCCCTCGGTCGACGGGATGCCGCATAGGCGAGGATCCGGGCAGCCTGGTCGGGAGTGTGACCGGGCATTCGGCTGACCCACCTGGTAGCAACCATGCGACTCTTGATGTGGCCGGCGTAGATGGTCGTGACGTCGATTCCGTCGCCGCGCACCTCGAGCGCGATGGAACGCAGCCACGTGTCGAACCCTGCTTTGCAGGCAATGTAGAAGGACCATCGTGGCGCGACAGGCGTCAGCCAAAGACCGGCGGTAGCTATGTTGATGATGTGTGCGCCCCGGCTCAACTTCATACTCGGCAGCAACGCCAGAGTAAGGCGCATCGGGCCAGTGAAGTTGACTCCGACCATGGCGTCCATATCGCGTAGCCGTTCGGCGCTTCGATACACGCTGCGACGCAACGACTTACCGGCGTTGTGCACTAGAACATCGACGCCGCTGTGCTCCTCCAGGACTCGCGCGGCGAAACTATCCACGGCATCCAGGTCGCTGAAGTCGACCGAGTAGCTGAACGCGGTCCCGCCGGCAGCGGCTATTTCCGCGGCGATCTCGTCGAGCCGCGCCTTGGTGCGAGCCGCCAAGATGACTCTCGCTCCGGCTGCAGCGAATAGCCGCGCGGTCGCTTCGCCCTGACCGTATGAGGCGCCAGTAATCAGCACGACACGACCCTCGACAGAGCGGCGCAGCCGTTCGAGATCGTTCTCCATCGGTGGACCCACTGCCCACAGCACGGCTCCGGTAGCAACTTCCTTCAGCGTCAAGACGAACTCCTTAAATAACGCCATTATTTCTAATAACGATAGTATCTGAGATGAATGAACGCAAGAGACCGCGTTGGGCGCCCTTGATCACCGACGCGTCCACTAGGTCCCGCAAGCAGCCGAAATAGGGGCGATAGGATGGGCCGCGTGGCGAATTCCAGGACTATCGCGCAAGCTGAAACCAAGCGTCAGCTGGTGGAAAGTGCGCGTGAACTCATGCTGACCGAGGGGTACGGCGCCACCTCGGTGGCCGCGATCACGCAGCGGGCCGGGTTCACCACCGGTGCTTTCTATTCCAATTTCGACAGCAAGGCCGATGTCGCTCTGGTCGTATTGGACAGCCTGCAGAGCGAAGCTCGTGAACATCTCGCCGGCCTCGTCGGCACGAGTGCCGATCTCGCGAAGGCGGTCGAGCAGATTCGTAGTTGGATAACCCACACGCTTGATTCGGGTTGGCCTCGCCTTGAGCTGGAGTTCGCGCTGGCTAACCGCGGAGATTCAACAATTGTCGCTACCGAAGGCGCACGGAATCGATCAGCTGTCGACAATATTTCTGGAGTTTTGAGCAAGCTGTTGCCGACGGCGGTTCTGGATATGGTCCCGTCGCGCCGACTAGCCGACTTAATTCTTGACCTGTCCTTTGGTCTAGCCGTTCGCAAGATCGTCGATCCCAGTGTGACGCCCGATCACGTGCTCGACCTCGTGGACGAGCTACTTTCCGCCGTCGCTCCTGGGTGACGTCGACTATGACGCCTCGGGCAGCTGCTGATCCGACGTAACGAGGTGTCGGTCTAGGAACGGGTAAGCGCGGCGGGCGAAAGCCAGTGCGCCGGTAATGTGTTCGCGTCGGGGGATCAGATTGGTGGTGACTTGGGCGCCGGCCGTGGCCCAGCGTGCATCGAGGTCGACGGTCTGCCGATACGGGATGGCCTGGTCCCACATCCCGGTGGCGAGAAAGGTGGGTACCGACGGCGGGCTGTCGCCGAGTCGGTTGAGTTCAAGATGGGCGCGCACATCTGGGTCATCGAGCGGGTGCTCGTTCACGCATGATTCGACGCGGAAGAGGGGAAGGAGCCAGCCGATCAGCCCGAGGATTACCGCCGCGACAACGTGAGTGTGGCGGAAGATGCGAAAGAGTTGTCTGCCTCGCCAGTTCAGGTGACGTGTCGCGTGCAAGTCTGGATACGCGGCGTCGAGGCCTATTAATCCGTAGGCGAGCAGGAACGAGTATGGGCTGCGCTGGTGGCGTTCGTAGCAGTCGAGTAGATCGGCAGGTGGTGCGCCCACCGCCCCTGCCACCACGGGTAGTTCAGGTGCATATGTCGGATGCAGTTGTAGTGCCCAGCCTGCCGCGCATCCACCTTCGGAGTAGCCAGTGATCGCGATCGGCAGGTCCGCGAGTCGCTCGTGAGTGATCTGCCGTGCGGCGCGCAGCAAGTCCAACACCGCTGGCCCGAGGGCATGGCCAATGACGTACGGATGCGTAGTGCCTGTTCCGAGCCCTGGATAGTCGGGGACCGCGAGCACCCAGCCGCGTCGTAGTCCGGCGGCGAGGAATACCGCTTCGTATTCGAGTCCGAATGCGAGTTGCGCCGACGCCGCCGACGCCCGCGGCGCGAGCCCTTGAGTGCCGACCGCGTACCCGATCAGCGCATGTGGAGATCGCGCCGTCGGAACCAGAACGGTTCCGGTCGCCTCGATGATGCCACCGGTCGCGGTGGAGGTGGTGTAGCGGATAGCCCAGGCGCGGGCGCTTAGCTTGATTCCGGGAAGCAGGCAGGCGCGCGTCGGCTCGCACGAAATGAGTATTCCCGGGGTATCAAGTGCTTGGTTGGTCATCCGGCCATCCTCGTGTCGGTGATGCTTGGATCGGCGAATCGATACTTGATCGTGCGGCACAGTCATGCTGCACGATCAGGGGCCGTCCACCGCCGGCAATCTCAGATCGTGTGACATTTTGGATTACGGTAGTATCTGAAACACGGTTCTGCAAGGGGTCGTCGACTGCCCCCCGCCGTGCCGCTCCTACGACTTCGCCGGCCACCAACTCTTGGGTCCGAGAACAGTGGCGATCGCCGGCACGATGAGCGTTCGCACGATGAACGTGTCGATGAGGATGCCTGCACCGATAACGAATCCCATCTGGTACATCATCGATATGCTGCCGGCCATCATGCCGAACATCGCCGCGGCAAAGATCATGCCCGCCGACGTAATCACCGAACCCGTGTGACCGACTGCCCGCAGTACGCCGATGCGGAAGCCCTTTTGAGATTCCTCTCGCAACCGCGACATATACAGCATGTTGTAATCCGCGCCAACGGCTACAACCAGCACGAATGTCATTGCCGGAACGGCCCAGTAAATCTCCTTTCCCAGTATTACCTGGAATACCAGCACGCCGGTGCCCAGTGCCGCGAGGTAGGTCAATATGACGGTTGCGAGGAGGTAGATCGGAGCAACTATCGAGCGCAACAGCAAGCACATCACTGCCAGAATGATCAATAGGGTGACGATGATAATTTCGATGAAGTCGCGTTTGAATACGTCTCGGAGGTCGCCAAGTATCGCCGGAAGCCCGCCGACGGCGACCTTCGAACCGGCCAGACTTGTGTTGGGTGTCGCATCTCGCGCCGTCGACGCGACTAGCCGGGTCAATTCCATCGCTTGGGGACTGTAGGGATCAACCGAGGTTTGTATCATGTAGCGGGCCATCTTGCCGTCGGGCGAGATGAATAGCGAGGCGGCAGAACTAAAATCGCCTGTCGATAGCATTCTACTCGGAAGATAGAAGCCCGACGCCGATGGCGACTTCGCGGCCGTCCCGACGGTTTGTAGATACGCGGCTAACTCGGTGAGTCCGCCCATCGCTTCTTCTGTCTGACGGCGCATCTCGCGGACACGATCGCCCATCTTCTCGGCGTCGTCATTGCTAATCCCGAGCAGCTGAACGCGACGCAGAACGTCGTTCGCCCGGTCATACCGCGCTTTGAATTCGCCGATTCTACGAATATACGATTGCGCGGCAGTGAGCTGATCTTTCATAGTGCTGATCATCTTCGACGGTGGCGTGCCACTTTGAGCCATCGTGTCAATCGTCGCGCTGACCGACCCCAGAGCGGCCAATGCGCCGCTGTTCTTCGAGTCGATCAACACCGCCAGCTGCTTGCGAAGATCGACGCACTGAGTCAGGTCAGTGCACGATTGCGATGCCTTCATTGTCGAGTAAATGGGCTCGATCAGCGATATAGCCGAGGTCAAGGTGGCGGCGGTGGTACGCACGGTGGGGGCCAGGCCAGCCAGCTGATCAAGTTGCGGGCCGGATTTGGCGAGCTGATTGAGAAGCACGGAATACTGACTCAGTTGGCCGGAGGCGCTGCCGGCTTGCGAAAACGCCTGGGTAATCAGCGAGTTGATCTGGGTGAGTTCGTTGGCGTCGAATTCCTTCGCCAATTGAGATACGAGATCGGCGATCTGTTGGACCCGATCAAGTTGGGGGACATAGTTTTTCGCGGTATCTCCGGCACGTGCGAGTTGTTTACCCATGGTGCCGATCTGCCAGGCCAGCGTCGCCTGGGTGATCTTCGACCCGTCGGGCCGGGTGATCCCGACTATCCGTGTTATGCCGGGAAGTTGAGATACTCGCTGCGCCATCTGGTCGAGGTCGGCCAGGCTCTCCGGGGTACGAAGGTCCTTATTCGAGTTGATAATCAGGTATTGCGGAAGCATCGAGTCTGCCGGGAAATGCGCATTGAGCATGGCGTAACCCTCTGAGCTTTCCGTGCCTTTGGGCTGCGCGGCACGGTCGTCGTAGCTGAACATCATTGACGGCGCGAACGCGCATAGTCCGCCGAGCATGAGCAACGCCACGAGAAGAGTTACCACCGGATTCCGGACAACATACACGCCGATTCGACGCCAAAGGCTTTCTGTCAGAGCTGCTTTGGGAAATCCGACCTTTCTCTTGGCCGCGAGATGCAGGATCGCCGGAAGCATCGTGACGGTGACAAGAAATCCGATGCTGATAGCCACCGCGACGGCCGGACCCGACGCCGCGAGTGCCTGCAACTTCGCGGTGACTTGAGCCAGATTCGCTATGGCGACGGTGGCGGCGGTCGCGAGAATTACTCGCGTCATGGACCCACTCGTGCGCGCGATGGCTTCGTCCGGTCGCTGTCCGAGCCGCAGATTTTCGTGATAGCGACTGATATAGAACACCGTGTAGTTGACGCAGGCGCCAGCCACGATCGCCACCATCAACGCCGACGAGGTGCTCGAAATCGGCATGCCCAACATGCTCAGACCGGCCACGGTGCCGCGCGCCACGGCGACGCTCATCCCCATGACAATCAGCGGCAGTGACGCGGTAAATACCGAGCGATAGATCAACAACAGCAATATCGTGATGACCGCGAATGTGATGGCACCGACAAGCCTGGTGTCCGAAATCGCCTGCACGGCAACGTCGCCCATCGTGGCGGCATTTCCGGTTACCCGGGCCTGAACCGTGCTGCCCTGGAATGTCTGACTGACCGTGTTCTTGATGGACTTCAGCGATTGCATTGCTTCGGGCGAACCCAGGTCGCCGCGCAGTCCAACGAGTAGGAACCACGCTTTGCCGTCGGTGCTCACAACCTGTTTGCGAAGTGCTGGATTGGATTGTGCGTCGGCCGCGCCGAGCATGTCTTGGATAAATGAGGTGCTACCACCAGCCTTGAGGCGGTCGACCAGTGCGGTGTAATGAGCGCGGGCGCCGATGTCGTATCCGCCCGGATTGGTCATCGCGACAATGGCGACGTTGTCCGCACCCTGTTGATTGAACTTTTGAGCCATATCGTGCATCGCCGAAATCGACGGCGCGTCGCTGGGGAATGGCGGCACCGATCGTTCATTGGCGACTGTTTCTAGCTGCGGCCAGAGAGCGTTCGTTCCAACTGCGATCAAGATCCATAACAGAATGACGAGGGCAGAATGCCGGGTGATGCCACGCCCAACACGCTCGAACGCCGGACTATATTGATGGGCCACTGAGTCTGATGTCCTTCGGGTGACTAGTAGAGCAGCGCGCCGTCACGGCAGTGGTGGAACAGATACTTGCGGAAGCTGCGGTATGCCGGGAAGGTCCGAGATGGGCGATAATCGATAGACGATCATCGTTCCGTATCCGACATCGTCGTCGGTCACGGTGACGAGATACTTCTGCCCGATGAAAGTGTCCTGACCGAGGACATTCTCACGCGAATAACCCGCCTTTTCGAGCAGTGTCTGCGCATCTGCTA
>NZ_BAEH01000004.1 GCF_000241305.1 Gordonia effusa NBRC 100432
CATCGCATCGGCAACGTGTACAAACCCCGAGATGTTGGCGCCCTGCAGATAGTTGCCCGGGACCCCGTATTCGTCGGCGGTGCGCAAACAGCGGTCGTGGATCCCGCGCATGATCTCGGCGAGCCGCCCCTCGGTGTATTCGAACGACCACGAATCTCTCGATGCGTTTTGCTGCATCTCCAGCGCACTCGTCGCGACACCGCCGGCATTCGCGGCCTTGCCCGGCGCGAAGAGCACCCCGGACTCGGCGAATGCCCTCACTGCCTCGGGCGTGCACGGCATATTTGCGCCTTCGGCAACTACTCGACAACCATTCTTGATCAGTGCGGCAGCATCGGATTCGTCGAGTTCGTTCTGTGTCGCACAGGGAAGCGCGACGTCGACCGGCACATGCCAAATCGAACCTGACGTTCCCAACCGAGCGTCCCCACCTCGCTCGGCGACATAGGAGTCAATCCGCTCACGACGATTGAGCTTGACATCTTTCAATAAATCCAGATCGATGCCCTTCTCATCAATGAGATAGCCCGACGAATCCGAACACGCGACAACCGTGCCGCCGAGTTCGGTGACTTTCTCGATCGCGTAGATGGCGACGTTGCCCGACCCGGAAACCGTCACGCGACGCCCATCGAAGGACTCCCTTTGCGTTCGCAGCACCTCGTCGACGAAATACGCGACCCCGTAGCCGGTTGCCTCGGTCCGGACCTGAGAGCCGCCCCAAGCCAGACCTTTACCGGTCAGCACCCCAGACTCGTAGCGATTGGTAATCCGCTTGTATTGGCCGAACAGATAGCCGATCTCGCGGCCGCCGACGCCGATGTCACCCGCGGGCACGTCGGTGTATTCGCCGATATGGCGGTAGAGCTCGGTCATAAACGACTGGCAAAAGCGCATCACTTCGGCGTCCGATCGTCCCTTGGGATCGAAGTCGGCACCGCCTTTGCCGCCGCCGATGGGCAATCCGGTGAGAGCGTTCTTGAAAATCTGCTCAAAGCCAAGGAATTTGACGATGCCGAGATAGACACTGGGATGGAATCGCAAACCGCCCTTGAATGGGCCGAGTGCCGAGTTGAACTCGACCCGGAATCCGCGATTGATCTGCACCTGCCCGGCATCGTCTACCCACGGCACGCGGAAGATGATCTGGCGTTCGGGTTCGCATAGTCGTTGAATCACCGCGAGGTCGGCGTAGTGAGGATGCCGCGACACCACCGGTCCGAGGCTATCGAACACCTCGCGAACCGCCTGGTGAAACTCTTGCTCCCCCGGGTTTGTCCGGACTACCTCGTCGAAGAGGTTCTGCAATCTGCCGTCGACCTTTACCACTGACTACTCCTGATGTGAAAACCGCTAGAAATACGCAAATGCACGCATATCAGTCACCCTAGACAGCGCGCGCCAGTGGCCTCGCACACCCTTGGGCGTATGTCGAACAGACGACGCGAGCGCGGACTCCCCTTGTGCGAATGCCCTTGTCGTCGAACAAGTTTCGCGGCGGTGCGCGCCGATCCACGCGAGGCGCATAGGATTGACGCGCACGTTTGTCTGCCTCATCTGCTAGGAATGTGGCGGCTCGCACGTACCAAATGTCGACCGAAGTGGAAGGAACTCATATGAGCGTCAGTCTGGCCAAAGGCGGAAACGTTTCACTCACCAAGGAGGCTCCCGGCCTCACCTCGATCTTCGTCGGTCTGGGCTGGGAGGCCCGGACCACGAGCGGCGCCGATTTCGACCTCGATGCGAGCGCCTTCATCCTCGGCACCAACGGCAAAGTGCTCTCCGACCAGCACTTCATCTTCTTCAATAACTTGACCAGCCCAGATGGATCGGTCGAGCACACGGGCGACAACCTGGTCGGCGGTAGCGGCGGCGACGACGAAGTTCTCAAAGTCGCGCTCACCGCGGTACCGCCGACAGTGGACCGCATCGTCATCGCCGTCACCATCTACGAGGGACAGGCACGCGGCCAATCCTTCGGTCAGGTGCGCAACGCCTACATCCACGTTCTCAACCAGGCCGACAACACCGAGCTGACGCGCTACGACCTCACCGAGGACGCGTCAAGTGAAACCGCGATGATTTTCGGCGAGCTGTACCGCAACGGCGCGGACTGGAAATTCCGCGCGGTTGGCCAGGGTTACATCAACGGCCTGCACGGACTGGCCACCGACTTCGGCGTCAACGTTGGCTGAGACTCAGGAGCATCCGACACTGTTTCGGACGTTCGGATGGTCCATAGGTATCGCGATACTGGGGCTGGCCGCTGGATTCTGGTACGGCAGCACCACGGGCCTTGCCGTCGTCGCGATCCTGGCCGTCCTGGAAATCTCGCTTTCCTTCGACAACGCCGTGGTCAACGCCACGATTCTGCGGCGGATGAGTCCGTACTGGCAGAAGATCTTCCTTACCGTCGGCATCTTGATCGCCGTATTCGGTATGCGCCTCATCTTTCCGTTGCTCGTCGTGGGGATTACGGCGAAACTCAACCCGGCCGAGGCTCTGCGGCTGGCAATGGAGAAGGGCGACCCGGAAACACCCGGCACCTACGGCTACCTGCTGAACGACGCCCATCCGGCGATCGCGGCTTTCGGCGGCATGTTCCTGTTGATGTTGTTCCTCGGCTTCGTCTTCGACGAGAAGGACATCAACTGGCTCAGCTGGATCGAACGTCCCCTCGAACGCATCGGCAAACTCGACCAGCTCGCAGTGGTTATCGCGCTCGCGGTTCTGGTCATCTCGGCCTACACACTGGCCCCCGAGCACAAGATCTCCACGGTCCTGCTCTCGGGCATCTTGGGTCTGATTACCTTCTTGCTCGTCAACGGACTCGGTGAACTGTTCAACATCGAAGAAGAAGACGAAGAAGCCGAACTCGATGCGGCCGCTCCGACCAAGGGCGGTAACACCCAATTGGCGGTGGCAACCGGCAAAGCGGCGTTCTTCCTCTTCGTCTACCTCGAGTTCATCGACGCATCATTCAGCTTCGACGGCGTCGTCGGGGCGTTCGCGATCACGTCCGATCCGATCATCATCGCGATCGGCCTCGGCGTCGGTGCGATGTTCATCCGCTCGTTGACCGTCTTCCTCGTTCGTCGCGGGACCCTGAGCGAGTACGTGTATCTCGAGCATGGCGCGATGTGGGCCATCGGCGCACTGGCAGTTCTTTTGCTGATCACGATGCGCTACGAAGTCCCCGAAGTTGTCGTGGGACTTGTCGGAGTTGGGTTGATCGCACTGTCGCTGATGAGTTCGATCATCCGACGGCGAAGAATAAGCGCTTTGGAGAATACCGACGATTCGAACGACGGCGAGCCCGTTGCCACGCCAACCGACCATCCCGACGAACCGGTGTCCCCGGCCGCCACCAAACACCTCTAGGAGCCCCCGATGGGCATCGACTACAACAAGCGTCCGAAGGCGACACCGAATCCGCCCGCGCCCCCGCCACCGTCCCCGGCCTACCCGCAGCAGCAACCCGGATATCCGCAGCCTCCAGCGCCGGGATATCCCCAGCCGCCCGCTCCCGGATATCCGCAACAGCAACAACCACCGGCCTACCCGCAGCAGCAACCCGGATATCCGCAGCTTCCAGCGCCGGGTTACCCGCAACAGCCACCGGCCTACCAACCCCCGCAGCCGCAGTACCCGCAGCAGCAACAACCGCCCGCCTATCCGCCGCACGGTCAACAGCCACCGGCGTATCCGCAGCAACCACGCGCCGGCGGACCGCCCGTCTCACTGTCGAAGGTGACTCTGACCAAGGAGTCACCGTCGGTCTCGTTGACCAAGCAGGGCTCCGTGGGCGGCAGCATGCGGGTCAACCTGAATTGGTCGGCCGCACCGGCGCAGGGCGGATTCTTCAAACGGCTCGCCGCTCCGCGGATCGACCTGGACCTCGGTTGCCTCTACGAGTTCACTGACGGAAGCAAAGGAGTCGTGCAGGCGCTTGGCAACGCCTTCACCAATCGACGCGGGCCGGCGAACGTGCTCCAACTCGACGGCGACGATCGTTCGGGAAGTATCGCCGGTGGTGAAAATCTCCACATCGACCTATCCCGCGCACACGAAATTCGCCGCATCCTGGTTTTCGCCTACATCTATGAGGGAGCGGCGAACTGGTCCAGTGCGAACGGCATAGTCACCTTGTTCCCAGCAGCGGGACCGGCGGTCGAAGTACGCCTGGACAATCCACGCAACGGTATTCGCTTCTGCGCGGTCGCTATGCTCGACAATGTGGGTGGCGACTTGCGCGTCATCCGCGAGGAGCGATACGTCGAGGGTGACCAGTCGCATCTCGACGCAGCCTACAACTGGGGGCTGCGCTGGTCCGCAGGACGCAAATAGGTTTCAAGAGAGGCAGTTTCGATGTCTGAACTCGATCTGGGCGGAAGCACCGTACCGGCCACCCCCGCCCAGCCGGCCGCCTCCGGCGACCTGGTGCTCACTCCCCCGGCGCCAGTAACACTGGTCAAACCGGAACAAGCGGTAGGGGCGGTGGCCGTCCCACCGGCCGCCCAGACCGAGCTTCAGAAAAAGGCCGCGGAATTCGCCGACTCGTTGGTCGCGCTCGATACCCGATCACCGGAGTTCACCTCGAAAGTCTCCTCGATCACCGCGATGGGGACCAACGAAATGCGGGCTTCGGCCGGTGTCGCGAACCGCATCCTCGAACGCCCCGCCGCTACCGTCCGCAACGCCAAGGGCGGCGGTGGCGGTGACGCGCAGACTCGAGTCGCGAATACCCTTTACGATCTGCGCAACACGGTTACCGACCTCGACCCCGGGCAAGCCGAACTGTCGGGCAAGAAAAAGCTCCTCCGGTTCATTCCCGGCGGCAGCGCCATCGACCGTTACTTCGCGAAATACCAAGCGTCACAAACACATTTGAACGCCATCATCAAGGCGCTCGACTCCGGCCAAGACGAGTTGCGCAAGGACAACGCGGCTATCGAGACCGAGAAGTCCAATATGTGGACGCTGATGGGCAAGCTCGCCGAGTACAACGAACTCGCCGGTGCGCTCGATGAAGCGGTCACCGCGAAAGTCGCCCAACTAGAAGCGGCCGGACGCGCCGACGACGCCAACACCCTCAAATCCGATGCCCTGTTCGCCATCCGTCAGCGTCGCCAAGACCTGATGACGCAGATGACGGTCAACGTGCAGGGGTATATGGCACTGGATCTGGTTCGGAAGAACAACCTGGAACTCATCAAAGGCGTCGACCGCGCGCAGACCACCACGATCACCGCTCTGCGTACCGCGGTCATCGTCTCGCAGGCACTGGCGAGGCAGAAGCTCGTCCTCGATCAGATCAACGCACTCAACACCACGACGTCGAATCTCATCGAGCAAACGTCGAACCAGCTGCGCATCCAGGGTTCGGAAATCAATCAGCAGGCGGCCGGCGCGATGATCGACGTCGAGAAACTGCAGATCGCCTTCAACAACGTATTCCAGGCAATGGACGCTGTAGACACCTTCCGCGCCCAAGCGGTTGATTCGATGTCACAAACGGTCACCGCTCTGGAGGGGCAGATCGAACAGGCCAAGCCCTACCTGGCTCGGATTCAGCAACAGACCGCCCAGACACCGGGCCCGGCCGGTCAGATCGGCAGTTGATCGTTGGCCTCGTGGTTTCGACGCAACCGCAGAGGTCCAGAACGGGCTGCCCCGCCGTCGGCGACCCCACCGGCCGATGGGACCACCGGCCTCGGCGAAGACTCGCCAGCCGAACTTAATCGGCTGGTCAGCGAGCTGGTTTGGTATGTCAACGCCCACGCCGGTCACCTGCCGAATCAGTCGGTCGTCACAGCACGCTATGTATGCGACCTGCTCAGCGCGACCATCGCCACCTCGACTACCCGCGAACTCGACGTCTACGCGGTAATCTCGGTGCGGGCCATCGCCTCGGATTATCTGCGCACGTCGGTGGCGACCTACCTCGCCGCCGCTCAGACGATGGCCGGCTCGACGACTGAAGGCACCGACCCGAACGCCGCGTTACTCGACGAGCAACTTAATCTGCTCTGGGATTCGGCCGCCGAGGTGTTCGCCGCCGCGAAGTCACGTGACCTCGACGCGTTGCGGACGCAAGGCAACTTCCTGCGAACCAAGTTCTCCCGATCGGACCTGCAACTGTGACGACCATGCAACGCGGCGCGAATGTCGAGCTGACCCGCGAGATCCCAACGTTGGCCCACGTAACGCTGGGCATCGACTGGCATTCTGGCGCCGAGACGATTATCGATCAGAACCTGGTATTCGCCGCGATCCTGTGCGACGATGCCGGCCACGCACGCTCGGCCGAGGATTTCGTCTTCTTCAATCAGATCTCCGACCCGGATCTGTCTGTGCAACAACTAAATTCGAAACTCGGCTCCGATCAAGAACAGATCGACATCGACCTACACGCGGTTCCCGAATCAATCAGCCGGATCGTCGCCATTCTCTACCTGAACGAAGGCACCTCGCGCCGCCGGAGCCTCGGCCAGCTCCGACGGTGCGTCCTGCGAGTGGTCAACGGCGACGACAACGTCGAATTGGTCCGGTCGGAGGATCTGGCACCCACCTTCGACACCGAGACGGCCGCAACACTCGGTGAGATCTACCGATACCGCGGTGGGTGGAAGTTCAAAGTGCTCGGGCAGGGACATGTCACCGGGATTCGCGGGATCGCCGCCGATTACGGGATACCACTGTGATCGGCGACCCCGAAACCGCCTCTCGCCGTACCGATCTCGGCTTTCTCACTACTCGCAGCCGCCCGCGCGCGGGAGCAACATTACCCTCGATCGACTACACCCATTACGCTCGCAAAGAGTCGGCACCCCCGGCGCCGTCACAGCCAACCTCGCCGCCGACGCCAGATCCCTTGGACCACAACCCATTGGACCTCTCGATGACGGCCTCGGCCGCCCCGCCAGCCCCGAATCCGCCACCACCGGCACAGGCACCAACACCGACGCCCAGCGACAACCTTCTCGACCTATCCACCGCCCCCTCACCACCCGAGCCTGCCGCGGCACATTCGTCCGAGCGGCCGAAACATGCTGCGGCACAGCCACCGTCGATCCATCCCGTCCGCCGACTGGTCGGCGACGACCGCGAACAACTGCTACCTACACGCCCCACGCTCACCCTCACCCGCGTCCAGTCGGGGGTCGGCGGCATCGACATCGAACTGCTCGCGCCAGCCACCGTGGCTCTCGCGCTCGCCTGCATCGTCACCGATAGCGAAGGTGAGTCCTACGTCGTCGATCCCACGCATCCGCATTCACCACCGCCACCCACCAGCATCGACCCGCTAATCACCTTTGCCAGCAACGGCTTTGGCAGATTCGGGATCAATTTGCGACGCTCGGGCGAGTTGAGCCGACTCATCGTTGTCGCGACGTCGGCAACCGGCCAGACCGTCGAATGGACCGGTACGTTAATCATCACGACCTTCGGCGGTGGTCGGGTCGACATTCCCATCGACGCCACTCCGCCCAGCACCGCCACGATCATCGCCTCGATATACAACGTCGCTGGCGAGTACGTGCTGCGCGCGGAGGGCCAGCCGATGAACGGCTCGCTACGCGAGGCCAGTCGCTCCTTCGGATTCGATGCCATCTCCTGGCTCGACGCGCGGACCCCGATAGCCTGAGAATCCGATCCCGACTTGGCACCGCAGAGGCCATAAGCCTAGGCTAACTTCATGCTGAGTGTCTTGCGTCGCTGGTCCCGCATTGCCATTGTCCCCCTTGGCGTTCTACTCGTTCTTTCCGCGTGTAGTTCCCCCGACGACGACGCGTCGTCATCGGACGGCCCGTATACCCCCGTCACCATCGAGCATCAGTACGGCTCGACCACAATCGACGCCCTGCCCCAGCGGGTGATCACCGTCGGCGGCAACTGGACCGACACCCTCGTCGCGCTCGACGTTCCCATCGTCGCCGAATACCGCCTGTTCTCCGACGGCGCGCCGGCGGGCAAGACTCCGTGGACGCCCGACCACAAGAGCGAAGTCATCAACGTCAACTCCACCGCCGACGTCGACCTGACCAAACTCGCGGCCTTCAAACCCGACGTCATTCTCGCCGGCTACCTCGGTAGCAAGCAGATCTACGACCAACTGAGCAAACTCGCCCCGACCATCCCGGTGATCAGCAAAGAAGCGGTGATGGACACCTGGCAGGAACTAACCACTACCGGCGGCAAAATCTTCGCCAAGACGGACAAGGCCACCGAGCTGATCAAGGGCGTCGATGACAAGCTCAACGCCTTCAAGCAGAAGTACCCCGCAGCGCAGGGCAAGACCTTCACCTTTGGCACGTCGACCCCGGAGGGGCAGATCGGCGTCGTAACCAACGCCAAAGACCCGTCGAGCCTGTTGCTCGCCCAGATGGGCCTGCGCCTGGACCCGGGTGTGGCTTCGGTGTCCGGTTCCAAATCCGGCCGCGCATTCATTTCGCCCGAGCGGATGGACGTGCTGTCGAGCGATCTGCTGCTGATGTGGATCCGTCAGGGGACCCCGGAAAGCCTCGCTGCTAAGCTGCCCGGCTGGTCCGAACTCAAATCGGTCAAGGGCAATACCGTGGCCTACCTGGATAACACCTCGCAGGCCGCGTTCAACTATCCGAGCGTCCTTTCGGTGCCCTACGCCATCACTCTCGTTGAGCCGGCTGCCGCGAACTTCAAATAGGGACACGGCAGAATGGTCGTCGATGACCAATTCCGAGCACCCGAGTTTGCGTGATCCCGCCTACCTGGTAGATCCGCGCGCCCGAACGCTGTGGCGGATCGGTCCGCTGGTGTTCGGTGTGCCGGTCTTCCTCGCACTGCTCGCTGTCGCCGTATTCGTCGAACCCGCGCGGATACCGACAGCGATCGCGACGCTGGTCGTCGGTGCGGGCACCGTCTTCTACACGACGGTTGTGCCCGCGTGGCGGTACCGCTTCCATCGATGGGAGGTGACCGGCACTGTCATCTACAGCCAGGCCGGCTGGTTCACCCGTACACGAGTCATTATCCCGATCTCGCGCGTTCAGGTGATCGACACCGCCGCCGGGCCATTCGAACAGCTCTTGGGCTTGGCGCAGCTGAAGGTCACCACCGCATCGTCTGCCGGCACCGTCCACATCGCCGGCCTCGACGCCGCGATGGCCCGTCAGATCGCGTCCGACCTGACCATCCGAATCGAGAACCGCGGCGATGACGCCACCTGATCACGGTGACCAGTGGCATCGCCTGTCGATGTGGATGATCGCGGTCAAGCCGGTCGAAATGCTCCCGTCGCTCATCCCGGTGATCATCGCAGTGTTCCTGACCGGCCGTACCTCGCCGATGCTCGGCGCGGTGATCGGAGCGATCGGTCTGCCACTGATCGCGGTCGTACCGTGGCTCACCACCCGCTACCAAGTGACCGACGAACGGGTGACGGTGCGCAGTGGAGTGATCACTCGCAAGACTGCGAGCGCGCCGCGCGATCGCATCCGCAGCGTCGAATTGTCGGCGACGCTGCCACATCGCGTCCTGAAATTATCCAAGGTACGCATTGGTACCGGCGGCGATACCGAAGGCACTGTCGTGGAATTGAACGCCATCGCCACACCCGCCGCCATCGCGTTACGCGAACAGTTGATCGCCCGGCAGCCCAACGCCGCCCAACCGTTGTCAGCGGGCCCCGCGTCGACCGAACTGACGCGTTTCCACCCGAGTTGGCTCCGGTTCGCGCCCTTCTCGCTGGCCGGTTTCGCCGCTGCCGGCGCAATAGTCGGTATCGGTGCGCAGTTGGTCAACGAACTCGATCTGAGCGAGCGCGGTATCGAGGCCGCCAGCGGGGTAGCCGAACGATTCAAATCGTCGCCGGGGTTGTTGATAGCACTGGTTGTCATCAGCGTGATCGTGGTCGCGACGTTGTTGTCGCTCATCGGTTACGCGCTGTCATATTGGAATTTCTCGGTCACCCGGACCATGACATCGCCCGGCACGACGTCAAGTGGACGGTCACTGCATATCACCCGCGGCCTGCTGACGACCCATTCGACAACCCTCGACGACGACCGAGTACACGGTGTGTACCTGCATGAACCGGTGTTGATGCGGCCGGTACACGGCGCGAAACTCTCGGGCATCGCGACCGGATCGACCAAGCATCCACTGTTACTGCCCCCGGCCCCACATGCCGAGGCGGTGCGGGTCGCCCAGCTGGTTTCCGGTGACTCCGCCGAACTGAACCAGACGCTGCGCCCCCACGGCCCAGCCGCCCGACGACGTCGCCTGACTCGTGCCGCCGTACCCGGAGCCGTGATCGTGGTCGGCGTGGGCGCCGGGGTGATCGCGGCCCCCGGCTGGTGGCCAGCACTTGTCGTGGCGACAGTGCTCGCCGTCGCGCTGGCCGCACTCGGCGTACCTCGCTATCGCCACCTTGGCACCGAGGTGACCGCATCGTCGGTGGTATTCGCTCCCCCAACCATCGCGCGTCAACGTCGGGTCTTGCACCGCGACGGCGTCATCGGTACGACGACCCGACAGTCCTTCTTCCAACGGCGCGTCGGCGTCAGCACTGTGGTTGTCGCAACTGCCGCGGGCTCCGAGGGGTATCCGGCGATCGATCTCACCGATGCTGACGCAAACGCGTTGATCGCCGAGCTACTGCCGTCGGAAGTCGCGTCGCTGAACATGATTAGCCAGTAAGTTTTCGTAGTTTCCGCCGCGTATTGGGCTCGACGTTGCCGACTGTATGCCGAAGGCCCTCATCCTGCTTCAATGAGCAGGCAGCTTCATACCAACCAGCCTGACGCCGATCTGATAGCGGCCGACGCCGTCGCCCGCGCCGTTTCCGTGCCGCCAGCGGTTACCTTCTCGTCGATCTCGGTGACCTATCGGCGCGGGAGAGCGATGACGAGCGCACTGGTCGATTTCAACCTGCGGATCGCCATCGGCGAGACGGTCGCCTTGCTCGGCCCGGGCGGCGCCGGCAAATCCACCGCGATCAAAACACTCGCCGGTCTGATACGACCGTCACACGGTCGGATCTTGCTCGGCGATCGCGACATCACCGACGTGCCGCCCGCCAAGCGCGGCAACGGCATCTTCGTGCACTCCTTCGCGCTCTTCCCGCATATTAAAGTCGCCGACAACGTCGCCGCCGGACTGAAGGCACGCGGATACCGTCGGTCCGAGTTGGCCACCCGGGTAGCCGAGACCCTGGATATGGTCGGCATGCGGGCATATGCGAGGCGACTGCCACGCGAACTATCCGGGCTCCAACAGCACCGAGTGGCGATGGCCCGCGCGCTGGTCGTCAAACCGGACGTGCTGCTACTCGACGAGCCCTTGGCGGCGCTCGACGTCGACTCGCGGCGCTGCGCGTTGACCGAACTGCGACAGCTGCGCAAATCAGTTCCCGAGACCGCGATGGTCTACGCGACCCGGAATCGGAACGACGCCTTGGTACTTGCCGATCGAATCGCGATCATGCGCGATGCCCACCTGGTCGACGTCGATACGCCCGACCGCCTGTGGGACCGACCATCGAACAGGTTTGTCGCGACGCTGCTCGGCGCGGCCAATCTCATCGCCTGCACGGTTGGTCGCGTCTACGGACATTCCGCTTTGGTGACTGTCGGTGACCGGATGCTATCCGCGCTCGCCCACTCGTCGTCAACCGGCGCCCGACGTTGGGCTCCGCAGTCGCCCGCCTATCTGTGCATCAGACCGCATGACATACACGTGTGCTCGCCGACCGATCCCATCGCATTGCCGGCGCGAGTACTCGATTCGGTGTGGTGCGGCGCCAGTACCCGACTGACGCTGGCCGTCGACGGCATCGATGATCAACCGCTGCTAGCCGATGTCGCCGGTCGCGCGATCTATCTCACCGGCGCCCAGGTCGGCGTCAAGCTGCCACCCCAGTCGTGTGTGCTGGTTGAGCGGGACACCTAGCCGCACAGCCATATACACCAGATTGCGTTGTGCGCCAGTAGATTTGACTCAGCTCGACGACGGAATCTCGACGCTGAGCAAGCGGACCAAGAATTCCGCCTGGGCTGGATTGAGTTTGCGGCGAGCCGCCGCGAATGTCGCCCACATTGCCTTGTCCACCTCGGGAAATGACTGCGTGCGACCCGACCGCGGTGGCCATTCCAACTCGAATTTGTTGCTGACGATGGCCTTCTCGTCGATGTCGCCTTCCAGCGCGTACCCGGTGACCACCTTGCCACTTTTGAGCGTGACGTCGCCCAGTTCGATGAGCGGACCGTCCGGAACCGGGAAACCGATCTCCTCGGTGAACTCGCGTTTCGCCGCTTCGAGCGGGTCATCGTCAGGACGGTATTCCCCCTTGGGAATCGACCAGGCACCGGCATCTTTCTTAGACCAGAGTGGGCCGCCGGGGTGGACGATCAAGAATTCGGGAGCTCCAGCGCGCAGCCGGAAAAGCAATATTCCTGCGCTTGGCAATCGGGATCGTGGCACGGGGATATTCTTACATCCATAGCTGGGACCGGTCACCCCGCATCGACATTTCGCCGCTACCGAATTCGCACATGACAGACTGGAAGTCATGACCGCAGTGAGTGATCGACCAATCTGGCATGCTCCGACCGTGGGCACAGTGCTCACCGCAACCGTCGAGCTGCCCGGATCAAAATCCCTCACCAATCGCGCGTTGATTCTCGCCGCGCTCGCCGACGGCGCCAGCACGATATCCGGCACCCTGCGCAGCCGCGATACCGATCTCATGCTGGCCGCACTGTCGGCACTGGGAGTCGACGTACGGGTAGATCCCGCCGACAGCACCCGGGTCACGATCACACCCGCGCCGATGCACGCCGCTCAGATCGACTGCGGTTTGGCGGGCACGATCATGCGTTTCCTGCCGCCGGTCGCGGCGCTGGCCACCGGCACGGTCAATTTCGACGGCGACGAACAGGCACGAACACGCCCGCTGCACACGATTCTCGATGCGCTGCGTGCCCTGGGCGTCGATATCGACGGCGCCGCATTGCCGTTTACCGTCACCGCTACCGGCGCCGTCCGCGGCGGCGAGGTAACCATCGACGCCTCGGCGTCGTCGCAGTTCGTTTCCGGGCTGCTGCTCTCGGCCGCTCACTTCGACAATGGAATTGTGGTGCGGCACAACGGGAAACCGGTTCCATCGATGCCGCATATCGATATGACCGTCGACATGCTCGCCACCGCGGGGGTACCTGTCGACCGCACCGAGGCCAACACCTGGCGGATCGCGCCGGGTGTGATCGAGGCCGTCGACTGGGAGATCGAACCGGACCTGTCCAACGCGGCGGCATTCCTGGCCGCGGCGGCCGCGACCGGTGGAACGGTGTCGGTGCCGCGCTGGCCGGCCACGACGACGCAGCCGGGCGCCCAGATCGTGGACTTGCTGGCGCAGATGGGCGCCACCAGTGGACTCACCGACGGATTGCTCAGTGTCACCGGCCCAGATCGGCTGGCACCGCTGACCGCCGATCTGCGGGCGGTCGGCGAGTTGACCCCGACCATCGCCGCGCTGTGCGCACTCGCCGACGGCATGTCGGTACTTTCCGGGATCGGCCACCTGCGCGGTCACGAAACCGACCGCCTCGCCGCCTTGAGCACCGAGATCAACCGGCTCGGCGGCGATTGCACCGAAACCGCGGACGGCCTGCGCATCGTCGGGCGGCCGCTACACGGCGGCGTGTGGAAGTCATATGCCGACCATCGGATGGCGACCGCCGGGGCACTGATCGGGCTGGTAGTAGATGGTGTCGGCGTGGAGGATATCGCCACGACGAGTAAGACCCTGCCCGATTTTCCCGGAATGTGGAGCGCGATGATCGGCCCGCGGTGAGCGGGCGCGGGCGTGGCGGTCGCGATGCGGCCAGCTACGACGAATCTGATGTCCGAGTGCGTCCCGGCAAAGGGACGCGGCCACGGACCAAGACCCGGCCGGCACATTCCGACGCTGTCGAGGCGATGGTGGTGTCGGTTGATCGCGGGCGCTGGGGCTGCGCGGTGGACGGCGATCCCGACAAGATTGTCGTCGCCATGCGCGCGCGAGAACTCGGGCGGACGCCAATTGTGGTGGGCGACAACGTTTCTGTCGTCGGCGATGTCACCGGACGGCGCGATACCCTCTCGCGTATCGTGCGTGTGGCCGATCGGTCGACCGTTCTGCGCCGCACTGCCGACGACACCGACCCCTACGAACGGATTGTCGTAGCCAACGCACATCAACTGTTGATCGTCACCGCACTCGCCGATCCGCCGCCCCGCACGGGCTTCGTCGAGCGCGCACTGGCCGCGGCCTACGTCGGCGGCCTCGAACCTGTCCTATGCCTTACCAAGTCGGACCTGGCCGACGCCGCCGACTTCCGAGCAGCGTTCGCCGATCTGGATCTTCCGGTGGTACTCGCCGGACGCGCCGACCCGCTCGACGACGTCGCTAAGATTCTGCGCGGCCAGCTGACGGCATTGATCGGCCACTCCGGCGTCGGAAAGTCGACTCTGGTGAACCGCCTTGTGCCACAAGCACATAGGGCAACCGGAGTGGTATCTGGCGTCGGCAAGGGCCGCCACACGTCCACACAGTCAGTGGCGTTGCCGTTGCCCGGCACCGAGGGCGAACCACAGGGTTGGGTCGTCGACACCCCTGGCATCCGCTCATTCGGATTGGCGCATATCAACGCCGACGACATCGTCGACGCCTTCGACGATCTGCGCGACGCCATCGAACTCTGCCCGCGCGGGTGTACGCACCTCGGGCCACCAGCCGACCCCGAATGCGCACTCGACGATTTGGCCGGGCACTCGTATCGTCGCGCGATGGCGGTGCGGCGTCTGCTCGCCGCGGTCTTAGCGTGAGGCGCGCCGGGCCTTACGCGCCGCCCGTCGCTGGGCAGCTAGGTCGGCGATCGCGGTCTTGAGACCGCGAGAGCGCTGGGCAAGATCGGCGAAGCGACGCTCGGACGCTGTTTCCGGAGCGTCGTCGGCGGTTGCCTTCAGGAAGCGATCGGGCAGCGCGAGCTTGTTGATCGTGCGCAACGTCTGCAGGTATTGCACCGACATTGGACCGGTCGTATACGGCAGGTCGTATTTGACGCATAGTTCTCGAACTCGAACCGCGATCTCCGGCAGCCGGTTGCTGGGCAGGTCGGGGTACAGATGATGCTCGATCTGATATGACAGGTTCCCGGACAGGAAGGCCAACGCCGGACCGGAATCGAAATTCGCGGTGCCGAGCATCTGCCGCAAATACCACTGGCCAGGTGTCTCGTGGTCGAGCGATTCGAGGGTGAATTTCTCCGCGCCGTCGGGGAAATGGCCGCAGAAGATGACGAGGTAGGCCCACACATTGCGGACGAGGTTGGCGGTCAGGTTGGCGGTCAATGTGTGCTTGAAGTTCGGGCCGGTGAGTGCCGGGTACAGCACGTAGTCCTTGCCGATCTGACGGGCAACCTTGAGCAGAAATTCCTTGATCTGCGGGTACGCGACCTCTTTGGATTTCGTACCGTTGATGACGTCGCCAAGAGCGAGGTCGTGCAAGGCGATACCCCACTCAAAAGTGGCCGCCAGCATAATATTCGACAGCGGCTGCAGCAGCCGCTTCGGTTGCCACGGCTCATCTCGCGTGACGCGCAGAAGCTTGTAGCCCACGTCGTCGTCGAGGCCGATGATATTCGTGTACTTGTGATGGATGAAGTTATGCGAGTGCTTCCAGTGCGGGGACGCGCACACCATGTCCCACTCCCACGACGTCGAGTGAATCTCGGGGTCGTTCATCCAGTCCCATTGGCCGTGCATCACGTTATGGCCGAGTTCCATGTTTTCGATGATCTTCGACAACGACAGCGCGGCCGTACCGAGGAACCACAGCGAGCGTCGGTGGCTGCCGAGAAGTGCTGCGCGGCCGGCGATTTCGAGCACCCGGTGCGCGAGAATGGTGCGGCGTAAATAGCGCACGTCTCGCATCCCGAGATCGGACTCGACTTCGCGTCGCAATGCGTCGAGTTCGGCGCCCAGGGCCTCGACGTCGGCATCGGTGAGGTGGGCGTAAGCGTTTACGTCAGTGATTGCCATTGGCACCCATCCTACGTTGTAAAAACATATTTGCTCAGGCCGCCAACCGGCCGCTGGCGCCCTCGCGTACCGCGGCGATGGCCGAGCGGAGACCGCGGCGCCGGCCAGTCCTCGCATCGACGCCGCGGTAAAGCCGCTCGTCGTCTGCGCCGAGGTGGTCGAAGCGCCGCTCGGACGCGGTTTCGGGGGCGTCATCGCTGGTGGCCGACAGGTACTTATTCGGCAGCGACAACTTGGCGATCGTGCGCCACGATTTCGCGTATTGAACGGGCAGGCTGCCGGTGGTGTAGGGCAGGTCGTACTTGTCGCACAACGCGCGTACCCGCACCGAGATCTCCGCCAGCCGATTACTCGGCAAGTCGGGGAACAGGTGATGCTCGATTTGATACGACAGGTTCCCGCTCATAAAACCGAGCACCGGGCCGGACCGGAAATTGGCGCTGCCAAGCATCTGCCGCAGATACCACTGTCCCCGCGACTCGTTGTCCATATCCTTCTTGGTGAACTTCTCCGCGCCGTCGGGAAAATGACCGCAGAAGATGACCGCGTTGGTCCACACGTTTCGGATGATATTCGCCAGCAGATTCGCGGTCATCGCCTTGCCTACGCCGCGCGGCGAACGTGTCGCGAGGCCGACGGCGGCCGGATACACGACATAGTCTTTGCCGATCTGACGGCCGACCTTGGCCCCGACGTCGGCCAGGTCACGTTTGAGCGCGAGTCGATCCGCCTCGGTCTTTCGTTTGCGGCCAAGCTCCAAATGCTGTGCGGCAACACCATATTCGAAGAACATCGCGAGCAGCGTGTTGTAGAACAGATTGCCCAGATAGAACGGTCGCCACCGCTGGTCGCGAGTGACGCGAAGCAGTCCGTAGCCCACGTCGTCGTCCATGCCGAGCACGTTGGTGTACTTGTGGTGGATGTAGTTGTGGGTGTGCTTCCAGTGCGCCGACGGTCCGGTGTTATCCCACTCCCAATTGGTCGAATGCACTTCGGGATCGTTCATCCAGTCCCACTGGCCGTGCATCACGTTATGGCCAATTTCCATGTTCTCGATGATCTTGGCAACGCCGAGCGTGCTCGCGCCCGCCCACCACATGGATCGTTTGGTCGACCCGAAAATCAAAGCACGGCCGGCGAGTTCCAGGCTGCGGTGCAGACGAATGGTGTTGCGAATGTAGCGGGCGTCGCGGGCACCGCGATCAGCCTCGATGTCGGCGCGGATCGCATCGAGTTCGGCGCCAAGTTCTTCGATGTCACGGTGTGAGAGATGTGCGTATTCGGGGATGTCTGAGATCGCCACGGAAGGTAAACCTCCTACCTACGTTGTCGTAACCTACGCAATCGTAGGTTACTGCGCCGTAGGTTAGCAAGGGACGGACGTCACACGTCGAGTGTGCAGTCGCCGGCCGCCGCGCTCACGCAGGTCTGGATGCGCTCCCCTTCGACATGCTCAGCACCATTACGCAGATCGCGCACGCACCCTTTGTCGAGCATCACCACGCAGCTCTGGCAGATTCCCATCCGGCAACCGAATGGCATCAGGACACCGGCCTCTTCACCCGCCTCCAGCAGTGTGGTCGCACCGTCCACCTCGACCGACTTTCCGTCACGACCGAAAGTGACGGTTCCGCCCTGCGCACCGACCGCGCCGCGCTCCAGCGCGAAACGTTCGATGTGAAGCCGATCCTCGATATCGGCGCCGCGCCAAATGCCGTGCAGCAGATCGAGAAACCCACTTGGCCCGCACGCCCAGGTCTGCCGCGTCCGCCAGTCGGTGCAGAGTTCGGCGAGCCGCTGTTCGGTGAGTTTGCCGTCGGTCCTGGTGTGCTGTACGTGCAGGTCGATAAGGCCGTCGGCCGCGTACCCGGCGAGTTCGTCGGCGAACAGCAGGGACTCCGACGTGGGCGTCGAGTGAATCAGCCGAATGTCGGTGTGCTGGTTGCGATGTCGCATGGTGCGCAACATCGAGATGATCGGCGTGAGGCCACTGCCCGCGGTAATGAAGGCGATCTTGGTCGGGAGCGGATCGGGCAGAACGAACTCTCCCCGGGGCGCCGCGAGGCGCACCACGGTCCCCGGTTGTACGCCATTGACCAAATGCGACGACAACCGTCCTTCCGGCATCGCCTTGATGGTCACCGCGACCGTCTTGGCCTGCCCGCCATCCGATGTCGCCGGTGTAGAGGTCAGCGAATAGGAACGCCAGGTCCATCGCCCCTCGACGAGTACGCCGATGCCGATGTACTGGCCGGGTTGATAGTCGAAGGAAAAGCCCCACCCCGGCCGGATGACCAGTGTCGCGGTGTCATCGGTCTCCGGGATAACCGAGACGATCTTGCCGCGCAATTCGCGCGCCGACCACAGCGGATTCGCCAGATGCAGGTAGTCGTCGGGCAGCAACGGCGTGGTGATCCGCGCGAGAGCAGCGCGCGCCCAGTGGGTGCCGCGATAACGAGCGGCGACCCCTTCGACCGGCGCTTCGAACGCCTCAAGCCAACCCATGACAACCTTCCTTCTGCCGCAACCAGTCAAGTTACGCTTCCGTAGGTTACCTCAAAGTCGGGCGAGCGGAATTAGAGCAGCTCCAACAGGAATGGCAGTTCCTGCGTGGCATACCAGCCGAGGTCGAAATCCTCGGCGTCACCGATCGCCAATTCGGCGTCTTCGTCACCCAGATCTGCCTGATCGACGACGTCGCTGGCCCGACGCACCGCGTTCTCCGCATCGGCACCGTCAACATGAACTGCCGCAATAGATTTCAGCGGAATGGGTCCGACCACCTTGACGACGGCGTCGTCGAGGTCGGGGCGCAGAGTCGCCTCGGCGACGTCGGCGGACACCACCGCCCGACGTACCGGCAGTTCGCCAACCTCCTGTGCGGCCAACAGACGCAACGAGGCACGGGCCGCCTCGCGCATGGCGACCTCGGCCAATTCCTCATCATCGCCGGCGGTGAACGACTCCCGCAGGGTCGGCGTCACGGCGAACGCCGTGCCGCCCACCGGGTGAAACTCGCCGGCACCGGACAAGCTCGTCAACATCTCCAGCGTTGCCGGCAGATATACCCTCATATCGCCCTTCCCTCTCAACCTTTGCTCGGTGGCGCGGTGCGCGACGCCGCCAGCAACTCGTCGAATGATTCGGTCACGTAACCGGCCAACGACGGTAAGTCCGCCAGTACCCCGCGGTCACCGAGAAAACCAAACTGCACTCGGTCCGCGTAGGCCACGACACTCACCGCCAAGGCGCGCTGGGCCAGCAGGACCGGCACCTGATAGAACTCGGCGACTTCCCACCCGGACAGGTACCGGCGTGAAATCGGTTGCTCCGCAATGGCAATCGGCAAGTTATAGGCGCGCTGACTGAAACTGCTGAAGAACCTCGAACTGAAGTCGGCGAATGGCACCATACCCAGTTCCGGCAGAAATGGTTGCGCGCCCGGGGCTTGGCGTCGGGAGGAGTGGGCGTACCGGTTGGCCAGGCCCGCGACCTGAGCCAGCCGCACCATCGGATTAGCTTCTGCCACCGGAAGATCGGTGACGAACCCGCGCGCGTCGTCGGCGAACCAACTCGGCGACGCATCGGCGTCCACTGGCTCGTCGGCTCCGCGCGCCGACAGTGGCAACGCCACGCGAATCGACATCCCGCCCGGCAGAATATCGGTCGACGACAGGATCCACCGCCGCATCACCCCGGTGATCACCGCCAGCTGAACGTCGTTGATCGTGCATTCATATCGCCGCGCGATAGCCTCGCACTGGGTCGCCGAAACCGACGCCGCGGTAAAACTGCGTGTCGACGTCGTCGCGTTGTTCAACGGACTTTCCGGCGCTCCACTGATCGCCTGCTGGACAAAACCACCGACCGCGCGCACCGATTCCTGTGCGAGAGAACGGAAGTCAGACACCGGGCCGTTGCCGCTGACGAGTGCGTCGACCATCTCACCCGGCCGGGCGAACGCATCGGCGACCGCTCCCAGCGCGAGGGCGACATCGCCGGGCACCGACCCCGGCATCCACAGATCCTCGGTGAACGCGCGCGACTGCCGATCTCGATCAAGAAGAACCTCACTAATCTCCAGGGAGTCGACGCCGTTGATCAGGCTCCGGTGAGTCTTGGTCAAAATCGCCAGTCTGCCGTCGGCGATCCCCTCGATCAGATACAGCTCCCAGAGCGGGCGTTTGCGGTCGAGCGGCCGGGACATAATGCGGCCGACCAGGTCGTGGAGTTGTTCGTACCCGCCCGGCCGCGGCAGACCCGCGCGGCGCACGTGAAAATTGATATCGAATCCCGGGTCGTCGACCCAGACCGGTCGGGCCAGGCCCAGCGTCACCGTCTTGACCATCTGCCGGTAATGCGGGACGAACTGTAGCCGGTTTTCGACCAAGGTCACCAACGTCGGATAGTCCAGATCCGGCGCGGCCTGCGTATCGGCCTCGTCCGCGGCATTCTTCTCCAGCACTATCAACGCACCGAGATGCGTCGTCGAACCCGCCTCGTCGAGAAAGTAGAACATCGCATCACGCGCGGACAGTCGATTCACCATGATGAAAACCGATTCTAGTCGGTGGCCGGGATCTCCATCGACTATCCCAGTGCGATCGACCTTATCCGCCAACGCAACTCGGTCCGTCGCGGTCGCCGATACGGCTCCGAACCGGCAATCCGACGTACCCGCTGCGGCACATGCTCAACGCGGCCGGCGAAGGCTAGCACCCGCTCCCCACGCAGATAGTTGCCGAAAAATTCCGCCTCGTCCGGCGCGCACATCTGAATATGGACACGCCGCAAGGCGGCCGTGGGCAACGCGGATTCGGCGCTGGCAGCTCCGACATCGCAGGTGCGCCGCAGTGCGACAATCTGGTCGACGACATGCGGGACCACCAGTTCGGCCAGCCGAGCAACGGGACGCCGACGGTCGAGCACCTCGAGGACCTGTGTCATCGCCGTGACGACGAATGTTCGCGCCTCACGTGCCGTCGGCTCGGGCGCGCGTTCGGTTTCGACCGACTTACAGGCACGCGGGGTGGGCGGTGCGAGTTCGACCGCTGCGATGAGCGGCGGCGAACCAAACCAATCCCCGGTGTGTTCGTAGCGCGGTGCGGGCCGAACCAGCAGGTGCGTCGTTTCCATGCCCTATCTGACGCAGCGACCCCGCCGTTCGGTTCCACCTATCGGGAGAATTTTTCCCTTAGCGACGCTTCTTCTTCGACTTCGGCGGCTTGGTCGTCGTTTTGGCCCCGGATCGAGCAGCGGCCCGACGTTCCCGGCGGCTCGCCGATGCCAATGCCGGGTCCTCCAACTCTTCGGCATCCGACGAGACCTCGGTACCACCGTCTTCGGCTGGGCCGGAGTAGGTCATCGGCACCTCGGCCGGCTCGGCGACGCCGCGCGCGCGCAATGCGGCCGGAGCTTCGGTCTTGTCACCCTCCTGGACGGTGACCGGCTCCGGCGCGCCAGGCAACAGCGGCTCGGCCCGTCCGGTCGGCACGTTCAGTGTGGGCTGCTGCGGCGCCTCGACCTCAACCTGCGCGTTGAACAGGAATCCGAGGGTCTCCTCCTTGAGGCCTTCGAGCATGCTGCTGAACATGTCGAAACCCTCGCGCTGGTACTCCACAACGGGGTCCTGCTGGGCCATCGAGCGCAGGTGAATACCTTCGCGCAGATAGTCCATCTCGTACAGGTGATCACGCCACTTACGGTCCAGCACGCTCATCAGGATGGAACGCTCGAGCTGACGGATGGCACCATCCCCGGCGATCTCGGAAATCTCTTCCTCGCGCCGGTCATAGGCGGCATGCGCATCGGCGAGCAGTATTTCTTTGAGATCGTCGGCGCTGACATCTTCACGCTCGCCGTACTCGTTCTCGCCGACGACCTTTTTGGGATCGAGGTTGATCGGGTAGAGCGACTTGAGCGCCGTCCACAACTCGTCGAGGTCCCAGTCTTCGGCGTAACCGATCTCGGTTGCCCCGTCGACATAGGCGCCGACGACGTCGTCGATCATCTGTTGCACCTGCTCGCCGTGGTCTTCGCCCTCCAAGAGGGTGCGGCGCTCCCCGTAGATGATCTTGCGCTGCTCGTTCATCACTTCGTCGTATTTGAGGACGTTTTTACGAACCTCGAAGTTCTGCTGCTCCACCTGCGTCTGCGCGCTGCGGATGGCCTTGGTGACCATCTTCGCTTCGATCGGCACGTCGTCAGGCAGATTGACGCGGTTCATAATCGATTCCAGCGCAGCGCCGTTGAAGCGGCGCATGAGTTCGTCGCCGAGCGACAGGTAGAACCGCGACTCTCCTGGATCGCCCTGACGACCGGACCGGCCGCGCAACTGATTGTCGATACGGCGCGACTCGTGTCGCTCGGTGCCGAGCACGTACAGGCCGCCAGCTTCGCGAACCGCCTCGGCTTCGTCGGCAGCATTCTCGCGAGCGACGGAAATGGCTTCGTCCCAAGCCTTTTCGTATTCGTCGGGAGTATGTACCGGATCGAGACCGGCCTTGCGCAGGCGAGTATCGGCGATGATGTCGGGGTTACCGCCGAGCACGACGTCGGTACCGCGGCCGGCCATATTGGTGGCGACGGTTACCGCTCCGGTCCGCCCGGCCTCGGCGATGATCTGCGCTTCTTGCTCGTGGAATTTGGCGTTGAGCACGGTATGCGGAATTCCGCGACGCTCCAACTGCCGCGACAAATACTCTGAACGCTCGACACTGGTGGTACCGATCAGGACCGGTTGGCCCTTCTCGTGCCGCTCGGTGATGTCGTCGACGACGGCGTCGAATTTCGCCTCTTCGGTCTTGTAGATCAGATCGGACTGATCCTTGCGGATCATCGGCTTATTCGTCGGGATGGGCAGCACCCCGAGCTTGTAGATCTGGTCGAACTCGGCTGCTTCGGTCTCAGCGGTACCGGTCATCCCGCCGAGTTTGTCGTAGAGGCGGAAGTAGTTCTGCAGCGTAATCGTGGCGAGCGTCTGATTCTCCGCCTTGATCTCGACGCCCTCTTTGGCCTCGATCGCCTGGTGCAGACCTTCGTTGAAACGGCGGCCGTCGAGCACGCGGCCGGTGAATTCGTCGACGATGAGGACTTCACCCTTGCGGACGATGTAATCCTTGTCGCGCTGGAACAGTTCTTTGACCTTGATCGCGTTGTTCAGGTAGCTGACCAGCTGCGAGTTGGATGCCTCGTACAGGTTGTCGATACCGAGCTGGTCTTCGACCAGGGCAACGCCGGCCTCGTGTACACCGATGGTCTTCTTCTTGATGTCGACTTCGTAGTGCTCATCGCGCTTGAGCATGGGTGCCAGGCGCGCGAACTCGGTGTACCACTTACTCGACCCTTCCGCGGGGCCAGAGATGATCAACGGAGTACGGGCCTCGTCGATGAGGATCGAGTCGACCTCGTCGACGATGCCGAAGTTGTGGCCGCGCTGGACCAGCTCCTCGAGTGAATGAGCCATATTGTCGCGCAGATAATCGAAGCCGAACTCGTTGTTGGTGCCGTAGGTGATGTCGGCGGCGTAGGCGACCCGACGTGCATCTGGGCTCATACCGGTGAGGATCACCGCGGTCTCCAGACCGAGAAAGCGGTGTACGCGGCCCATCCACTCCGAGTCACGCTTGGCGAGGTAGTCATTGACCGTGACCACGTGGACGCCGTCGCCCGAGAGGGCGTTGAGATACGCGGGGAGCACACAGGTCAGGGTCTTTCCCTCACCGGTTTTCATCTCGGCGATATTGCCGTAGTGCAGTGCCGCACCACCCATGATCTGGACGTGGAAGTGCTTCTGATCCAGGACGCGCCACGCGGCTTCCCTGGCCACGGCGAATGCTTCGGGCAACAGCTCGTCGAGCGAGGCCCCGTCGGCGATCCGCTCCTTGAACTCGTCGGTCTTGCCGCGCAGTTCTTCGTCGGTCAGCGCTTCGATCTCGTCCGACAGCGACTCGACATGCGATGCGATCGCATCCAGACGCTTGACCATTCGACCTTCGCCGACCCGGAGCAGCTTGTTGAGCACTGGCAATCCCTCTAGTTGACTTCGTACTGAGAAAGTTCTCGTCTATCGCCCACCCGATACGCACGGTTGATCGACAGACCCCATGACATGGTACGGGTCGGTGGAGAAATGCAATGCAGGCGGCGCGGTGCGGGCGTGCTACCCACGCACATCGGCGGCCGCGGAGCGATGGACTCCACGGCCGCCGACAACGGGGTTGAGGGGTACTACGACAGTCGGATCAGTCCGTAGTCGAAGGCATGCCGGCGGTACACCACCGACGGTTTGTCCGTTTCTTTGTCGTGGAACAGGAAGAAGTCGTGGCCGACCAACTCCATCTCGTAGAGCGCATCGTCGACAGTCATCGGGTTATCCGGATGTTCCTTGATGCGAACCACTTGTCCCGGAGTGTGCTCGACGACGCCGTCGTCCCACTCGGTATCGACCGACGCGCCCGCATCACCGTTGGTCGCGGCAAGTTCCGCGAGATCAGCGGTGACGGTCGTTCCGGTGGCCTCGGCAACCGACTTGGGTGTGCGGTTTCCGTAGTGGACTTCCCGGCGCGTCTTAACCCGCCGCAGACGCGAATCGAGTTTGTCCAGCGCGGCCTCCAGCGACGCGTAGAAGTTCTCGCCACACGCCTGGGCTCGCACCACCGGTCCTTTTCCGGTGACGGTGATTTCTACCTGCTGAGACGCCTTGGCTTGGCGGGGGTTGCGTTCGTGGAACAGCACGACGTCGAATCGGGAAATTTTGGAGTCGTAACGTTCAAGCCTGGCAAGCTTGTCGCCGACGTAGATTCGATAGTGATCGGGTATTTCGACGTTGCGTCCGTTGAACGTAACCGTCGCATCGGGCTGGACAGGTTCCTCGGCCTCCGCCGTCCCCGGCGGCAGTACGAAAGCCTTGGCTACCACCTCCGCTTCGCTTGGCCGCGGTTCTGCGACCTTGGATTCACGGTGACCCTTGCGGTGGATGACTGTCGACATTCACTCTCCTCCTTGTTGTACCGTCCAGCCGAAAGCAATTGCCACGCAACATCTTTCAGCGCAGAGCGCAGGACTGGACCTGGTAACACGCCAGCCGACGGCTGACGCTCAATTGCAGCGGCATCACCTCCTGGGGAGCACACACGCAAACATCGCCGAATCGATGCGTTGCCTACGACCGTAGCCCGAAGTTTGCCGATCGGCCACGTTTCCGACCACCTATGTCGTAACTGTGTTTCCCCGCGCCGGATATCCACAGTTCGAGTCGTTCCATCGGTGTTGTGGACAACCGTCGAGACCTCGACGGAACGGGGACGCGATCACCGGAAGTATCAATCCCGTGCGAATGCTCGCGGCGCTATCCGATCTCGTCCTACCGATCGACTGCGGCGGATGTGGCGCGGTGGGAACCCGCTGGTGTGAGCGGTGCCGCGGACGTATGCGGGACGATCCCATCGCGCTGACGCCGAGGGTCGCCGTCGGCGCACCGGTGTGGGCACTGGGACGCTACCGGGCACCGTTCGCCACGTCGGTGCTGGCCATGAAGGAACATCGACGACGAGACCTGGCACAGCCCATCGGCAGCGCGCTCGCATCGACCTTGCGGACGCTGGCGCGCTGGTCCGAAGTGCCGGACGCGGCTCACCTCTACCTTGTCCCCGCCCCCACCCGGATGCTCGCGGCACGACGTCGCGGTGGCGATACCGTCACCGCGTTTGCCGGAGTTGCCGCGGCCCGCCTTGGTCCCGCCGTATCGGTTGCTCCGCTGCTCCGAACAGCCGGGTCGGTCCGCGACTCGATGGGACTCGACGCTCGTCGCCGGGCCACGAATATGTCCGGCGCGATCAGAATTCGGCGACGGCCAGCCACCCGGCTGCCGACCGAGAACCACGCGGTTATCCTCGTCGACGACGTGCTCACCACTGGGGCAACCGCGGCGGAATCAGTCAAAGTTCTTGCTACACAACGCGTATTCGTAGATTGCGTAGTAGTGATTGCCGGCGCGTGAGGTGCTACTCGGTTACCCCGGCAGTATCGGCATCGCGTCAGGCGACATTCCCCCGTCGACCTCGGTCCACGAGCGATCCGGCTGACCGTCGGTGCTGCCCAATCGCAGAACTCCGCGGGCGTCGCCGACGTATACGGTCGTCGCATTTGCCGCTACCGTCCGCAGCGGCGGCGTCAGATTGCCGCTGAGCAAACCAACCGCGGGTAGCCCACTGATCGAGACCTGGGCGACCGGAGCCTCCGGGGTGTCCCGCGCGACCATCACCGTCGTCGGGGTCGCCCAGTCGATCCCGGTCGAATTGTTGCCCAGGTTATAGGCCGCGATCCGCGGTGACGTCAGCGCCAAGGCGCCATTGGGCGAAGTCACGATCGACGCGAACAGCAACTGTCCCGAGACCAGCAGTGCCGCGCGCGCCCCGTCGGGTGACACTTTCAATTGGGCGATCGGTCCCCTCAACACGGTTGCGATCGACGACGCGTCGGCCACCGTCACCCGAGTTCCGCTATCGGTTACCACCCACTGCGTCGGCTTTCCATCGACGACCGCCCAGATCGTGTTGTTGTTCGGTCCAAAACTGGGTCGCGAGATGGTCGCACCACTGGCTAACGGACTCACCGCGCCGCCGTAAGTGCCGGCGAGCAGGGTAAGGCGGGGCGAGCCCGGCGACTGCTGCACAGCGGCTACCCGGGTCCCGTTCGGCGAGATCGCGGCGGCCACCAGGCGCTGGTCGGTGCCCATTTGCCCGGCTACCGGCGAAGCTCCCTGGCCGTCGATCGAATAGAGCGAACCCGCTCGCAACACGTTTAATCCGACCGAAGTCTGTTGCACCGCATTGGGATTCGAGGACTCCACGTCGGTCACACGCCATTCCTGCGCATGTCCGGGGACAAGTGGGGCACCGTCGGAAGTCAAGGTGTACGGTCCTGCGACATCGGCGTCGTGCAGAGTCCAGATCACCTGTGCGGCAAGCAGATTCCTCGCGGAATCGGACATGTCGCCCAGCCCGCCGAAATCGACCTTCACTCCCTCACCGCGGACCACCTGAGCCCGACCGTTCAACCGCGCGCCGCTCGGGAACGAATTCGCCACTGCCCCTTCGAGTTCGGTCGTCGGACCGGCGATCAGCCGGGACAGCAGGTCGGTCGGTGTGTAGTTCCCCAGGTAGAACCAGCGCGGATCAGGTGTCAGTCGTGCGCTACTGGCACCCGATGCTCCAGCGGCCGGATCGGTGAAATAGAGCATGGCCAACCGGTACGTTGACTCGAACTGCCGACGGTCGAGCATGACGCCCGACGGTAACGCTCCGTCGACCCGCCAGCCCGCGGTGGTACGCGTCATCGTGAGCGTGGTCTCCACCCGGCCGTTCGCCGGCAGCAACTGGCCGTTGACTTTCAAGATGCCGCTGTTGTCGGCGATCAACCGCATTTTGACCGAGGTGTCGGTCCGCTCGTCGACAAGCAGCGAGGCGTCGTCGAGCACGACGGTGTCGCCGCGGTCATCCCACTGCTTGGCCGCGGTCGGCGACAGGAAAGCGCGAGCCGACGCATGTGCGTTGCGCGGATCGGCCGTGGCGCGTAGGAACGCGCGTGCCAGTGCCTCGGGATCCATATCCTGCTGCGGCGTCGGCAATGCACTCGTCGGCACTTGCCGATTGAACGGCTGGACCGGCTGTGGCGCGGAATCGGTTGGGATAGAAGCACATCCGGTAAGCACCATCATTACGGCCACGAACGCGACCACTAGCCTGAGCTCAATCCGCCGGTGCCTCACTTGCCACCTCCGGGCGTCGCGGCACGACCACTACGCGCCGACGTCGGCTTGAGCGGGAGCGGCGAGCCGAGAACCTTGTGGCCGCGCACCAGCGGGAGCGTCAGCCGGAAGTTCGCGCCCTTACCCGGCTCGCCCCACGCTTCGAGTCGGCCCTGATGCAATCGGGCGTCTTCGACGCTGATCGCCAGGCCGAGGCCGGTACCGCCGGAACGTCGGAAACGCGATGGGTCCGATCGCCAGAATCGGTTGAACACCAGCCGCTCTTCGCCGGGCCGCAAGCCGATACCCAAGTCGCGGACGGTCAACGCGACCGCGTCGCCGTCCGAACGCATCGTCAACGTGACCGGCTTGTGTTCGCCGTGGTCGATGGCATTGGCCAGCAGATTGCGCAGTACACGTTCGATCCGGCGGGGATCGATCTCGGCGATCACCGGATCCCGGGGAAGGTCGAGGACGAGTTCGGTGCCAGATTCCGACGCCAAGTGGGTGACCGTGGCCAGTGCCCCTTCGATCGGGATGAGCATATCCATCCGCTCGGATGCCAGCTCGGCCATTCCGGCGTCGTGGCGCGAAATCTCCAGCAGCTCGGTCAGCAGCGTTTCGAAGCGATCGATCTCCTTGTCGAGTAGTTCGACGGATCGTTTGAGCACGGGATCGAGGTCGTCGCGTGATTCGTACAGCACATCGCTGGCCATCCGAACCGTGGTGAGCGGCGTGCGTAGCTCGTGGCTGACGTCGGAGGTGAATTGGCGTTGCAGCCCGCCGAATTCCTCGAGATGAGTGATCTGTTTGGACAGACTCTCGGCCATATCGTTGAAGGACATGGCCAGCCGCGCCATATCGTCTTCGCCACGGACCGGCATCCGCTCTTTGAGCCGGCCGTCGGCGAACCGCACGGCAATCCTCGACGCCGAGCGGACCGGCAGCACAACCTGCCGCGACACCAGCCAGGCGATCGCGGCGAGCAGGCCGAGCAGCACGATCGCGCCGGTGAGCAGGGTGCCGCGGACCAGCGAGACCGTATTGGCCTCATTGGTCAGCGGGAATACGAGATAGAGCTCTAGCCCGGAAACCGCCGAGTTAGTCGGCGTGCCGATGATCAGAGCCGATACCGTGCTGCCGCCTTCGGTGGCGACCGTCGAATACTGATAGGCCACCTGCCCGCCCTGTACCATCGCCCGCAAGGTTGTCGGAATCTCCGACGTCGGGCCGACACCGGAGTCGGTGACGCCGGCATTGCCGGGTACCAGCAACACAATGTCGAAGGCACCGACCGAACCGGTGGTCTGCGACGAGTCGCTGTCGCGTTCGGTGAGCAGCGCACGGGTCTGACGTAATCGCACCTGCACCGAGGAACTGGCATCGGACGCGGTCAACCCACGTTCGACGGCAACCCGCGCACGGTCGATTTCCTCGGTCGCCGCGGCAAGTTTGGCATCGAGCAGCCGGTCGGTGATCTGCGAGATCAGCACGAACCCCAGGATCAGAATTACGACGAACGACAATGCCAACGTCGAGACAACGACGCGCAACTGAAGCGAACGTCGCCAAACATGGCCGAAGCCGCGCCCCACTCGACCGGCCGCGCGGGTAATACGGCCAAAAGTTGAGTTGACGCGGCGTCGCGGCCCGAATCGCGGGCGAGCGATCACGGCGGTCCGGCCTTGTAGCCGACCCCTCTCACCGTGAGCACGACTTCAGGATTCTCCGGGTCCGTCTCGACCTTCGCGCGCAGCCGCTGGACATGCACGTTGACGAGTCGGGTGTCGGCCGGGTGGCGATAGCCCCAAACCTGTTCGAGCAGCACGTCACGAGTAAACACCTGACGCGGCTTGCGGGCCAGCGCGACGAGCAGATCGAATTCCAGCGGGGTCAACGAGATCGGCACACCGTCACGGGTCACCTTATGGGCGGGAACGTCGATCTCGACCGGTCCAATCGACAGCATTTCGGCTGGCTCGTCGTCGGTGCGACGCAGCCGGGCGCGCACGCGTGCGACGAGTTCCTTTGGCTTGAACGGCTTGACCATATAGTCGTCGGCACCGGACTCGAGGCCGAGCACCACGTCGACGGTGTCGGACTTAGCCGTCAGCATCACGATCGGCACGCCGGAGTCGGCGCGCAGCACCCGACAAACGTCGATGCCATTCATGCCCGGCAGCATCAGGTCGAGCAGCACAAGGTCGGGCCGGATCTCTCGCACGGCGGTGAGCGCCTGCGTGCCGTCACCGACGACGAACGGCTCAAAACCTTCGCCGCGCAACACGATTGTCAACATCTCCGCGAGCGCGGCGTCATCATCGACGACCAGGATGCGTGGCTTCATGGTCATATGGTGACATTCCCGTGACCTTCTTGTCCGGACGGCACGCCGATCAGCCAGTGGCAGACCTCAACTCGGCGATGATCTTGTCGATTCGACGAAGGCGGGTCTCGGGCCGCTTGGCCTCCACGACAGATCGCGCGCCCTCTTTCCGACGGGTGTAGGTCTGTGCGTCGAATACCTCACGTAGGGACGCCGCCGCGAGCGCTGCGCCGAGGTCGTCGGGGACGTCGACGGTCCGATCAGCGACGTCGAGTTCGATTGCGGCGTCGACGGTATCGCCGATGTCGACGCCGAGTTGGCCGCGGGCGGCCTTGGATAACCCGATGAGGTTGGCACCACCCATCACCGCCAGGCGTAGCCTGGCCTGCCTGCCACCGATCGTCACCAGCACAGCCGCCCGCTTGCCGCCACCGAGTTCGTCGACGTCGGCATCGGTGAGTTCAATGGCGGTAGCCGGGCCGACGGGTTTGAGCGTCGTATGGACGTGCAACATCATGCGGCCGAGCATGCCACCTTACGATCTAGGGCGTGGGAAAACTCATCGCGGTGGAAGGCCTCGACGGCGCAGGAAAGAACACCTTGGTGACATCGCTGGTCACCGGTTGGCGCGCGCGGGGAATGTCGGTCGCGACTCTCGCGTTCCCGCGCTACGGCGCGGCGGTCACCGCCGATATCGCCGCCGAAGCGTTGCACGGCCGCCACGGCGACCTCGCTTCCTCGGCCTACGCGATGGCAATGCTGTTCGCGCTCGACCGTGCCGACGCCGCCGGTCAGATTCGCGCCGACATCGATTCGCACGACGTCGTCATCTTGGATCGCTACGTCGCGTCGAACGCGGCGTACAGCGCCGCGCGACTGGGCGAGCCGATTAGCGGTCCCGCGGCAACCTGGGTGGCCGACCTCGAGTTCGGACGATTCGCCCTGCCGGTGCCGAATCATCAAGTCTTCCTTGGGGTTCCAACGTCGGTGGCGGCCGAACGGGCACGCACGCGCGCGGCGTCGGATGCCACACGCGCACGCGACGCTTACGAACGCGACGGCGATCTGCAGACCCGCGTCGACGCCGCGTATCGCGATTTGGCTGCGGCACAATGGTTTTCGCCGTGGTCGGTGACAACCGGTGAGGCGGACGACCCGGCGATCGAGGAACTGACCGCCATCTGACTAGCCCTCCCAATCGTCAAGTGCCCTTCCGACCGTCGAGCACCCTTCCGATCGTCGAGTGCCCTTCCGATGGTCGAGTGCCTTTTCGGTCGTCGAGTGCCGAAGCGAGCTTGCGAGCTTAGGGGTATCGAGACGCGGTGAGACGAACTCGAAACCTGCCGAAAGACCTCTGATCACCGCTCCCCCAACTCAATTCGCACGATTTGCCCCGACCCGGCCATGTCCTGCCCCCAACCTGCGGCCGCGACATACAGCGTCGAACCGGAATCGTCGATCGCGCAGTCGAAACATCCGCGGTCCAGTTCCACCGTCGAAAGCACCTCACCACCTTCGGCAACCAGTGCGCAATGCTGCTGTGGCACACTGGCGTACCAAATCGCGCCAGAGGGATCAACCGAAATTCCATCTGGCGCAACACCTTCGCCGAGGTCGGCCCACACCCGACGATCACCCAACGATCCGTCATCGGCGATGGTGAACGCGGTCAATCGCGCCGCATACGACTCCGCGACGATCAGCGTCGAGCCATCACCAGTGACCGCCATACCATTTGGAAAAGCGAGGTCATCAGCGACGCGGCGAACGGCCCGGTCAGGCGAGACCACTCCGATGAACCCCGGCGCGAACTCGCCACCCGGAAAGTCGAATCCGATGTTATTGACGAAGACATGTCCACGCGGGTCGACAGCGATGTCGTTGTAGGGCTTATCCGACAGCACCGAGAGATCAGCGAATCCGGTGAGCGCACCGTCTCCGGTCACAGTTGTCAACGCTGCGCCTCCACCGGTGCAGACCAGAGTCCCGTCCGGCAACCAGTCAAAACAGATGGGCATCCCCGGCAGGGTCGCCACGGGATGTTCAGCGCCATCGGCGGCTACGCGAATGATCCTCTGCGCGAACCAGTCCGCGAACCAAAACTCGCTGGCTCGGATCCTTGCTGATTCCACGAGCCCGTGTCCGGACGCGATAATTGTGGACGACATCATCAACTCCTTCGTATCGGCTGTCGGTAGGGACTGACCGTCCGACTACGAAGAACTCATCGCCTCAATGCACCAAACCGACCTCACTCGACTGTTTGGGCTTACGCCGCGGCAAGAAGAAGGCGGGCACCAGGGTCACCACCACCAGGCACAACGACACCGTCCAGGTGTGCGCGAATGCCGACGCCGCCTGGTCGAGACCTTCTTCGAAAATCTTCGGCGGCATCTTCGCCTCGATAGCCGGATTCATCTGCGCCGCTATCGCCGGGCGCGCGAACTCCTGACGCGCCAACAGCGTCGTGAGTACGACCGCGATGGTGGCCGTGCCGATCGAACTACCGGTTTGATTGACGATATTCATCAGCGACGACCCGCGCGCCACCTGCTGATGATTGAGCGTCTGTAGCGCGGCGGTCATCGTCGGCATCATCGTGGCGCCCATACCGAGGCCCATCACGAACAACGCACCTTCGATGGCGATCATCGGCGTATCCGCGCCGATCGTGGTGAAGAACGACAGTCCAAGACAGATCACGATCACACCGGTCAGGACAATGCGACCCGGTCCGATCTTGTCCACCAATCGCCCCGATATCGGCATCGTGATCATCGCGCCGAGGCCCTGTGGAGCGATCAGCAAACCAGCGGTCAAGGTTGATACGCCGCGCACCTGTTGCAGATAGGACGGCAGCAATAGCGCCGCGCCGAAGAACGCCATGACGAAGAACAGCATCGTCAGCACCGCGAAAGTCAGGTCACGGTTCTTGAACAAATGCAGGTCGATGAGCGGATGTTCGGTGCGCAACGCGTGGAACACGAATCCCACTAGCAGCGCCAACCCGATAATGCCAGGTACCAGCACTCTGACGGCGATCACCCGACCTTCGCCCGGGATCGACGACACGCCGAACAGGAACAGCGCGAGCCCCGGCGATGCGAGCAACATGCCGACGAAGTCGAAGGATTGCGACGGCTGGGGATTGTCCGGTTCGAGCACGATGGCGGCGAGGGTCAGCGCGAGGATGCCGATCGGCACGTTGATCAGGAAGATCCAATGCCAGCTGAAGTCTTCGATCAACCAGCCACCCAGAATCGGTCCGCCGATGGGGCCGAGCAGCATCGGTATACCGATGATCGCCATCACCCGGCCGACCCGGTCCGGGCCGGCCGCTTGCGTCATGATCGTCATGGCCAACGGCATCAACATGCCTCCGCCTAGACCCTGAATGACTCGAAACCCGATGAGCGACTGGATATTCCACGCCGTACTGCATAGCACCGAGCCGAGTACGAACAGCACGAGCGCGAGCATGTACAGCCGCTTGGTGCCGAATCGGTCGGCGGCCCAGCCAGTTAGCGGGATGACAGTCGCGAGCGCGAGCGTGTAACCGGTCATCGACCACGCCGCGAATGTGTAGCTAGTTGAGAAGACGTCCTGGAAGGTGGGGATAGCGACGTTGACGACGGTGATGTCGAGGATCGACATGATCGCGCCGATAATTACCACCCCGGCGATCTTCAGCACGCGCGCGTCGAGCCCGTCCGGCGGGGTCGTGGCACCCGCCTGGGATGAGGATGAAGTCATCGACTTAGCGTGTCACGATTCGATTCGATTCGCGGTCGTGCCGGAAAGAATTCGTTCGGCGAATCTACATCTCAGCGCAGATCGCGTCGAAGCGGATGACTCGCCGGCACCTCGACGAGGACGATCGGCACCCCGTCCGGGTCGGCGATCCACATTTCGATCAGTCCCCAAGGTTCGGTCCGCGCCTCACGGGTGATCTCGACGCCGAGGTCGCGCAGTTGCTCGGCCGTCGCACCAACATCGCGCACCTGCAACCAGATGGCACCACTGAACCCCGACGGCTCCGCATCACCGTGCCCGGCGACCTCGATCAGACTCTGCCCGGCGAAAAACACTGTGCCGCCGGGGTATTCGCGATAGATCGCCAAACCGAGCAGATCTCGATAGAACGCAAGAGTGGTGCCGTAGTCGGCTGGACGCAGGATTAGCCTGCTGCTCAGAATTTCGACCACGACACCACCCTAATGGTTAGTGCGTCCCTATTGGCTCAGTAGCGGTAATGCTCTGGCTTGTACGGGCCTTCGACGTCGACGCCGATGTACTCGGCCTGCTCCTTGGACAGCTTGGTCAGCGTGCCGCCGAGTGCTTCGACGTGGATGCGCGCGACCTTCTCGTCGAGGTGCTTGGGCAGGCGGTAGACCTCGTTGTCGTATTCGTCCGGCTTGGTCCACAGTTCGATCTGCGCGATGACCTGGTTGGAGAAGCTGTTGCTCATCACGAACGACGGGTGGCCGGTGGCGTTACCCAGGTTGAGCAAACGTCCCTCGGACAGCACGATGATGCTGTGACCGTCCTCGAAGACCCACTGGTCGACCTGAGGCTTCACGTTGATCCGCGTGACACCTTTGGCGGTTTCCAGGCCGGCCATGTCGATCTCGTTGTCGAAGTGGCCGATGTTGCCCAAGATGGCCTGGTTCTTCATCTGCTTCATGTGATCGAAGGTGATGATGCCCAGGTTGCCCGTGGAGGTGATGACGATGTCGGCGTTGCCGATGGCGTCTTCGACGGTGACGACGTCGAAGCCGTCCATCAGTGCCTGAAGCGCGTTGATCGGGTCGATCTCGGTGACCTGCACGCGAGCACCCTGACCGGCCAGTGATTCGGCACAGCCCTTGCCGACGTCGCCGTAACCGCAGATCAGCACCTTCTTGCCACCGATCAGCACGTCGGTGCCGCGGTTGATGCCGTCGATCAGCGAGTGACGGGTGCCGTATTTGTTGTCGAACTTGCTCTTGGTGACCGAGTCGTTGACGTTGATCGCGGGGAACGCGAGATCGCCCGCCGCGGCGAATTGGTAGAGCCGCAGTACGCCGGTGGTGGTCTCTTCGGTGACACCCTTGACCGACTCCGACACCTTGGTCCACTTGGATTTGTCGGCGTCAAAGCTGTTGCGTAGCAATTCCAGAAAGACGTTGTACTCGGCGGAGTTGGCGTCGTCGGCGGGCGGGACCACACCGGCCTTCTCGAATTCGGCGCCACGCAGCACCAGCATGGTCGCGTCGCCACCGTCATCGAGGATCATGTTGGCCGGCTCGCCGGGCCACGTGAGCATCTGCTCGGCGGCCCACCAGTACTCCTCGAGTGTCTCGCCCTTCCAAGCGAAAACCGGAATACCCTTGGGCTCCTCGACGGTGCCGTTGGGACCGACGACGATTGCCGCGGCGGCATGATCCTGCGTCGAGAAGATGTTGCACGATGCCCAGCGAACCTCTGCACCCAATGCGGTGAGAGTTTCGATCAAGACTGCGGTTTGAACGGTCATGTGCAGTGAGCCGGAGACGCGAGCGCCCTTGAGCGGCAGCACATCTGCGTACTCACGGCGCAGTGACATCAGGCCGGGCATCTCGTGCTCGGCGAGTTCGATTTCTTTGCGGCCGAAGTCTGCCAGCGACAGATCAGCGACTTTGAAGTCGATTCCGTTGAGGGTATCGACCGTCGGGTCAGATTTGCGCACCATTGTCATCTATCTCCCCTGAATATTTCACGGACGGCGATTTGCTTTCGCCCAGGCTATCGGACGGCCAAGTTGGGGTCGCCTTCACCCCGAATGGGTGACGGAAACCCGCACCTAACGACTTACGGTTAAAAGGGACGCCGCCGGCAAATCCCTTGGGAGGAACAGTTTTGACCACAGAAACCAGCTATCCGTTCGACGATGCACGGGACTACGCCGACACCCAACGCGGATTCATCGGTACGCGGTCGCCGGGCACGATTACCAACGACCGCGGCGAGGTCGTATGGGATTGCGACTCATACGATTTCATCAGCGGCGAGGCTCCGCCGACCGTCCACCCAAGTCTGTGGCGTCAGTCGGAATTGGTCGCCCGGCACGGCCTATTCGAGGTTGTCGACGGCATCTACCAGGTACGCGGCTTTGACCTGTCGAATATCACCTTCATCGAAGGCGACGCCGGCATTATCGTTATCGATCCGCTCATCTCCACCGAGACCGCGGCTGCCGCGCTGGCGTTGTATCGCGAGCACCGCGGGAACCGACCGGTCGTCGCGGTCATCTACACACACTGTCACGTAGACCACTTCGGTGGTGTCAAGGGCGTGACCACCCAGGAAGACGTCGACGCGGGACGCGTGCAGATCATCGCGCCGGCAGGTTTCCTCGAACCGGCTATCGCCGAAAACCTTTATGTCGGTACGGCAATGGCGCGGCGGGCAGGCTATATGTACGGGGCGGCCTTGCCACGTACCCCGCTCGGAAGCGTGGGCGCTGGGCTCGGACAAACCACCTCCACCGGAAGTGTCACGTTGATCCGGCCAACGGTCGACATCACCGAGACCGGTCAGGAGTTGGTCGTCGACGGCACGCGCATCGTCTTCCAGTTGGCACCGGGCACCGAGGCACCAGCCGAGATGCACTTCCATTTCCCAGATCACCGGGCGTTATGTATCGCGGAGAATGCCACGCATACCCTGCACAACATCCTCACCCTGCGCGGTGCCGTCGTTCGGGACGCACATATCTGGGCCCACTATCTGGGCGAGGCAATCGCGATGTTCGGTGACCAGACCGACGTGGTCTTCGCGTCGCATCATTGGCCAACCTGGGACCACGACCGCGCTATCGGCTTTCTCGAGATTCAACGCGACCTCTACGCGTATCTCCACGACCAGACGGTTCGGATGATCAACAAGGGCTACACGGGCGCCGAGATCGCCGAACGCATCTCGCTACCGCCCGCGTTGGACAACGTATGGGCGACGCACGGCTACTACGGTTCGGTCAGCCACAACGTGAAAGCCATCTACCAGCGCTATATGGGGTGGTACGACGGCAACCCCGCACGGCTGTGGCGGCATACGCCGGCGCAGGCCGCTATCCGCTACGTGGAGTTCATGGGCGGCGCCGACGCGGTGGTGGCCAAAGCGCGCGAGTCCAAGGAGGCGGGCGATTTACGCTGGGCCGCAGAAGTTCTCGACCACGTCGTCTTCGCACAACCAGACCATGTGGAGGCGCGCGCACTGTATGCCGACACCGTGGAAGCACTCGGATTCGGCTCCGAGAACGGGACCTGGCGCAACGTATATCTCTCCGCCGCAACGGAATTGCGCAACGGCAGCTTCGGCACCCCGACGGCCACCGCGCCGGGCGACGTCATCGCGAACCTCTCACCGGAAATGTTCTTCGACGCCCTCGCCATCCAGATTGACGGCCCACGCGCCTGGGATCTGAATATCGAACTGCGGTGGGCCTTTCCGGATCACGACGCCGTGCTGCGGACGCGACTACGCAATGGCGTTTTCAGTCACGACGCCGATTCGCCGGGCGATGTCGACGCGACGCTCACTGTGCCGAAAGGTGCGCTGGCCGCACTGGCTACGTCGGATCTGGAGCGAGCGCGAGCAGTGGGACTCACTGTCGACGGCACGCCAGCAGTTGTCGCGCAAATCTTCGACGTACTCGATCCCGGCGATCCCAACTTCGAGATAATTCTGCCCTAGCAACAGATTCGGTCTTTCACACCAGTCCAAGCTCCCGGCCGCGGGCGATCGCTTCGCGACGGCCGCTGACAGCCAGCTTCTGGTAGATCGAGCGTTGGTGCGTTTTCACCGTATTCACCGAGATATACAGCGCACCAGCGATTTCGGCCGTCGTCAGCGAACTCACCAGGTAGCGCAGCACATTCAGCTCCCGGTCGCTCAGTGGGACGAAAAGCGCTGTCGCTGAAGACTTTCGGATGCCGACAGCCGACATCCGGCTCAACAGGTCCAGCGCGAACGCGGTCTGCGACGTTCCGTTCTCGATGCGCCGCGACAACAACGTGCGCAACTCATTCTGCCGAGCCAAAAATGGCCGGCGGAATTCGGTATCACTCGCGAGTACCAGAGCTTCTTCGAGGCGATCGAGTTTGTCGCCATCGGATGTCGTGTCGAGCACCTGATCCACCAAGCGCTCCAGAATGTGGCGGGGCGCATCCGTCGGTGCGAGTGACGTGGCTGAGCCCGTTGGAGGTCGGTCACCGGCCACCTGAGCCGCGATGACATCGGCTAGTCGCGCCGCGTTCTCGATCAGCGGCGGCGGTACCAGTGACTCGGAAATCTCCGATCTCCCGGTTCGTAGGATCGACGCGGCGTCGTAGGCGGTACCGGCGGCCAAGGCAAGCTGAACTCGCATCAACATCACCGCGAACAGCCTCGCCGGTTCGGTCGCCGCCGACGCCGCGCGGTCAAGCCACTGAGCCGAATCGCTAAGATCGTCGCGGTCCAATGACACACCGGCCAGCGCGAGGAATGCGACCGAGTCCTGCGCCTGCGCCGGTATGCCCGCGGCCGCGAACCCGTTGATCGCCTCGGTTGCCCATTCGGCAGCTTCGACCAATTCGCCTGCCTCCCAACATAAATAAGATAGCTGAGCCCTCGCGGTGTGGACCGGTAGGAGAGTTTGCGAAATAGGACGGTGTCGCGCGGCGTCACGAAGGTGCGCGCGCGCCGCCGCGACGTCGCCAAGCCATAACTCACATGTTCCGGCGCTACTCCAGAGCAGTATTCGCAACGCCGCCCAATCGGCTATGCCGAGGTCGGCGAGAACGTGCGCGTCGGTTGGCATCGTTCGGCACCTGGCGAGGACGCCGACAAGGTCGCCCGCGCATCGCATCACCCGCAAATCGATGAAGTCCAGAACGAATTCGTATCGTCGACGCTGGCGATCGTCGACCCGATGCAACTCCGCACGAGTTGCGGCCACCAGCTCCCCCACGCCCGACGTCATACCGCTCATCGATTGTGCCGCAGCAACTCCCAGCGCCAGACCGGGATGCAACAACAGCACCTCTCCCGGCACTGCGGATAAGGTGGAGCTGAGATCGGCCGGTGACTGGCGCACGGTCCAGGTCACCACGTTGACTCCGACCAGCTCGCCGGCGAGCGACCACGCCTCGGCGGCAAGCGCATGATGTAGCGCGGTTAACGGTTCGTCCTGGTCCCGATACCAGAGCGCTGCCACGCGGTGTAGTTCCAGGCGCGCGGGGCGATCGGTAGCCCGCGACCGCAGGAAGTCGAGCAGGAGTGGATGTATGCGGTACCACCCCAGATGATCGCCAAGTTCGTGAACAAAGGCGTTGAGGTGGGACAGTTCGGCGAGTATCTCGGCACTGTGCGCTCCCCCGCCGAGAGCCTCGGCGAGGTCGGCGCAGACCTCGTCCACGGTGCTTATGCGGGCCAGAAAGTTCCGCCATCGCGTCGGGAGGCCCAGATAGACCTCGTTCATCAGGTAGTCGGCAATATATCCAGACCGGCCGGAGAAGCGCTCGATGAACGCCTTGGGGTCGTCGGTGCCGTTGAGTCCGAGCGCAGCGAGTCGCAGGCCGGCCGCCCAACCCTCGGTGCGCCCAACCACCGATGCCAATTCGCCGTCACCCAGCCCGACGTCGAGCTGAGCGAATAGCAATCTCGCCTCACTATTGTTGAACCGCAACACTTCCGCTCGGATGTCGACGAGCATTCCGTCGGCCCGCATCCGATGCAGCGGCCACGGCGGGTCGTGCCGAGAGATCGCCACCAGGTGCAGGTTGGGTGCGCCCGCGGCGATGAACTCGACTAGTTGATCGTGGATCTTCTCGCCGGTGACGCCGTTGAGGTCATCGAGTACGACGATCACTTCGTCGGCCCGCCGGGAGAGCCACTGCGCCAACCGAACGGGCACCTCGGTCGGAGCGCTGTCGATCAGGCCGCGTATGTCGCGGAGGTCGTCGCTGTCGTCGGCGTAATGAGCGAGCGCGTCGACAATCCCCGACCAGATCGACCTCTCGTTGTCGCCAATGCCGGCAACATTCACCCATGCCGCGTCGCTGAGCCCTCGCTCGTCCAACCACGACGCGACCGCCAACGATTTGCCATAGCCGGCCGGCGCGCAGAGGAGCACACACGGAAGCATCCGCGCATCGTCGAGAGTCTCCAGGACGCGCGGCCGTAGCACGACGTTGCGCGCCACCGGGCGAGTGAGCTTCACCGAAGCTCGACTCGTTTTGAGTCGACCCGTCATCGTCGCCACCACTCTCCGCGATCTATACCGGTCGATTTCATCCTTTTCGCATGACCTCAGGCGTGGCCAGTGCGGCAATGCTGATCAATACAGGTTGACTTCGCGCGACGGCGGCAGGGTGATGACAATGTCGGACATCTATCGATTCCGAATAGAAGGAGTCGTGAGTCCGGAACTGATTGCCACTTTCCATCCGCTGAGCACAGTAGTTGATTCTAACGGCACGGAGTTCGCCTGTCTTATTAACGACAGTCCACAGTTGTTCGGCATCGTCGCCCGGTGTGAGACGTTGGGCCTGAATCTCATTTCTATGATGCGTATGCGCAGCGTATGAGGTTGCGGTCACGTCTAGCGCTTCATTAAAATGGCTTAATTAATCATCATTCCATTTCCGCACAAATAATCGCCCATTGCGAATTACCAGTTCACGTGAGGCATCTATCCAGCTCCCGCTGGTAAATCGACTAGACCTCGACGGCTGCATGTGTCAAATCTCCCTACGGTAGTTTTCCACGGGCACCAACCACAGGGTCGCGATCCATTCAGATGGTCAATTGACCCAATATTCGATAGTCGAGCGTCCTACCAACTTAGCGTCGAGTGCCACCCACCAACAAGCCCGACGAACCCACCAACGCGGTGGTCGAGTGGGCTCGACGAGCGGCTAGCGAGACGCGCGTGTATCGACCCGGCGAGTCGACACACGTGGCGACCTCAGCACCCCGCGTGGACAACACCGTTAGACCACTGCCGACGGTCGAGGCAGAAGTGAGAGATGAAGAATCTCAATCCACACTGAGAATTCACATCCGGAGATCTGAAGCAGTTCATCTACCCATAACTCTCTGAAGCGGGACTCTGGCCAGCAGTGAAAGTCAATTGCTATTGGAGTCAGAGAAATTGGGTCTGCGAATACCCGTTCGTCGTCACTCGATATGCCGGTACTGATAGCAATCGAGATATCCCGCGGAGTATTCGGCGTACTGCGGGCGACCACAGAACCTGGATCGCATCAGCCAGGTTTTCACTCTCGACGTTGTTTGTGTCCAGCCGCAGCCAATAGCGACGACCTCCCGGGAATGACGCCTTGGTCTCCTGGTTGGCACTCCACTGGAGACTTCAGGAAATTACATATGCGCCGCGGCGCTCAACCATATCTGCTGAGACATACGCCGCTATGGAGTTCCGACCGCAAGGTTGCAAGACAGCGCACCCTAGTGACGGGTCCCACACGCCCCAACCGTCCTAGTTAGGGCTTTAACTGCCCTAACCGGGCGGTAACTTCGCTTACGACCTTCAAATCAAGTTAATAACCAGAAAATGGAGAACGAAACACAATGCCTATCACCGTAATCACCGGAGCCAACAAGGGTCTGGGGTTCGAGACCGCCCGGCAACTGACCGAGGCTGGTCACACCGTCTACCTTGCGGCCCGCGATAAGGACAATGCCGAACGCGCCGCGAAGGAGCTCGGTGCGCATCCCCTGGTAATCGACGTGACCAAGGATGCGAGCGTGCGCGCAGCCGCCGAACTGGTCAAGTCTGAGCAGGGCCACATCGATGTGCTGATCAATAACGCTGGCATCGCCGGACCCGATCACGAGCCGGACGAGGTCACCGGTGACGATCTCGCTGAAACCTTCAACACCAACGTATTTGGCGTCGTGCGCGTCACCCACGCGTTCCTGCCGCTGCTCGATAAAAGCGATCACGGCGTCATCGTCAACGTCGCCAGCGGCCTCGGATCATTCGCCCGCTCAACTGACCCGGAGCGGATCGAATCGAGCATCATCAACATCGGCTACAACACCTCCAAAACAGCGGTAGCGATGCTGACAGTGCAGTACGCCAAAGCATTTCCGAAGCTGCGGATCAACGCGGCCGATCCCGGCTTCGTCAAGACCGATTTCAACGGCAACACCGGCACCATGTCGGTCGCCGAAGGAGCCGCATCAATCGTCGCTGCGGCAACGGTACCGGCCGACGGCCGCACCGGAACCTACCAAGATGCCGAAGGCCCCGTCCCCTGGTAACCGCCAAGCAACGTTGCTGATCAGATCAATCTGACTGCACGCCTTCACTATTCATATCAGAAAGAAGGAAAGAATATGCCTAAGTCCGAAGCGGCCGACCGGGCCGATAGCTTTGTCTCCCATGACTTCAAGGAGAACATTGTCGATCTAGGCGAGATCCGAATGAACTACGTGGTGCAAGGCAACAAGAAGTCGCCAGCACTGCTGCTCATTCCCGCTCAGGGAGAATCCTGGTGGGGATACGAGGCCGCAATACCGTTGCTCGCCAAACACTTTCAGGTTTTTGCGATCGATTTGCGCGGGCAAGGCCGCACTACGTGGACCCCGGGGCGCTACACCCTGGACATCTTCGGAAACGATGTGGTGCGGTTCATCGACTTGGTCATCGGGCGGGAAACACTGATAGCAGGCAATTCATCGGGCGGCTTGATTGGTGCCTGGCTCGCGGCGTTCGCTAAGCCGGGCCAGGTTCGGGCAGTGATGCTCGAGGATCCGCCTCTATTCGCCTCGGAAATCCGTCCGCCCTACGGCCCAGGCATCTGGCAAGGCCTCGGCCCGATGTTCGCCGCGTGGGCCAAATGGCTTGGCCCGCAATGGTCTATCGGGGACTGGGACGGCATGGTCAAAGCATTGCCTGATGAGTTGCCCGAAGACCTGCTTCCGGGTATCGGGTTCATGCTTGGCGATGGTGAAAGCGACGGCGCCGCGCCGACCCCGCCGCAGCACCTGAAGGAATACGACCCCGAATGGGGGGCATCCTGGGCGAGCGGGTTCGCAAACACAGGCTGCGAGCATGAGGCAGTGATCTCACAGGTGCGGGTACCGGTGCTGCTTACCCACCACTTCCGGCAGATTAACGAGGAGACCGGGCACCTGATGGGCGCGCTATCGGACCTGCAAGCAGCCCAGGTGCGCCACATCATTGAAGAAGTTGCCGGACAAGAGGTCACCTACGTCTCGCTCGATGCTCCGCACACCATGCATGAACCTCAGCCAGAGCGGTACACCGACGTTCTTCTGGACTGGGTTAAAAAACTCGGCTGACATCGCGCCCGCATCAAACCGGGAGGGAGGTGCCACGAAAACGCCGGCAACTCCCTCCCCGGTCCGTTCAGCTAGTCGTGCTCGGAGCTCACGCCACCGCTCCGGTGTTTGTGACCCGATCTAACATTCCCCTTCGCCGTAAGGAGCATTCAGCATGGCTACCGATGCCAAGCCCGCACGAATCGATGTTCATCACCACGCCCTGCCCCCGCAGTGGGCCCAGCTCACCGGCATGCCAGGAGGCGGTGAACTCCCAAAATGGTCTGTAGATTCCACACTCGAATTCATGGACACCAGGGGCATTGCCACCGCGATCATGTCCGTGTCAGCCCCGGGCATCCCGGGAGAAAGTGACGGGGGCGGACCGAAGCTGACACGCGAACTCAACGAAGACTTGGCGTCCGTGGTGCGCGACTACCCTGACCGCTTCGGTCTTTTTGCGAGTGTCCCGCTGCTCGACGACATTGACGATGCAGTGCGCGAGGCCGTATATGCGCTTGATGAACTGTCCGCCGACGGGCTGGTTGTCATGTCCAACTACGCCGGCGCGTACCTCGGCGACTCCCGCTTCGCGCCACTGTGGGCCGAACTGGACCACCGCCGCACGCCAGTGTTCATCCATCCCACAGAGCCTGGCCTTCCGCTGATCCACGGGCTCAATCCGTCCGTTGTGGAATATCCTGCCGAAACCACTCGCAATGCCTTCGACATGGCATTCACCGGCACCATCGCACGCTTCCCCAATGTCCCGTTCATCCTCTCGCATGCCGGGGGCTTCTTGCCTTACGCCGCGTATCGCTTCGCCAAAACAGCCGAAACATGGCATCCCGATCAAGTAGCCGATATCGACATCATGCTTGATCAGATGCGCTCGTTCTACTTCGACACAGCGCTATCGACCAGCGGTCTGGCAACTTACAGCACTACTGGAATTTGCCCGCCCAGGACACGTCCTGTACGGCAGCGACTGGCCCTACATCAAGGCCAGCGGAGTTGACTACTTCAACAATCTGTACGACGGGGCACCGATCAGCGACGACACCCGTGCCGCGAGCGACCGCAGCAACGCCGAACAACTGTTCCCGCGGCTTGCAACTCCACCAGCTAACAGGAGCTAAGCGTGGCGAAGCAGCGTGCAGCTACCGCCTCGACACCAGCGCAAACAGGCGAGGGGAACCGGTGGTTCGCGGTTGCCGCCATGAGTTTCGCGGCGTTCACGCTCGTATTCGCAGAATTTCTGCCAACGGCCACGCTCACCGAAATCGCGAACGCCTTTGCCGTGAGCGAGGGCACGGCCGGGCAGGCGGTGGCGGTCACGGCCCTGGCTGCAGGGTTCTCCGGACTTCTCACCCCGGTCGTCGTGCAGCAAGTGGATCGCCGCCTGGTGATGATCGGGCTCACATCGCCACGATAGGCGCGAATCTTCTGGTGACAGTTGCCTCCTCGTACACGGAAGTGCTACTGGCCAGAGTGGTGATCGGCGTGACCATCGGCGGCTTCTGGGCCCTGGCAATAGGTGTGGCCGGCGAATTGGTGCACCGGCGCCATCTTGGCCGCGCGATCACCCTGGTCAACGCCGGGGTGATAACCGCGATGGTGATTGCGATCCCGGCAGGCACTTTCATCACCGAAACCTCCACGTGGCGGGTCGCGTTCGCACTCGCGGCCGCGCTCACAGGCCTAGCGCTCACGCTGCAGGTGCTTGCCCTGCCGGCGTTGCCGCCGCACACAGCAGTCCGCCCCAGGCAGTTGCTCGCAGTGGTACGCCGAGGGCGCGTTGTCGCTGGACTGGCGGCTATCGCGCTGATCGCCGCTGGACACTTTGCGGCGTTCACCTATATCAAGTCGGCGGCACAAGAAACAGGAGGTTTCGATGCCCCCCTCACTCACGCCGCTTCTCCTGATTTACGGTCTCGCTGCCGCAGCAGGTAACTCCGTCACCGGAGCGATCGAAAACCGGTCGATCCGCCTGAGTACCACTCTGTGCCCGGTGCTGCTCTTCTGCGGGATCGAATTTTTTGCGTGGTCAAAGAACGCACCGGCGATGATTGTGGTCGCCGTTTCCCTATAGGGCGCAGCATTCGGCGCACTTCCCACCACCACTCAGACCTGGATCGCCCGCGCTGAACCCGACCGCCTGGAGGCCGGAGGCAGCGTCGTAGCTTCTATCTTTCAATTCGCGGTTTTCTTCGGCGCGATCCTTGGCGGGATACTGGTCAACAACTGGGGAGTCACCTGGAACTTCATCATCGCCGCCTTCGTCGTCGCCCTCGGAGCTGCAGCGTTCTCCGTTCCGAAGGGTGGGCGACGCAGTGTCAACCCGGTAACCAGTACATCTCTGATCAGATGTTCGTCTTGACCGCTCCGGCCTCTCCCTCCTCGGGCGGCTTCTGTCCACTTGCAACATCTCGCTTGACCTAGATACCACCGACGAAAGCTAGGACTCAAACTGACCTAACCAGGGCATATCGTCCTAATCATCGGATTGTTACATTCCAAACAAGGAGATCGCACATGTCAGCCGCTGATCTGTCCCCCTACACAATTGATATTTCCCAAGATGTGCTCGATGACCTCCAAACCCGGCTGCGGGCCACCCGGTTCGCCCCGGATCTGAACAACGACGATGAAAAATACGGATTGTCCACTGGGTATCTCAAGGGCTTGGTGGAACACTGGGCGAACGCGTTTGACTGGCGCGCTGCAGAGCGCAAGCTTAATGCCGCCGAGCAGTACCGTGTTGAGATAGACGGCACACCCGTGCATTTTCTGCGAGCTCCTGCGAAGAAATCGGACGCACTGCCACTCATCCTTTTACATGGATGGCCCTGGACCTACCTCGACTGGACACGGGTTACCGAGCCGCTGAGCAACCCGGCGGCTCATGGAGCCGGTTCCGCACCTGCCTTCGAGGTAATAGTGCCCTCTCTTCCTGGATTCGCGTTTTCGACTCCGGTGGCCGACGGACACGAAAACTATGTGTCGATGGCGGAGCGTTTCCATACCCTCATGACTGAGGTGCTCGGACATAAGCGGTACGCGGTGTGCGGCTCGGACTACGGCGCGCTTGTCGCCGGGCAGCTGGCTCACCGCCACCCTGAATCTGTGACCGGATTGCACCAAGGGATGCCATCACCGCTGCCAGCGTTGCAGGGTGACCGGTACTGGGACATCACCGGCGGACGGCCTGTACCAGACGATGCCTCCCCCGAGCTACGGCAAGACTTGCGTGCCTTCGTTGAGGCACTGGGACCTCATCTGGCGGTCCACACCCTGGACGGCCAGACCCTGACTCACGGGCTTCATGACTCACCCGCGGGCATGCTCGCGTGGATTTTGGAGCGCTGGAAGCGCTGGAGCGACCGCAACGCCACTTTCGAAGAAGTCTTTCCAGTTGACCATGTGCTGACCAGCGCCACGATCTACTGGGCAACGCAGAGCATCGGCTCGTCTATCCGTATTTACAAAAACGCACATTTATACCCCGAACCCGAGGAGTACCGCACCACGCCGCCGATTACGGTGCCCACGAGCTTCACGTTCCATCTCGGTGATCAAGCATCACCCGGTATCAATACCGCCGAGGAATACAAGGCGGCGATCAAGCAAAACACCGCAGAGATCTATCAGGACCTGCGCGAAATATACGTGCATCAGCGCGGCGGGCACTTCGGGCCCTGGGAACAACCAGACGCCTGGGTAGAAGACCTGCGCAACGCGCTCGGGCAGTAAGTGCCGAACATAATAGGGCCAAAACTGTCCTAATCCAGTGGAATGATTGGTGGTATGACCGATACCGCATCACGATTGCTTCGCCTCCTCGGGATGCTGCAGGCTCCGCGAAGCTGGAGCGGCTCCGCGCTCGCCGTGCGTCTGGAAGTCGATATACGCACTGTCCGGCGCGATATCGAAAGGCTTCGTGAGCTCGGGTACCCGATCGCGGCCGAACCGGGCGTCGCTGGCTACCGGCTCGGGGCGGGAAACAGCATGCCGCCGTTGCTACTCGAAGACAACGAAGCCGTGGCGATGGCGCTGGCCTTGCGCATCGCCGCTGCCGGCGGCGTGCAAGGAATCGACGACAGCCTGCTCAGCTCCTTGGTCAAACTCGAGCAAGTCCTCCCCTCCCGGTTGCGATACCGGATTACCACCCTGCACGATGCCACCGTCAGCGTCCCCGGCAACACAACACCTGTCGATCCGGAAGCACTCGCCATCCTCGCCTCCACAATTGGCCAGCAGAACATCTTGCGGTTCGACTACGCCAAGCACGACGGAACCAGCGCCCGTCGGGCCACCGAGCCCCACAAACTCGTGCATTCCCGCGGTCGCTGGTACCTACTCGGGTGGGACATTGACAAAAAAGACTGGCGCACCTACCGGGTGGACCGGATCTCTCCCAAGACACCCGATGGCCCCCGCTTCACCTTGCGCGATGCCAGCGAGGTAAACGCTATCGGCCGCATATCACACGGCACTTCTGTGTCGGTGTATCGCTACCAGGCCCGAATCACATTGCTAGTACCTCTCGCGCAGGCAGCAGAACATATTCCGGAGGGCTCAGGGGTCTTGGAAACCATCGACGACCACTCCTGCACGCTACATACCGGCGCCAACAGCCTCACGCACTTAGCGATTCACATCGCCGCGCTTGACATGCCGTTCCGCGTCGAAGCCCCCCAGGAACTCGCCGACCGCATGACCGCGCTCGCCGAACGCATCACCCAAGCAACCACCTAAGACACTCAATTACATTCGCGCACAACATCATTCGTCAGAAAAACCTTTGCATGAATAAGCCGCCTGCATGCCGATGAATTAGCTTGTGGCACAAGAGATTTGGCGGACCCAACCGACTGTCCGATCCAAGACTAGTTGAGAGTAATCCAGGACAGCCGGAGAAACCGCCACGTGTATGTGGCGCAAACCTTACAATCTGGGTGTAAACTTTGTGCCATGACGAAGCGTGTTGGCGGTCTCGGGGCCGCGAGCTTGACTACGGCGGACGTGGCCGCCGAGCAGTGGGGCGTTGCGACGTCCGCGCAGCTCTCCGCGGTCGGCGTCAACGCGACGCACGTGAACCGCCTGGTCGAGACGGGCGTGCTCGACCGCCTGCACCAGGGGGTCTACCGCCTAGTACGGTTCCCGCTGACCCCGTTGGACGATCTCCGCGCAGCGTGGATCGGCGCCGATCGCGCACGCTTCGTCGCTGACCGGCTCGACGGTTCTGACCCCCTGGTGGTCATCTCGCACCTCTCCGCCGCAGCCATGTACGAGGTGGGCGATCTCGCGGCCGATGAGCACACGCTCACCGCGCGCCGGCGCATGCGGCTGTCGATTCCGGATGTACGGGTGCACGTCGACCGGCGTCTCGATCGAGCCGATTGGACGGTCGTTGACGGCCTGCTCGTGACGACGGCGCTGCGCACGGTCGCTGACCTCATCGCCGATGGAATCGACGGTGAGCACATCGGTGCGATCATGCGAGATCTTCTGCAGCGCGACCTGGTGCAAGCGGACGAACTGGTGACACTGCTGGACGAGCGTGGCACCGCGCTCGGTTACAAGCGCGGCCGCGGGCAGGAGGTCCTCGACGAGTTGCTCGAGCTTGTCGGTGTTTCCAGCAACACGACGGCGCTCGCGCGCGGCGCTCCGCTCGAAGTTCTGGCCGCGACGCTACCCCGCATCTATCCGGAGCTGATCCCGCGCGCCGCAGGGTTACAGAATCTCATTGTCGCGCCTGCTCTGACGGAGGCTTTTCGAGGTATCGCAGCTGAGCACATCATTCCTCCGGAATTGAGGGCACAACTCAACGAACTCGGACGCAATCTTACCGCCACTGCGATGACGCCGGAATTCATCGAGCAATTGCGGCAGACCCTCGCAAATCTTCAGCCACTCATTAGTCCCGCAGCGGCTCAGCTCGGACAGGTGAACAACATGGGCGTAGCCCCAGGAGGCGCACAAATAGGACGGGCTGTTGCGCAGCTCTCTGAGATATCCTCGTCGGTCGAAGACGACGGCGATCCGGGTGAGACTTCCGATCAGGGCTCAGTCCACTCCTGACGCTCGCTCGACCAACGCAGGTCGTCGGCACCTCCCGGGTCGGTGTGGGCGGCGAGAATCGCGCGCCAGCAGCGGGCGGCGACGGCGACGGCGGTTTCGATGTCCGTGAGGTCGGCGCGCAGAGGCGAGTCCTTCGCGAGGCGGGTCCACTGCCGCCGCCATTGCTCAACGGGAACTCCGCCGCCAGCGTCGATGCTGGCGAACACCGCCGGCAGCGTGAAGCCGCGCCGCTGCGCTTCTGCAGCAACCTTCTCTGCGCTCGGCCGCAGATTCAGCTCGACGAGGTCGTCGTGCTGAATGAGTAGGAGATCAATCAGATCGCGAGGCCGCGTAGACGTGCCCGTATTGTTCTCCCCGTGGGGCTCGTGGATCGCGCAGATCTTGTCGGCGATCTGTGCCGGAATCGAGGCAAGAGCGATGACCGCAGTGAGCTCGCCGAAGACGTCACCGCCGGCCGCGTCGATCGAGACGTGGTCGACCGCGCCGGTGTAGCGCGATGTCGATGACAGGTCGATGTTGAAGGTGTCGAGCTTGCTGGTGCCGATGAAGGCGGAGACGGTCAGCTGCAGGCCGTCGTTCTTGGTCATCCGCTTCTTGCTGGTGATCTCCCACCGTAGCGGTGAGCGCGAGGCGTCGAGGGCCTCGCGCAGCGAGGCGAGGGCGTCCTCCAGAGACATCGCGGTGGCGAGGTCGACGTCCTTGCTGTGTCGAGCCTCGGCAAGGCGGATCATCATCCCGGTGCCGCCCTTGAGCACCCAACCGTCGGGATTGTGGGAGAAGACGGTGACCAGGAACAGTCGCATGACGCGCTGGCGTCGAAGCTCGTTGACGTTGATGCCCCACTGCTTCGCCTCGGCGCGGATGAGTGCGCTGAACTTCTGGGCGAGGGCCTGGTCGCGCCCGGGCGGTTGTTTCGACGACGGACTGTTCATCGCATAGTTCTACCGCGCCGGGATCTCGGGGACCCGTGCAACCACCGTGGCCGATCCGTCAGGATTGATTCGGATATGTCCGCCCGGCGGGACATCGACGTCGAATACGTAGTCCTTGGGGCTGGTGTGATCGTTGATCAGCACCATCTGCGATGGTCCGAAGGCAAATCTTTCGCTGCCACCGCCTGGCAGTACTGAGGTTAGGGCCCTGCCGTCGTGGAGTCCGCCAGCGATCGGAGCAGATATGTCCGGTGAAGGCGCGAGCGTGTGGGTGTTGGCCAGAGTGGCTCTGGTCCGGGTAAGGCTGGGAGCGGACCCGCGGGTTCGAGACTGCCAGAGCTGCCGCACCGGCTATGAGCCAGACTGCGGTGGGGGTTGATGGGCGTGTCGGGGTGAGGACTTCACCCCTGGTGAGGGCTCGGTTAGCTCGCCAGAGGGTGCGTTCGTGACCGGGACTGTGGTGGTGTGGGTACACGGGTGTGTGCCGGAATCGGTGTCGTAGGCACTGACGGTACCGCCGCTGGTGCCTGCCCGGCAGGGGCCGCAGGCGTGCGTGGTGCTGGTACGCCCGTGGGTGCGAACGTTGCATGGATAGGCCTCGATCGATTCTTTGGCCACATGCTGTATCGGCAACTTCCGCCGGGTTGCCAGGATTTCAGAGTGCCGGACCTCCCGAACCGGAATCGCTCGCAGAGGCGTTTAGCGCCGGAATGAACGGTGTATTCGAACAGACCGTTGGTGACTCGCTCGCGCGTATCGTGGAAAGCAGCCGGACTGCCGCTCGACTAGTGACCGAAGCAGAGCTGCAAGACAAATGGACTACGAAGCGGGCAAACACCATCGGCATGCGACTGGATAGTGCTAGCCGGAAGGTACTGCCTCGTCATTGACGCCACCAACCACCATCTGCCAACCACGCGACGCAGGTGATTGATCCCTTCCCTCCGTCTATCTATCGAAATTGACGGTCCAGCCATCTACAGGTACCTGCTCTCTTCTTAACAGCGGAGGCGGCATGGTCTGAGAAGCAGGAACCTGCCTTACCACTACACAATTTCTCCGCGGATGCGTCAGCCTGCGCGTTTAGCGCGAGAGTTAGAAAAGTGACTGCGACTAAAGACGGTTGGGGAAGCAAATGCCCATGCGAACAGACGGTTTAGCATCTTCCGACCACGAGTTCACGTGCTCCTATCGCCGTCCTAGCGTGTTGCAGAATCACGCTGAGAGGACCTACCTGCTGCATCGCCATCTATAGTCGACTGTCCAGCCGGTGACACGCGCTGCAGGGCTGCGGGTGCTGGCGGGCACGCGGGCGGGTTGAGGCTTGAGCCGACGCGCGGCGTGGTCGAAGCGACCATGCGCTCATATTTTCGACGCAGTTAGCTTAATTGGGGCGGTTCATTTACTCCCGCTGTTGATGATGTGGTTTCCCAGACGATTAGGGCCGCTGCCAAGAGGTGCGCGTCGGGTGGGTTGCTTGGATTAATGCCGGTCAGTTCGGCGATCCTGTGTAAACGATGCACATAACTGTTCGGGTGGATGCCGAGGGCTTGTGCTGCGGTTTGTCGATCTGCTCCATATCGAAAGTGAGCACGCATCGTTGCCAGCAGTTTTGGTTGCTCACAGACCGGGGCTACCAGCCCGGCGAGCGCCTCCCTGGAAGATCCGGGCTGGCTCGTCACATGGTACTCAAAGAGTAGGTCCCGCAGTCCGTACGTGCCGGCGGGACGGCCCAGCGTCCGCGCCAGCCCGACTAACCGCATCGCCAACGATGCCGCTGGAGCCACGTCGGAGAATCGCGTCATTTGCAGAGCGGCAACCATGGACCGACCGGTCTCTCGAGTCGAGGCTGTCACTGCGCGACAGACCTGTTCTCTCAGTACGTGCGATTCATGAGCGACACTGCCTAAATGTGCATCGTGCATCAATATAAACACCCCGATATCACCGACTATGGTAGCCAGGGTCGATACGCATCGTTCAAGGTGGCGTCGCACCACTGTAGTTCGTCGGCGGATTTCGAGATCTGCCGATGGCACCGATGTTGCCGGGTATGTCTTGTGGCCACTTGTCGAGGCGTCTTGTATGGCGAGCACTGCCAAAATATCCGTGGCGTTGATCCCACTCTGCAGTAAGTCGTCCTCAGTCACCTGCCGTCCAACGACCAAGTCGGCACACAGACGCCCCCGCGCTCGCTGGAGGTCGACCGGTGGAAACGCCCGATCCTCGTCAGTGAGTTCGTGCGCCACTATTGCAACGTAGGCCCACATATGCATCGTCACCGCGCCTTGCCGCGAGTCAGCATTGTCGCGTTGCTGTTTGTCCCACGCTGCAAACACACACTGAACACTCGCCATGAGGACGTCTATTGCCGCCGACATTGGAACTCCCGCTTTAACGCGCATGACAGCCACCGAGATTCCGGGTAGATGCTCTCTATAGCCGGTGTTTTCGGTCGCTACCATCCTAAATAGTCGCATGTGCGTTCGTACCAGCTTGGTCAACGCTGCCTCAATCATGCCGCCTACCTCCCGACACCATTCCACCTCACTTGCCACATATTGCGCGACCTCTGCTGCAAGGTACCCTTCTTCGTTTCTGAGCCAGAGCACAAATTTCGAGTTCGGCGATAACGGCGAAAGATCCTGGGTAACATCAATTGCTGACACGTCGCTCTCCTCATCCAAGAAGGTCGGTATTGCAGCTAACTGTCACAGCTTGTGTAGCATCAGTCCAAGTGCGCTACCCAAGAAATTTACGTGTTAGCGGGCTGCAATAAACTCATCCTTATGGGGCAACTTCCAAGGCATAAAGACTGCTACACCTATTGCACAGACAATTACCGCGCAGGTCGCTACGATCGACGCGGTGTGCAAACCATGTATTGCCGCTGACTTCATCGCAAAAACTAACGAGTCGCGTTGCGTTTCGACCCCGACAGGAACAGAACGATTCTTGATGTCTACGACACTGAGTACAGTAGCTCTCGCGACATCCTTTTCCTGATCCGACATGAGGCCCCGGGGTACGGCGGCGAGTGCGCCGTCGATCCGAGTCGTATACGCCGAAGCGAGAATTGACCCAAGGACCGCCACGCCCAGCGTCCCGCCCACCTCACGTGTGGTGTCATTCACCGCGGCCCCTGCGCCAGCCTCATCAAGAATAAGAGGCGACATGATCGATTGGGTCGCAGGCCCGGCAACCAACCCCATCCCAAACCCCAAACAAACCATCGAAGGCACGATGTCTGTCAAGTAGTCGCCGTCAATACCCATCTGGCCACCGAGGTAAAAGCCTATTGCGGTCAGGATTAGTCCGCTTACGATAATGGGTGTAGGACCAAGCCGTTGAGCGCTGGCTGCCGCGATAGGGGTGCCGATGAGAATTGACCCGGCAAATGGCAGCGACGCTACGCCAAACTCTAAGGGCGTGAACTCGCGTACACCCTGAAAGTACTGCGTCGTCAGAAACAGAAATCCAAACATCGCGAAATATCCGATAGCGATAGACGCTGCGGGCAAGGAAAAGGTCCGGATTCGGAAGAGCTGCAGATTGAGAACCGGATTCGCCGTTCTTAGCTCCCAGTATACGAATACAGATAGCGCAAATACACCGGCAAGAGCCGTAAGGAGGGTGGGAAACGACCACCACCCGTAGTGGGGACCCTCGATGATCGAATACACCACCAAGCTGACGCCGATAATGGACGAAAAGATACCCAAATAGTCAAATTTCTTTACCGTATCCGCTCTCGATTCCGGAACAAAGACGGCGACAGCAATCACTGCAACTAAGGATAAGGGTATATTGATCCAAAATACCGAATGCCATGAAAAGTGCTCGAGTAGCCAGCCACCAGAGACTGGGCCGAGAGCGATAGCCACGCCACCAACGCCACTCCACGCGGCTATGGCTCGCGATCGCTCGCCACGATCGGGAAAAATGTTAACCACCAGCGCAAGTGTTGCCGGAAAGACTGCCGCGGCAAACAGACCCATCACTGCTCGAACCGCGATCACAGTATCGATGGAATGGGTCAATGCGCCGGCGATCGATACGATCCCCACGCCGAACAACCCGCCGAGCATCACACGTCGTCGACCAAAACGGTCCCCGAGACTGCCCCACGCAAGCAGCAGGCCAGCGAAGGTCAAAGTGTAGGCGTCAACCACCCATTGCAGACCGCTGGTGTCGGCGGCGAGTTCGGCTCCAATAGAGGGCAGCGCGACGTTGACGATGGTGTTGTCAAGGACAACGAGCAGCTGGGCCATGCACAGCGCACCGAGCGCGGCATACCGCCCTCGGGCAGATGTCACCTCAGACGTTGCCTGTTCGGGGCCCACTTGTTGCCGGGGGTGAGTCACGGAAATCTACCTCGATCCGGTTTCGACTTAGGAGAATCGGCAACGCGGGGAAGAGCGAAACAGTAAGCGCCGATATCCGTGAGACTAAATGCGTTTTTGCGTATCAGCACGTTATCATCCCAATCGCGGGCCGGTCAATTTGGTGCCGCGAGCCGAATCTGAACGCACCGGGTCTGCTCTGATTCTCCGTGGTGGCGATTGCGATTCGGCGGTGACTCGCGACACAATTGGCGGGCATTTTGCGGCAGTGTGGGTTAGGCGCGATCCTCGAATAAAGGAAGGAAGATGCATGGTCGATTCAGCTGCCGTAGCGCAGAGCATTCGTGCCCGGTGGCATCTGTTGGCCAAGTCACAGTCATGAACAATGTTCTAGCGTAACGCCGGGTCGGTTTCAAACGAGATGGAGTTGGAGCTGCAAGCGGCCGTACGCTCGCAGGTCTCCACCCATGAGCGGTATAAGTAGTTCGTGTAGCGCCGTGTGTGTTATTCGAACAGCCCGACTCACAGAGAAGATTTGGAGAGCATTTATGAAAAGCCGTATTGTTGCCGCTGGTATTTTAGGTGCCGCGATTGTGTCAGGCACGATCGCCGCCGCTCCTGCGCAGGCGTATCCAGTGGGGCCGTGGAAGGTTGAAGGCCCGTGCGCGGGTAAAACTCCGAAACAGTGTCCAATGACTCCGTCCCGTGATGGTCTTACTTGGTCATGGCATGGAGATGCCTGGAACTACGATAAAACCGGGCACTTCGTGTGTATGTCCAGCGCGGTCTATTGCGCGCCGGCTATGGCGGCTGTTCGCGCATTGCCTCCGGTCAGGGTTCGTCCATAGGTAGTGAACAGAGTGGGCGAGCCTGGCTCGACTGCGCGTGAAGGTCCTCCTACTTGCGTAAGAGGACCTTCACCGTCTAGCTAGCGATAGCGCAGACACCGTGGACCTATACCAAGCCCGCCTGGTGTTTACCGTCGAATATTCAGATGGACCGAGTAGACCGGCACGTCTGTCGTCGAGAAAAATCGACTCAACTGACCTATCCGAACCGACATGGGATCCGCATTGAGGCCATCGCCGAGAGCGGCCAGTCCCGTGAGATTGAATCATGGCTATCGCCCGCAGAAGGACAGGAAATACCGGCGGGGCAGCCCGGCTCTGCGATATTTTCGCCACTTACTTTGACTAGCCGCTTAACGAGAAAAGTGGAATCGGATCACCCCGATGCTGAGGAGACTTCTCGAACTCAGTGGCTTACTGCTGACTGTTTACGGGGCGGTTTTGACGGCAAGTGGCGGCCGGTAGAGGACGGGTTTCGCGGTGCTTGTGGTGCCATAAGCCTTCGGTGCGTCGCGCCATTCTGACACATCAGGTGCGATCTTCTCGGCCGGGAAGTCTGTATCGGCGACCCAGTTGATGACTTCAGGCAGAACCGCCGCAACATGGCTGGTACTGACGTGCATTGTGATGTCCGTGAAAGTCGCGTGCATGAGCGGGACACCGCTGAACTTGGCAGTGTGATAACTGGGTACCTCACAAATCCCGCCGGGAGCCGTTGACCGGACCGCAAAAGGGATGCCGCCGGGCAAATTGGATGCGTCAACGACAATGTCGTACTGCTGTGAGGGCTTTGGAAAGCGGAGAAGGCTGGGCCGTGGTATCGGCGTGGCACCCAAAGATTCCGCTATGTGCAACCTTCGCGGGCTGGAATCGCAATAGTCCACTTGCGCGCCGTGAAAAGCGGCCATCCCTGCTGCATACAGTCCGATTCCACGGGCGAGGCCAGCGACCACGAGGACTCGTGCTCCGGGCCGGTTATTCAGATGCGGGATCACCCGACTCCACCCGTCAGCGAGACTGTCCGAGGCGGCAGCGACCCGCAACGGGTCCAATCCAGGGGGCAGGCAAGTGAGCATGTGGTCGGCGTGCGGTACCCGCAAAAGATCGCTGATCATCCCTCCATACGCACCGCCTTCGTGCCTGCCCGCGTACTCGCCCATTCCGTAGCACACCACCGGTCGCTCAATTCCGGTTTCTCGGCGGGTAGTCGTGCATTTGAGCGTCAGCCCTCGCTTGCACATTTCGCAGTAGCCGCACGAGACCGACCATGGCACTACGACGAAATCACCGACCTTTGCATTGGAGACGGCACTGCCTACCTCTATGACTTCGGCAACGCATTCATGACCAATCGCACATGGGCCCGAATATATTCGCGGACCGTACGTCTCGCGGAGAATGGGATCAAGAAGACCCACTTTTTCAGCGAACCACACACCGCGAATCATGGACGACATAGCCAACCAGTCGGCGTCGCACCTACTTGCGACGAAAGGCCGGACGATGGCGTCGGTTTCGTGCAGCAGCTTAGGCTCGGGCCGATCCAGCCACCTCAAGTCCCCCGGTGCCATCAGAGTGAGTTCTTGCATCAGTGGTTCTCTTCCTTGAGTGTGTGGGCAGGTCAGTTGAGAGGCGAACGGTAGAGAACCAGTTTGGTAGTCCGTGTGCCGTACGCAGTGGGGGCGTCTTCCCAGTCGGCAACCTTGGTTGTCACCTTCTCGGCGGGAAAGTCGTTGTCAGCTACCCAGGCGAGAACATCGGTTAGCGTGCTCGCCGGGTGGCTCATCCCCACATGGAGGTCGACATCATTGAACGTCAATTGCATCATTGGTAGCCCCGTGCGGATCGCGAGATGGTAGCTGGGAACTACACACACTCCGCCGGGCGCCACCGAGCGCGTCGCATACACGATGCCGGGCTGCAAATTTGATGCATCGACAACGATGTCATAGTGCTGTGAGGGTTTCGGAAAGCGCAGGAGGCTGGGCCGCGGTATCGGCACGGCACCCAAAGATTCCGCGATCTGTAGACGTTGGGTGCTCGAATCGCAGTAGTCAACCCTGGCTCCGTGTGTCGCGGAGATACCAGCGGCGTACAGGCCAACAGCACGTTCGAGGCCTCCGACAACAAGTACTCGAGCGCCGGGCCGATGCCGTAAATGCGGCACCGTCACGCGCCAGGCCTCCGACAGATTGTCCGAGGCCGCGGCTATGCGCAACGGATCGACGCGGTCAGGCACGCGGATCAGCATGTGTTCGGCGTATGGCACTCGGACCAAATCGGAGGCCATGCCTCCAAACGGGCCGGTCGCATGCCCGTGCCCGTACCACGACAAGACTCTTTCGCTGCCATCTGGCTGACTTCGGGTCGTCGTGCATTTTCCGGTCAATCCGCGCTGGCAGTTGTCGCATAAGCCGCACGACACCTGATACGGCACGACGACCTTGTCTCCCACCGTGAGATCGGTGACCGCCGAGCCCACCTCAACGATCTCGGCAACACATTCGTGACCAATGGCGCAGGGTTGGCGGTACGGGGTGTGGCCGAAGGCGTTCAGCAATATCGGATCGAGCAGTCGAGCTCGCTGAGCTGCGCGCACCACTCGCAGGAGAGCCGCAGAGGTCGCGATCTGATCGCCGTCGCATCGTCCGACGATGAAGGGGCGGACGATTGCATCACCAGCCTCGACTAACTGCGGTTCCGGCCGCTCAAGCCACCGGAACTTTCCTGGCCGGACCATGTTGAGTTCGCGCACGGGATAGCACCTACCTTAATTCGGGCTGCTGTGAACGATCGCGAAGTCGACGGCAAGCTTCGCAATCTCTTCGGAGTGTGTCATTGGCAGCCAATGGCCTCCGGCGACCTCACGAAAATTCACGGTGTCGGCCCATTGAGGCGCATCCGACAGCGGAATGCGACGAATGGCTACATCATATTTGGCGGTAACCATCTGCACCGGTACCGCAGTGTGGCGCCGACGCGGCCGAAAGAGTTTCGACAAATTCGCTCGGTAGATGCGGACGCCGCTGTTCATGTCGGAGACCAACGACGGGGCGAGGACCGCCTCGCCGGGTGACACGGCAGAAATGGTCCGAAGCACTCGAGTCCATACCTTTGGCTTGCCAAGGGTATTGAACGCAACGCGCGGAAACCCAGGCACGAACAGCGAAAAAATATACGAGGAGCAAACCAATTGACTCGACAGCCCCACTAAACGCCGTGGCGTAGGCCGTCGAATGGTTTCGCGTGCGAATGTGCCCCATAAGTCGAGGTTGGTACCCGCGACACACGAAAATGAAGCTACACGACCATCGAAGCGCGAGTCGCATATCGCATCCCACGCATACATCGCCCCAAAGTCGTGTCCGACGAGGTGCACAGGCGAATCAGGGCTGGTGTCATTGATGACGGCAAGCAGATCGGTGCACAACTCAGCGAAGCTGAAGTCACGCCACGATTGTGGCGACGTCGACTCTCCATGCCCGCGTTGATCGTAGGTAACTACGTGGAACCGATCGGCGAGCTTGGTGGCCACCTCGTCCCAAAGCAGATGGGTGTCTGGCCATCCATGAAGCAATACCATCGTCGGATTCGATCGATCGCCATACTCGAACACCGCCAGATCGATATTCGAGCCATCAGAACGAACAACTGACTGCACAGGTCCCGCTACGTCCACACCACAATCCTTCCGGGATGGAACTGACGATACATAATTCGTCTTTCCGTCTCATTAAGTTATCATCGGACCATGGCTCCGTCAAACACGCCCGAAGCAGGCCATCCGTCGGCATTCTTCGACGACCTGCTCAGGCGTGTCCCCGAGTTGATGGCATGGTTTGACGAGGCCGATGAGACCACCTTGCGTATCGTCGCCGCCGCGAAGGCGCAGATTGAGGCTGTCGGGTGGCGGCGAACAACCATCGACGACATCGCCACTCGCGCGCGCATGGGGCGTGCCACGATCTACCGCAAGTTCCCTACCAAATCCGACATCCTCGATGGCGTCCTCGCCGGCGAAGTTCGTAACTATTATCGTGCGCGCGCGTCGCTTACCTACGAGGGAACGATCGAGCAACGCATCGCAACGACAGCGGTCTTCACAGTCCAGCGAATCCGTGACAACGCCATGCTCAATCGGATGATTGAAGCCGAGCCCGAAACGATCCTGCCCGCACTGACCCGAGATGCTGGACCACTGTTTGAGCTGGTCGCCGAGTTGTCGATACCGCGCTGGAGACATGAAATCGACGACGGGGCCCCACTATCGCCGGAGCGTTTACAACATTATCGGACCGTGGCTGAATTGCATACGCGGATAACACTATCTTTCCTGCTGACTCGGACCACAAACATCGCACTCGACACACAAGAGCAGGTCGAAGCCTTTGCCACGGCCTATCTCGCCCCACTTCTGTTGCGGGACGACTGGAAGAGTAGTTAGTCATTTTTGTGCACGAATACACTCGGCATTGTTTGCGCTCGCACTGATCACCGCTATATCTTCAGCATGTCATTATCGCGCTTGCTTCCTATGACTCGCGTTACTCGTCGAATTCTCGACCATAGCGTTGTCGCGAGTCGCCAAACGCGCGCCCGACTATCGCCGGGCCACAAGAATGGGTATTAGGTACCGATCCAATCCCGCTGCTCGGCATTGGATCGCCGGACGAGCCTGTCACACCCACCTCACCAGCACACAAGACACGAGCCCTCGCCCACGTCTCACGAATGTGATGGGTTACGTAGGCTAGCCGTGATCCATTCGCGGATGCGAGGAATCATTCCGACGAGGTCGGGATCTTTGGCGGTATCGAGGGCATCGGAAGCGAGCTGCCGTACGGCATAGATGATGCCCAGGTAGGCGTCTATGGGAAGCTCTGTTGACGCCGTCTTATCCTCGCGCGCCATCGTCAAGTGCTCGGCTTTGACGAGTTCCGCGAACCGAACCAAGGCAAGACGACGTTCTGCTCGCCCTTGACGACTGTCGTTGTACAACTCCAATTGGAACGCGCGTGCGACAACGACGTCTTCTTGCAATGTCTGCAAATATGCGGTGAGAAGGGAGATAACTCCTCTTTCGATGGCATCATTGCCCAGCGTGGCGCCAAGATTTGCGAGCAGAACTTCCACGAAACGGTTATAAGCCGCTTGGGCGCAGTCTTCGATCGATCCGAAAGATTGGTAGAACGCGGACTTGGAGGTGCCCGAATGTGCGACGATATCGCTGATGCGCACATGCGAATAGCCATGCGCGGCAATCAATTCGGTGAAAGCGATCATATAGCGTTCGCGGTACATCTCCCCCAGTTCCGCGCGGGTCAGACGATGGGGGCCTCGCGGCAATGGGCCGGGCCGGGTGAAAAAGATGCCATCAGTGATTGGAGCGATCGAAGCGGTCGGCCGGAAATAGGTGTCGGAGGGCACCGGAACACAGTAGTGGACTGAAGACTCATACCGCAGCTTGAGCATTGACTGCCTGCACGTTAGAGTGTCGTACCAAAGCGTACGCCACTCCGAGGGGTGGTGGCGATTGCCCGTCCTGGGCAGTTACACGCTCGTATCGGTGACCGCGGCGATGCCGCGAAAGGAAGAATTATGAGACAACGAATCCACCGAGGTCGGACCGGGGCGCTCGTGGCGCTGATGTTGTCAGCGCTTACCGCTGCCAGCGTGATCGCGGTTCCCGCCGCGGTCGCGGCGCCGACAACAACCCCGCGATCTGTCATCCCAACCTTTGCTCCACCGCAGATCATTCCCGCGTTCGATGTCGCGGGGCCAGGCCCCGCCGCGGTGAACACGGTCGCCGCCGACTTCACCAACGATGGCGCTCCTGACCTGATCGAGACGCGCGACTGGGGAGTCGACATCGGCCTAAATCTCTTTGTCAACGACGGAAAGGGCCGGTTTGGCCTCCCCCGCATTGTTCTTGGCGCCCCGTCAGCACAGTCAGTCGCGGCCGGCGATCTGAACAACGACGGCAACCAGGACATCGTCGCCACGGGCGAATTCAATATCTTCGTATTCTTCGGCCGCGGAAACGGGACATTCCGCGGGCCTGACCTGTACCCGCTACTTCTCGCCGGTCAGATCCAGGCGGTGCTCGCCGACGTGGACAACGACGACGACCTCGATGTCGTTTCCGCCGGCATCTTCTCGATGCGCACTTTGCTTAACGACGGCAAGGGACATTTCCGCGGCGGCCCGATCAGTCCGATGCCCTCCACGGTGATCGGCGCTACCACCTTGGCCGACCTCGACGGAGACGAGAATCAGGATTTCTACGTCCTAGACTCCGCACTCGGCACGGTCATCGCGCTGCGTGGGGACGGGCACGGCCGATTCACAGTGAGCGGCACAGTCCTTCTCAGCGGACTCATTCCCGAGGACGTCTCAGCGATCAAACTCAATGATGACGGCTTCGACGACATGCTCTCATTGGGCTCATTCAGTTTCAGCCTGACCGGCGCACTCGCTGACGGTAAGGGTGGCTTCAGCACCGGCCTGCTGCCGTCAACCAACCGCTACCTTGGTATCGGACCGGTCGCCGGTGCGGTTGGCGATCTCAATGGTGACGGGCGCGAGGATTTCGTCGCCAGTCGCGTCCTCGAGGTACTCAAACCACTACGTATCTACACCGGCAATGGTACCGACCACCCGCGGCAGGCAACCGAACTGTCCAGTCCGCCGCTCGCTCAAACTCCGGTCCTCGCCGATTTCAACCGCGACGGGCGGCTTGACATCGCAGTGCCGAGCGTCGCCGTGATGTCCATCCACTTGAACACCACGCCGCGGGTGAACCGATGAGAATCATCTCGTTCGTGGGGTCGAGTTCTGCCCTGTGTCTCGCAGCGATGATCGCGCTGCCCGGTGTCGCGGCAGGCGCACCGACGCCGGCCGCCGCGCCCAGCGTTTGGCATGTGAAGGCCGGCGCCACCGCGGGCGGAAACGGTACCGTGCGAGCACCATTCAACTCTCTAGCGGTCGTTGAGCGAGTGTCGAAACCCGGTGACACCGTGATCGTTGACCCGGCCGCTCAACGCACCGCACCGCTGGATGGCGGCATACGACTCAAACGTGGTCAGCGCCTGATCGGTGGCGGCTCATCTGTTCTCGGCGCATCGCCAACGTCGGCTCTGCCGCGGCTGACGAACACGACCACCGGCTCCGGTGATGCCGTCACGCTGGCCGACGGTGTGGAAGTCCGCAATCTCGTGATCGAGCGGCCTCACCGTTCAGCGATATACGGGCACGACGCAACTGATGTATCGATCACCGGAAATGACGTGTCGCAGACCAATATTCGATGTCATGACGGTTTCATCATCGGCCCGTTCCAGATTCCCGCGTCGATCGCGGTACGTCGGGCAATCGCACCACTGCCCAATTATATTGTGCTGAACAATGGTTGGGCAGCGATCATGCTCGATCACACGCGTGCGCGGGGCACGGTCAGTGTGCGCGACAACCGAGTTCACGACACCGCTTGTGGCGACGGTATCGATGTCCGCACCTTCGGTTCCAGTGCGATCACCGCGACGATAGAGAACAACCACCTATCGCGCATCAATGTCGGTATCGCCAAGTTGTCCGTCCTCGCTCTCGGTCTGCAGAGTAAGGGCACCTCGTCATTGACCGCGACACTGCGTGGCAACACCCAGGTCGATATCGCCGACCCGACGCGCAGTCCGCTCAACAAGATGGCTGATAGCGAGGGAGTATTTCTGAACCCCGCCGACTACTCCCGTCTGCGCGTGGCCGTGGACCGCAACACCTTCCGGCGCGGTGACGGCAACTTCTCGGCCAACGGTCTGGAATACGTGACGACCACCGGCTCGCCCCGAAGTTCGGTGACAGTCACTGATAGCACTTTCGACGACGTTACGGGCGACGTGATCGAGAGCTACAATTTGAGCCCGGACGGCGCACATCACGAACTCACGCTGACCCGGGTTCGCGCGACTCGCTCGCACTTCCCGGCCGCGATTCTCAACCCGATCGTTCCGGTGAATCTTGGTAGCTGTTTGGTTGCAACGGGTTTTGGGCGTCACTCCAAGACGTCGCTCTCCGTACGCGATTCACGCTTCGCCGGATGCGCGGCTGATGGCATCGGCATTGTGTCCTACACACCTCGGGACGGCCGTTCATCGACCGCGACAATGCGTTTCGACATTGCACGAACCCGCGTAGATGGTGCGGCCGCACACGGTATCAACGTTGTCTCCGTCGGCGACCCGCGGAGTATTGCCGGTCGGGTCGAACGTACAGCGATAACTGGATCGTCAACGTCATCGGTGAATGTCGAAAACTATGGTGCACCAACATATTCCGCATTCGATTTCGGTGGCGGAGCCCTTGGCAGCAGTGGGCAGAACTGTCTGAACACAGCTCGCGACGGATTAGCGGTGACGGCAACGACCGCCGATGTCTCCCTGCGCCGCAACTGGTGGGGACGCCCAACGCGCCCGGCCGCCAACAGCATTCGATCAACAGGTGCCGACATCGACACCGCAGATCCGCTGACGCTGCCACCACCGGGGCTTGGATGTCGGTAGGGATACGCGAGAGACCCAGAGACTGTAACCGTCAATCCCCAGCGGGTGGCCGCAAGTTATGTATCGATTGATGAGAGCCCATGACGCAACTTACGACGACTTGAATCGGCCGACCGCACGCAGTACGCGGTGCCGTGGACCTTTAGCCCCGGTCAGCTAGCGCTTCGTTGTGCGCGGCCGGAAGTCGTACCTGAACCGCTTCATCGTTTGGCGCTCGCCTGGCAGGTGGGCAGCAAATTGTCACTGGCCGTGCGCTAGTCGTGGAGTTACGTCACCTTGCACCGAGCGCCTGTGGAACAGCCCAGCACTTGCGCGGCCGACTAGGTGCTGTGTCCATACGAAGGAGCTGGGCCTGATTCAGAATGACGCAGACATCCGGTCCGGCCGTCCGGGCAGGAACTTGGGTACTTGGAGGCCGCCACTGCGAGGGCGTGGCTAGGCACCTCGACAAAACGACTGCGGTGCATCAATATTTCTGATCGTCGTAGACCTTGATAACGGTGAGATCGCGCGCTAGATCGGTGTCGTTGTCGCCGCGTTATTTT
>NZ_BAEH01000003.1 GCF_000241305.1 Gordonia effusa NBRC 100432
AATCATCATTCATTTCGTGAGCTGAGCTAATAATAGACCTCTCTCTCAATCAACTGGCGTCGATGCGAGAGATGTGGCACACACTAATCATCCATGCTCAGATCCGAGGCATTGCAGAAAGCGACCAAGCCGTTATCCAACTGGATCGCGTACTGACGCGGAAGAGGGAAGTCGTCGCTGTAGAGCGTGCCCACCTCGGCAGGAAAAGGCCCATAATCGTCAACAATTATCCCACCCAGCCCATGGACATCACGGTCCGCGGTTACCGTGATACGCACGCCGATACCCAACGGGGAATCCACGCTCGACTCGCTGGAATCAGTTGCATCGAGATCCATATGTTCTCAGTTGTTCGTGTGCGCTACCACTGATTGTGGGCCGGGCAGGACTGGTGCCCAAATCTCCGTGAGATAGGGAAAGGCCTGGGCCACAGTTCGTCATACATGACAGCTTTGCCTGACTAGAAAAGAATGCCGTCGTGCGGAGCCGTGCGCTCATCATGTGCCAAGACGATCCGGCACGAACCTGACCTTGCTATCGTACCCAGGACGTTGTGGTTTCGAGTTATTTGCGCCTTATCGACGGCGACGCTGAACTCGAACGCACGTACCGAAGGTCTGGGTTCACGTGGCGCGTCGAATTGCGGCGTTCTAGGTAGCTGGCTGCCATCGAACATTGAGTCTCCCGCATGAAATGCCCATGATCCGCCGAGATCGACAGCGACAGCGCAATGACCGAAAGTGTGCCCAGGCATGGGTATGAGAATCAGTCCGGGGGCAACCTCATGGCCGGTCAGGCCGAACTTCCACCGATCGCCGAACGATGAATGAACCTTAAGCTGGCGTATTGTTTCGAGTTGTGGTGCCCGGTAGCGCACGTCATCGACAACGGACCTTTCCACGATTGCCGCCTTGTATTCGCTCAGCGACACGTGACAAGTGGCATTCGGGAAGTCTGACAGTCCGCCAGCATGGTCGAGATCGAGGTGAGTAAGGACGATGTTGGTGACCTGATCTGGCGAGTACCCCAGCGCCCGAATCTGGCCTATCGCCGTGTGCTTCTGACCCTGTTTCGGATTTACCAGGTGCGAGGCTGGCCCCAGTCTTAGGTCCGGATTGCGGAGGTCTTGGCTCCCAAACCCGCTGTCGACCAGAGTAATCTCACCATTTCGGTGCACGCACACGAATATTTGAGCAGCAAGAGTCGGCGTCGCTGGTGGATTCATGACTCCCGCGTTGGCGACGTGCACCCTAACTAGCGGCGATTTCACCCCTCCGGGGGCAGCATGGGCAGAGGCTGCGACTCCTGCGGCCAGGAGTGATGCGGCGCCTGCTGCCGCACTCGAGGTAAGTAAGTTACGGCGACTTATGGTCATCAAGAAATCCTAACGGCGAGTGATGTGAGTGAGTTTCGGCCTGCGTCGCACCTATTTGTCGCACAGTTATAGGCCAGGAGATGGTTACTATGTTGCGGCGCGCACTTTGCTAGTTATCTCGTTCATCTTGGGGAGGATGTCCGGCCGCTGCGGTGATGAGCTGGCCAGTGGTTCGCGCGAGATGATCGATTCCAGAATGGGAGTTAATCACGTCGATATCAGGGTCCCGCGAGAGCTTCTTCAGAACGCCGAGTGTGCGTCGTGCGGCAGCGCGATCGGCGGCAGAAATCCATTGGTATTGACGCAGCGGGAAGATCGGCTTGGGGGATGTGGGCAATGTGAGGTCGGAGTAGCTGGAGTCACCCGCATGTAGCAACCACCGGTCGCCCGTTCGAACTGCGACACCACAGTGACCAATGGTGTGCCCCGGCAATGGCACTAGAACGGTATCGGCATCAATGTAAGCCGCGTTGTGGATTCCTTGCCACGTGGCGGTGCCGGTGTGGAACTGCCAATTGGGGCCATGAGCCCAAATGTGCTGGCGATATGACACTTTGGATCGTAGAGAACCGTTATTCGCAACATCGAACTCGCGTTGGGAAACATGAATGCGGGCGTCAGGGAAATCCATTATTCCGGCGCAGTGTTCGCTGTGCAGGTGAGTCAACGCAATGTCAGTCACATCCGCGGGAGAAAAACCCAGGGCTCGCACCTGGTTTGCTAGCGCGAGGTGCGGATATTGCGGCGGGCGAATGAAGAACCGCTCGAATCCTATCGCCTTGGAATCCATGAGAAATGAGAGACTGAAGCCAGCATCCACCGCTAGGATGCCGTTGGGCCGCTCAACCAATAGGCATTGTGTGGGTATTTCTCCGCCGCCGGGAGGTCGTAAAGTGCCAGCGTCAACTACGTGAATTTTGCCTGCCATGAGCTTCCATTCTCTGCGTGATAGTTGCGGGTAGAGCGTGATCGGCTGATTCGTATTGGATGTAGAACTCGGGAGGGCAATTTATTTCACCCTAGTTACTTCTACTCATTGCCGTTCTTGCCGCCGTCTGCGTTCGCAGCGGCAAAGTCAATCTGCGGACTTTCGGCGAGTGCCCGGCGGGTGGTGGTGAAGTGGTCACTATTGGGTGTAGTGAGCATGTCAGTCAACGTGCGCCGGTCAAATGGCCACAAATCGACCACGCCACCCTCGGTGAGGTACCAGGAATTGCAACCGGTATTCCAAACAGTGGGTCCTAGCGCTTTCGCGACCTGCTCGTTAAATTCAGCGGTGGCCTCTGCGGTGACCTCGACTAAGTCGAGATCACCCGCGCGATAGCGGTCAAGCCATGAAACGATGTACTCGGCAGTTAGTTCAGCGGTGTATTGCAGCGAGATGGATCCGGTGGGCGAATTGGGCCCGAGTACCGTAAAGAGATTCGGAAAGCCCGGAATAGCGGTCATCCGATATGCGCGCGGTCCTTGACTCCAGGCCTGCTCGATGTGGATTCCGTCTCGGCCAACTAAATCCATCGGCCGCATGTAGTTATGCGCGGCAAATCCGGTCGCGAGAACGATAACGTCAACGTCACGACTGGTCCCGTCCGCCGTCCGAATCCCAGTTTCGGTAATCTCATCGATTGGCCCAGACACTACCGCCACATTTGGCCGGGCCACGGCGCGATAGTAGGTGTTCGATACCACTTGACGTTTGCATAGGGGCTCGTAATCCGGCGTGAGTTCCTTGCGTAGCTGCCTGTCACGAACTTGAAGCCGTAGCCCCACCCGGGCATATTGCTGCACCAGCCGTCGCCGCCAACTTGGCGTGGTAGTGACATCAGCCAGAATTCCCGAGGCAGCTAGCAACATTCGATACAGTGCCGTGCGGAGAAAGGGAAGACGGCCCAGCAGCATGCTCACCGCTCGGGGTTGCCGCAGTCCCATCGGCGACCAGAGGATCCACTGCGGGGTTCGCACGAAATGATAGATCTGAGCGGCCTCGGCGTGCAGAGCCGACACCACCTGAACACCGGTGGACCCGGTGCCGATCACTGCCACCTTCGCCCCGTTTGTCACCAGGGAGTCGTCCCATTGAGCGGTATGAACCACAGTGCCGGAGAAGTTGGCGAGCCCAGGAAGGTCTGGGGTGTACGGATGGTGCAGCACTCCAGTGGCCATGATGACGAAGTCATAGGTGCGGGTGAGGCCGTCATTGGTGGCCACCACCCAATGTTCGTCAACGAAATGCGCCGAAATCACTTCGGTGTCGAAAGTGATATTCCCGCGCAGTTGGTACTTGTCAGCGACCTCGGACAGATATCGCTGAATTTCGGGGCCAGTTGCGAAAGCTCGTGACCAGTCAGATTTGGTCTCGAACGAGTATTGGTAGAGATTGGACGGCACGTCACACGTGAGTCCTGGGTAATGATTCCAATGCCATACCCCGCCGACATCGGACCCCTTTTCGATGATCGTCAGTTCGGTATAGCCATGCTTAATTAGTGTTATCGCCGTGGCGATGCCCGCCATCCCGGCGCCAACGATGATAATTCGCGGATTTCGTTCCTGTGTGCTCATTTGCGTTACCAATCCGAAAGTATGTGCTTGCCTAGCGTTTAGGCATCTGGCTGTAGATATTTGGCGAAGTAGGACCGGACTCGATCCCAGGCGTGCTCGGCGGTTGCCTCGTCGTATCCGAACCCAGTGATACGCAGTAGCGGCGTAGCTGCGCCCAGGTCGATTTTGTTCGCGAAACTGTGCCCTACGCAGGGATATGTCACAACGTCATGTGCGACTTCCGCCTCGTCGAGGGCGCGGCTCAGGCGCCGTCCCGCGGCCGGCAACGTGACATCACGTCGGCCAAACGAGGCGACTACCGGGCACGCTTCGTGGAGGGCTTGGCGCTGTCCCAACGGGATCTGTCCGTAGAACGGCGCAGCCACCTCGAATCCTTGCGATGCCGATAGCAGAGCGAAACCGCCGCCTAGGCAGAATCCGACGACACCGATCTTTCCGGTGCAGTCTCGGTGTTCACGCAGCCAACGGGCAGTGTCAGTCACATCGTCGAGCGTCGGTCCACTCCGGCGGACTAGGTCGCGCATCGCCCTGGCGATACATGTGATTTGGCGTCCCGACCCGAATAGGTCAGGCCCAATCGCCACCATCCCCCAGCCCGCGACGCGCTCCAGGTGCGTACGCAAGTCTTCGCCAGAGCCGGTGATGTCATGCAGAACTACGACGCCCGGATACGGCCCGGGCCCGTGCACCGCCGCATCTGGTGTCGCCACAACCGCATCGATAACTCCACGGGCGGTCTCAATCTGAACTGCCGCAAGCACCATCAGACCTTTACCTAACTTTCAAGTGCCATCGTAATGAACAACGTTCAATGAACGATGTTCACTGTTGCACCGTTTGGCATCGGGGTCAACCCATTCCAGGAACTTTGTCGCGATCAACCGTCAGCTACAGACGCGGCGTGGCGACGCGCACGGCACGCGGCCTCTTGACAAACCGGATTCCGAACATCACTCTGAACCGTGTTCAATGAACATGGTTCAAGGAGTGTGTATGGCTAACCACGAGCTCAGGGCCGCGCGACGCGAGGCAGTGCTGCGTTCAGGCGCTGAACTGCTGCGCGAAGGCGGTTTGGGTGCGTTGCAGATGCGCGAAGTCGCGCGCCGCGCAGACGTGGCTTTAGGCACGCTGTACTCGTGCTTTTCCACCAAGGAGGCCCTATTCGCCGCCTTATACGCGCGGCGTCTCGACCAAATGTTCACCGTCGTCGAAGAGGAGTTCAACACTGTTACCGACCCCCGCGTGCTGTTCATTCAGTTCGCGACTCTCTACCGGGGCTTGTACGCCGAATTTGGTCGAGAAGTCGATCTCGGCAACCTCATCACCTCTGATAACACATTCGACCCGGACACGCTGCAGAGTCTGATTCGGGGCACGTCTCGATCGGTGGCCGCGATGCATCGCATTCTCGCCAGTCTTCACGTCGATCAGCCAGATGCCGCGGTTGTTGCTTTGTGGTCCATCACTTCTGGGCTGGCCGCCCATTTCACTGGGCCACGCAGCGCGTTTCATCAAGTTGGCTGGGACGAGGCCGTCTCGTATACCGCCGAAATCGTCGTCAACACACTTCACACCCGCGAAGGAATCAACCATGACAAATAGGCCCTCATTGCTCAGCCGTCTCAACAGCCCGCCGCGCGAAACTGACCCCGATAAGCTGCGTCGGGCGGTCGATGGCAAGACCGTTCTGGTGACCGGTTCCTCATTCGGGCTGGGGCAGGCAACCGCCCGCAAACTCGCCGCGGCGAACGCCCATGTCGTGCTGACCGCACGCACAACCGACCGGCTCCACCAGACCGTAGCGTCAATCACCGCGGCTGGCGGCCGGGCAACCGCTTACACCGCAGATCTCACCGATGCAGAGTCGATAACTACTCTCGCGCAACGTATTTCCGACAATCACGGAGTCCTCGACGTGATCGTCAACAACGCGGGAATGTCGATGAGGCGTTCGCTGGCATTACAGTACGATCGCCCCCAAGATTTTCAGCGGACCATAGACGTCAACTATCTCGGCCCTGTTCGATTACTCCTCGGATTGCTAGAGCCGATGCGGCAGCAGGGCGGCGGTCAGGTAGTCAATATCTCTACGATCGGAGTCCGAGTCGCGCCGGGCCCTCGCTGGGGTGCGTACCAGGCATCAAAGGGCGCTTTCGATGTCTGGCTGCGCAGCGTCGCGCCAGAACTACACCAAGACCGGGTCGCTGTGACGTCGATTTACATGGCTCTGATCATGTCTCGGATGAGTGCGCCCACGCCCAGTATGCGCCGGCTTCGCAGACTTGGGTTCACACCCGATGAGGCCGCTGACGTAGTCGTCAAAGCCATAACTGAGCGCCCGCGTTCGCTAGCGCCGTGGTGGGCTGCTCCCACAAATATCCTTGGGGCCACCTTGCCGGGGACTATCGATCGCGGCATGCGCCTGATGAATCGGTTATCAGACGATTCCGAGGCAGCCCGGAGCGTGCGCAATGGGTGACGAGAAAGTATTAACGACCGCACTGGCAGCAGCGGCGTCGTCGCGGGTCCTGCGCATCACCCCAACCCAGATGTATCGGATCGCCAGGGAACTGTCGGCGGGCGGCGGCACAAATCCGGCACTCTTGTTACGTCTGGCCGCGGCGCGGTGGCCAGACCGAGCGGCGATCATCGATGACGCCGGCACCCTGACGTACCGACAGGTGCTCGCAGCGGCCCATGCGACCGCGGATCACCTCCATCGGCGGTACGGCGTCACCGAGGGGGTGCCAGTGGCAGTCATGTGTCGTAACGGCCGGGGGTTTTTGGGTGCCGTCTTCGGCGCGGCATTGCTCGGTGCCGATGTCGTGCTCCTCAATACCGATTTCCGATCCGGCACGCTGGCGGCGACATTGGCGGCCCACCGCATCACGGTGGTACTCGCCGATGATGAATTCGGCGACATCCTCGCTGACGCAAATCCGACGATCCCGGTGATGTCGGCGACGCGGGTCGGCGACAGCGACGCGGTTGTCAGGCCAAGTTCGCGCGAGGTTAGTCTCGTGATTCTCACGTCAGGTACCACGGGAACGCCCAAAGGAGTACCACGCCAACCGGATCCGTCCCAGGTCCTAGGCGTCGCGACCACCATCCTGTGGCGTACTAAGTTGCGCACCGGAGCACGAGTAGCGATCGCCGTTCCGTTCTTCCATGCGTTCGGTTTAGGGTCAGTATTCCTTTCGTTAACCCTGGGCGCGACGATGATTACCCGTCAGCGCTTCGATGCCGAAACCACCCTTGCCCTGGTTTCGCTGCACCACGCACACGCTCTGATGGCGGTGCCGATCATGCTGGCCCGCATCCTCGAGCTGCCCGATCAGGTGCGCGATCGCAACCCTGTGCCCGACCTCGGTGTAGTGATGTCAGGTGGCGCGCCCCTTGATCCCGCGCTGGCCACACGGCTGCTCGACGCCTACGGCCCGGTACTTTTCAATGGGTACGGATCCTCGGAGGTGGGAATCGGTGCGGTCGCGACCCCGGCCGACTTGACCCGCGCACCGAACACCGTCGGCAGACCCGTAGCCGGTTCCCCCATGCGAATTCTGGACCAACACGACGAGGTACTGCCAGCACATGTCACCGGCCGAGTCTTCGTGGGTGGCAAGCTCGCCTTCGAAGGCTATAGCAGCGGCGACACCAAACCCGTGGCACATGGAATGACCAGTACGGGCGACATGGGGTACATCGACGACAACGGTTGTCTCTATATCGTCGGCCGCGAAGACGACATGATCGTCAGCGGTGGCGAAAATGTCTACCCCCAAGCGGTGGAGAACGCGCTCGGCGAACACCCCGCGATACTCGATAGTGCGGCGCTCGGAGTCGTTGATGACGAGTACGGACAGCGTCTGGCCGCATTCGTGGTAATCCGTCCGCTCC
>NZ_BAEH01000002.1 GCF_000241305.1 Gordonia effusa NBRC 100432
GGATGGACGCCCAGCAGCGCGGCGATCTGCTGCGCCAGCGGGTTGAGGTTGAGTTTGTCGGGATCCTTCTTGGGCTTGTTATCCCACGGCTGCGGGTAGGCGGGATTGGCCAGCGCGGCACGGTTCGCGCTGCGCACACCGGTCGCACTCCCCTGCGGCACCGTGCAATTGGCGTTGGTGTTGAACGGGAAGTCATCGTTGTTGATGTCGAAATTGGGATTGGCGCGCTTCATCCTCGCGACAATCTCTTTGGTGCCCTCATAACCCTGCGTACACGCCGCCGGATTATTGGTCTCCAACACAATGCCGAAGTGAATCTGACCATCGCCCCGAGGTGGGCCGTGGCTACTCGCCGACAACGACGACAACATCGCCAACGCCGCATTCGTCGCCCAACCAGCCGGCTCAATCGTCTTAGCCGTCGTCCCCAGATCGTGCACGACCTTGGTGATGTCAGCACCCTGCTTCTGCAACAACCCCGACAACTGCGTCGCCGTCGCAGTGCCAGTCGTCAACAACCGACGCACATCAGGATCAGCCGCCGCCAACGTCGCGGTAATCAAATCCAGGTTGCGGGCCCAACTGACGATCGCATCGGACTGCTCAGCCTGCGTCGCAAGGGCGACATTCGAATTGCCCAGCAGCGCAACAGTATCGGGCAAGCTCTCCACGCCGGCCTTAGACAAATTCCCCAACGACGTCACCAACCGAGTCAGATTCTCACCCTGACCATTGAACGCCTTACCCAATTCGACGATGACAGTATGCAAATCATCAACCGGTACCGACTCGGCAAACTCGATCGCACTGTTCACCACATCATCGAGCGGCGGCGGCACCGACCCCTTCGTGATCCGCGATCCATCAACGAGATACGGCCCCGACCCCGACGTCGGCTGCAAATCCAGATACTGCTCACCGATCGCCGACCTATTAGCCACCACCGCAACAGCATTCGCCGGGATCCGACCCTCATCACCATCAAGGGTCAACACCACATCAACACCGTCAGGAACCAACCGCACATCCTTGACGCGCCCCGCCGGCACCCCCTGATAGGTCACCTCCGCGTTGGTGAAAATCCCACCCGAATCGGGCAAATGCACGGTCACGTCATACGAATTGGCCCCCACCATCCGATCCACATGCACATACCGAACACCCGCGAACACCGTCGCCGCGATACCAAGAACGATCAATACAACTATCTGAACACGCTTAAGAACACCAAGAGGCGGCATT
>NZ_BAEH01000001.1 GCF_000241305.1 Gordonia effusa NBRC 100432
CGACGATCGACACCTTTCTTACCTAGATCCACACGGGAGAAATCCACTCGTGGATCTGCCTAAAGCGACCGGTCCTCGACCCGCGCGGTCAGAAATCACCCGACCTTCCGGTGATGTTACGACCGTCGCACCCGGCTTGCCAGCAGCTATGGGCGTTTAACAAAAACCCCGACATTGTGACCTGTGTCTCATTCTGGCTACAGTGGAAGCGCGGGCACGTTGCTGCGCAGGCGCCCGCGTTCGCTCGTCGCCCAGGAGTTGCGATGTCGACCTCACACGTAGTCCACCACCGGGAAAGCCACGGCAATCATCCGATGAGCGTCGTCGGCTATGTGCTCGTCCTCGCCGGATTCGCCAGCGCGGCTTTGTGGCTGGTTCACCTGGCCAGCGGAAACACCAGCCTGGCAATCACCTTCGGCGTTCTGACCGGCGCCGCCTTTGTCAGCGCCGTGGTCATTCTGACGACGTTGAGTCGCAAGGTGCACCACAGCCCACTGATTCCCGACAACACCGACGTCGAGACCACCCGATACCTCACCGAGTATCGCGGCTGACGGACAGAGAACGCACGAGGTGGCCGACGCCTGAGTCGGCCACCGTGCGCTACTTGCCCAACGACTCGTAGTTCTTAACGGCCTTGTCGAGATTCGCCAGTGCCTCGCCGTACGCCTTGAAGTCGCCCTTCGCCTGAGCATCACGCAGGGTTTCCAACGCGCTCCCGATGGCCTTCACCGCGGCGTCGCGCTCAGCCGAAGGGGTGTTGGCGTTGGGCGTACCGGCCGCCGGGGTCGGGGGCGTCGACGGTGGCGGGGCAGCATCGCCTTCGACGGGCGAGGTACTACCCGGCACCGTCACCTTGTCCGGGTCGATGCCGACCTGCTCAAGGGCACCGGCCACCGTCGGGTCATAACCAATTCGAGCTCTGCCGTCTGGTCCCGTGTAATAGACCAGAATTCGGTACAACTTGGGTAGTGCCGCACCCGCCGTCTTCGACTCGATATAAATCGGTTCGACGTACAGCAGCCCGTTGTCACCAACCGGCAAGGTCAACAGGTTGCCGTAGGTAACCTTTGTCGAGCCTTCGATGAGGGTGCGGTCCCGAGCAAGGTTCGTAGAGTTCTTCATATTCTCTTGCGCTTGCTCAGGTCCGACGTTCTGCGTATCCGAGGGAAGTGTATTTATGGTGATCTTTCCATAATCCTTCGGATCCGATGCGACAGTGAGATATGCTGCCAGCGCTTTTTGGTTCTCACCATAGACTGACATCACCGTGGTGAGCTGGAATGCCGCTTCCTTAGACTTTGGATCTGCTGCGGTGAAGTAGTACGGCGGCTGTTTCAATTTACCCGGATTATCCTTGGTCGGATCGGCCGGAACGGCCCACAGATCGTTACTCCGGAAGAACGTGTCCGGATCGCTGACATGGTATTTCGCCAACAATGCCCGCTGAATCTTGAACAGGTCTTCGGGGTACCGAACATGCTCGGACAAGTCTTTCTGCTTGTCGAATTCAGCGCGCGACTTCACACTTCCCGGGAACACCTTCATCCATGTCTTCAAGACCGGATCGTTGGGATCGAACTGGTACAGCGACACGTCGCCGGTATACGCGTCAACGGTGGCCTTCACCGAGTTGCGCGCATAAGCGATCTGCCGGTTCGCCTGCGTGCGCGTCGACTGTCCAGGAGTGAGATCCTGCGCGTCTGTTGTCGCTTCCTGCAGCGAGGTCTTCTGAGCGTACGGATAATTGTCGAGGGTGGTGTATCCGTCGACAATCCACTTGATCGAGCCGTCTGCCATCACGGCCGGGTAGGTCTTCGAGTCGACTGTCAACCACGGAGCAACCGTTTTCACCCGATCCCGCGGATCACGGTTGTAGATGATCTTTGAATTCTCATTGATCGCATTAGAAAGCAGGATATTTCGTTCGGTATATTTCACCGAGTAGAGAAAACGACTGAACCAACTACCCAACGAGACGCCGGGACCGGTGTAGGTATAGCTCTTGCCGTCCGAGTCGTACTCTTTGTCACCACCGACCGAGCCGACAATGGCGTAATCAGGATTCACCTTGGAGATCAGCTCACCGAAGTAGATCCGCGGTTGCTTCACCTTGATGGGAGCCTCGGCTTTGTACTTATCAGTCTGATAGGTAGACAAATCGCTGACCTGGAATATCGGGAAGCCGCCACGGTCGTTGTCCGTTTGAGCTGCCGCTGCCTCGTCAACCGTGTTGGCCGGCGCCGCGATAAAGCCGTTCCCGTGAGTGTAGACGGTGTGCTTATTGATCCAGTTCTGCTGGTTGTCGCCGTATTTGGTCGGGTCCAGCTCACGTACCGCGACGATATAGTCGCGCAGCTGACCGTCGACCCGATAGCGGTCCACCGCCAATTGTCCCGGGAAGCCGTAGAAACTCTTCGGTCGCTGCCGCTGTGTGAACACCGGGGAGAGCACGTTCGGATCGAGGATGCGAATATTCGAGAGAGTCGCGGTATCGGAATTGACCGTTGCCGGATTCGGCGGCTTGCTGGTCCAATTCGGCACGTAGCTCACCTTGTCTTGACCAATGCCATACGCATCACGCGTCGCCGCGATATTGCGCTCGATATACTCCCGCTCCTTTTGCGCCGCATTGGGTTTCACCGAGAACTGCTCAACCGCGGCCGGCCACAGCACGCCGATCGCCAGCGCCGCCAGCAACATGAGCGCGGTCGCCATCGCGGGAATCCGCAAGTCGCGCATAACGATTCCGGCGAAGAACGCCACCGCGCAGATGATCGCGATCGCCATCAGAATCAACTTCGACGGCAGCACCGTGGTGATGTCGGTATTGGTTCCGCCGGTGAAGATGTCGCCGCGGCGATCACTCGACAGCAGCGAATAGCGGTCGAACCAATAGGCAACGGCCTTGAGTAGCAAGAAGATTCCGGCGAGCACACCGAGTTGAACACGAGCCGCGACCGTAAGACCCCCGCCGGTACGACCGTTGCCCAGGCGGATTCCACCGAAAACGTAATGCGTAAGCAGGTTACCCAGAAACGCCACGACGACGACTACGAAGAAGAAGTTGAGCAAGAATCGATAGAACGGCAGGTCGAAGGCATAGAACGAAATGTCGAGGTTGAACTGGGGGTCCTTCTTGCCGAATTGCTCACCATGCCAGAACAATTGGAGTGTCGCCCACGAACTCTGCGCGACCAAACCGGCGAGCGCGCCGATAATCACCGCGGGCGCCACGGAGAACCACCGCAGATGCGTCATCACCGTCGTGCGATAGCGCGCCAGCGGATCCACCCCGCTCGACGCGGGCACGAAAACCGGCCGCGAGCGATACGCCGCTGCGAGCGCGGCGAACACGATCAGTCCGACGAAGATCCCCGCCACCAGGAACATCGCTACGCGAGTCCACACGATTCGGGAGTACACCGACGAGAAGCCAACCTGCGAGAACCACATCCAGTCGGTGGTTATGCCGACGATGCGTGGTCCAACCAGAAGCAGCACCAAAATAGCGACACCGACCCCGATCGCAATTTTGCTACGTCGCGACAACGTCGGCATAGTCGCCGGCCCGCGTTCTCCCACCAGATTCTCCTGTGCGATCTGGTTCGCAATCCGGCGCGCCGAAACGCCCCGTGCGAACTCTGTCCGAATTTCCACCCACTGTACTGGGCGGCCGACGACCGGGTAGTCGGCGTCAGACCTTCGGCTGCGAGGTTACCCGTTGTGCCAGCGCAACTCGGCGCGGCGACTCGAATACCGCGATCGCTGGTCGCGAAATATTGCGCGGGAGGCGAGTCCCGCACCACGCGGCGCGGCGGGCACAATGGGGACCGTGACTACGCCCGCGACCGGCAATCTGTCCCCCGATGCCCTCGGCAGCGCACTGCGCGACGTCGTCGAATTCGTCGATGCGGCGGGTTGGGACCAGCCGCCCACGCTGTTTGCCCTCGTCCCGACGTCGGTTCTCGCCGAGACCCAACCCGACCTGGTCGACGAGTACGACACCTCCGAACTGAGCCCCATCGCACAGGAACCACTGCCGACCTCCGAGGCCGGCCCGCATGCCGATCAGGACATCCAGTCCGCCGAACTCGAACACATTCTCGCGACGACGAGCTGGCCCGAAGCCGTTGCCGGATGCGCGCTGGTGCAGGAAATCATCGTGTTGCCGCCCGAGGCCGAATCCGACCTCGACGAAGCCTTCGAACCGCTACTAGCCGACCCCGCTGCGGCCGATGCAGCCGCGCGCTCGACGGCACTGGCCCACCCCGGATCGCAGCCGGCCCGGCTCATCGCCGGTGCGTTGCGCGATGGACGTACCCTCTCGCTGCTGCAACTACGCCCACCCGAGGGTGCGGACGACAGTCAGATCGAACTGTTGTCCCATCCCGATCTCGCGCCCAATCTGGTCGAAGCGCTCGCTGCCACCCTCGACAACCAGCCGGACGAGTAGTCCGCCCCTGACCTGGCGGACGGCGTCAGCAGCCCTGTTTGGCCGTCTTGCCAGTTAGTACCCCGATCGCGGCGTCGAGCGAATCTATCTTCACTAGCTCCAGGCCATCGGGGATGTCAGATTTCGCCTCGGTGCAGTTGGCCGCGGGCACCAGAAACATCGATGCCCCTGCCTCGCGGGCAGCGAGTGTCTTGTGAGTGATGCCGCCAATTGGGCCGACGACACCGGAATCGGTGATCGTTCCGGTACCCGCGATGAACTTTCCGCCGGTCAGGCTGCCCGGACTGAGCCGGTCGATGACCGCCAAGGTCAGCATGAGTCCGGCCGACGGGCCGCCGATATCGCCGACGTTGAAGTCGATTTTCAGCTTCGGATCAGCGTTGAGCACCTGCGGCGTCACACCGAGATAGCCGCTTCCGGCCACTTCTTTCGGCGCACCGTCGGGCCATTCGCCAAGTTTCACCGCCACGGTCTGCGGCTTTCCACCACGAACGATGGCTAAGTCCACCGTCTCGCCTGGCTTGTGTCCACGGATCGCCTTCTGCAGTTCGACGGTGGTCGATACCGGTGTCCCCGAGACTGACACGACCTGGTCACCGATCTTGAGTGCCTTCGACGCCGGCGCGTTCTCGCCGATCGCGGCAATCGTCAACTTGGTCGGACGATGCAGATATCGCAGCGCCGCGGCTTGTGCGTCAGCCTCCGAACCGGTCATCTGCGCGGTGTTCTGCTCACGCACTTGCTCGTTGGTTTGTCCGGGTGGGTACACCTGCTCACGAGGCTCCAACGCGTATCGGCCCGACGCCCACTTTCCCAATGCGTCGAACAAACTCAGACCGTCGTAGACCGAGACGGTCGTCAGATTGAGATGCCCGTCGGTCTTGTCCAGCTCGGCTCCGGTGATCATTACCACCGGCTCCTCTTTCTGCACGACCTTGCCGTCCTTGTTCGGCGCTGGTTCGCGAACGGTGACGTCACCGAGAGTGTTGACGGTCGGGCCCGGGCCCATCGCCACATAGGGCACCTGGACGTAGAAGCCGACGAAGAACAGCGCGACAACCGCTACCACGGTCACGACGATGGCAGCGATACGGCGATACGCGGGAGACACGCTCATTCCGACGAGCCTAACTGCACTGACCCGCCCGAGTCCGATCGGCCGTGGATCGAACTCCGCTAACGGCGAACAGTCGAGGTGGGCTTTTCGGCTACTTCTGCCGGTACCGTTGACAATATGAATGACTTGCCCTTCGGATTCTCGTCCCCCAACGACGACGGCCGCGACGACGACCGCAAGGACAAAGGTGGCAACGATCCAAACAATCCGTTCGGATTCGACCTCGGCGGTGAGAATTTCGACGCCGCCTCACTCGGACAGATGTTCTCGCAGCTGGGCAGCATGCTCAGCGGGATGGGCGCGGGATTCTCGTCGGGTAGCGCCGGCGGACCAGTCAATTACGAAGTAGCCGCGAACCTCGCACGTCAGCAGATCGGTTCATTCACACCGGTTTTGGACAAAGAGACCCAGGCAGTCTCCGACGCGGTGCGCCTCGCCGAAGTATGGCTCGACGATGCCACCACCCTGCCCTCGGGCGTGACCCGGTCGATCGCGTGGACCCCGGTCCAGTGGCTCGAAGAGTCGATGCCGACGTGGAAGGGTCTGTGCGATCCGATCGCCGCCGGTCTATCGCAAACGATGGAAACGGGAATGCCAGCCGAGGCCGCCCAATTCGCCGGACCCATGATGGGCATGCTCACCCAAATGAGCGGAATGATGTTCGGCACCCAGCTCGGACAAGGCTTGGGTCAGCTCGCGAAAGAGGTCCTGACCTCGACTGATATCGGTCTTCCGCTGGCTCCCGAGGGCACCGCCGCGCTGCTGCCCGAAGCCATTGCCGCGTTTGCCGACGGACTCGAACAGCCCGCGCAAGAAATAATCGTCTTTCTCGCTGCCCGCGAAGCCGCACATCTTCGGCTGTTCACTCACGTTGGCTGGTTACGCCAGCGCCTGTTGTCGACCATCGAGGAGTACGCGCGCGGCATCACCATCGACTTCAGCGGCATCACCGACATGGCCAGTGGCGTCGACCCCAACGAGTTACTGTCGAATCCGGCCAAACTCGAGGAATTGATGGGCGCATCGACGGCGTTCACCCCAACCACGACCCCCGAACAGCAAGCCGCGCTCACCCGACTGGAAACGCTCCTCGCGCTCATCGAAGGATGGGTGGAACATGTTGTGTCCCAGTCACTTTCGGATCGTATTCCGAGCGTAGGCGCACTCACCGAGACCATGCGCCGACGCCGCGCGTCGGGTGGACCGGCCGAACAGACCTTCGCGACGCTGATCGGCTTGGAGCTGCGCCCGCGCAAGGTACGCGAGGCGTCAGCGTTGTGGAGCAAACTGCTGGAGAGCTCCGACGTCGCGACCCGCGACAAGGTTTGGGAGCATCCGGATCTACTACCCGACGCCGACGATCTGGACAATCCGGCGGCATTCATCGACCGAATGATCGGCGGCGACGTCAGCGCATTCGACGATCCGATGGCCGCACTGGAAAAGACGATGGCCGACGAGGCTCGTGCTCGCGAAGAACAGGCCAACGGTGATGGCAACGACGACAAGAACGACGACGGCGAAGCCGCGGGTCCCGCATCGTCGTAATTTGACGGCAAGCATGTTTCCGCAGGCAGACCGCTAATTCTGCCTGTGGATAACCGGGGGTTGAGAGACGATTCTCCCGGCGTTCCCTGGCACGATCGGTGGCATGACAGCCACGGCCGACAAATCCACGACGCTGCCCGTTCTGCGCCCCGGCGCTGCGATTCTGGTTCGGCGGGCCGATCGAATTCAGATCGGGTGCGACCCCGAACGCAGCACGATCCTCGACTTGACGCCGCCGGTCACCGCCGACACCGTCGTCGCGCTGCTGCGCTACCTCGACGATCAGCGCACCCAGCCGGAGTTGACGCGCTACCTGCGCAGCATCGGGCTGACGGCGGCTGATTTCGCGGTATTGTCCGAACAGTTGCTCGCCAGCGGTGCGGTTCTGCCATCGTCGGGTGGACCTCGGGTGAGTCATCTCAGGGTGCGGATTCACGGGCGCGGGCCGATCGCTGAGAAGCTGGCCGACTCATTACGCGACGTCGGGTTGCCGACGACCCGCTCAGTACAGCGGCCCCGCCTCACCGGTCGCCCGGGCAACTGGTCCGGCACCCAGCTAGCCATCCTCACCGACTACCACTCACATGACCCGGCCATCGTTAATATCCTTATGCGACAACGTATTCCACATCTCGGGGTACGACTGCGCGACGGCGTCGGGATCGTCGGTCCCCTGGTGCTGCCCGGGTTGTCGAGTTGCCTGAGATGCGCGGATCACCACCGAGCCACGCTCGATCCCCAATGGCCGATGATCGCCGCGCAACTGCTCGGCAAACCCGGCTATGCCAGTGCGGCCACCATCCGCGCGACAGTCGCATTGGCACACGAACAGGTCGAACAAATCGTCGCGGGTCTGTCGGAGTCGGGGTCGGGGTCGGGATCTGGGCACCCCAACGCCGCCTCCCCGCCTGACCTCATCGACCACACCCTGGAATTTCACGCCAATCCGGTGCGACTGCGTCGAAAACGATGGCCCGCGCATCCGTCGTGCACCTGTGGCGCCGCCGCCAGATGAGAGCCACGCCACAGTGGCCCTTACTCTCCGGTCAGATCGGTGAACTATCCTCTTCCCATGAGCGAAATCACGCGGGGGCAAGGACGACGCAACGCCAAACTGGCGTCCTTGCCGATTGGTATGGCTGGACGCGCGGCCGCGGGTCTTGGCAAACGTATGGCGGGCAAGAGCAAAGACGACGTCAACCAGGAAATGATGGAGAAGGCTGCCGAGCAGGTCTTCTCCGTGCTGGGTGAACTCAAGGGCGGCGCGATGAAGGTCGGCCAGGCCATGTCGATCATGGAGGCCGCCATCCCCGACGAGTTCGGTGAGCCCTTCCGCGAAGCTTTGACCAAGCTGCAGGCCGAGGCTCCGCCTTTGCCCGCTGCCAAAGTTCACGCGGTCCTCGACCAGCAACTGGGCACCAAATGGCGGGACCGCTTCCAGTCCTTCGACGACACTCCGGCTGCGGCAGCCAGCATCGGCCAGGTACACAAGGCGGTTTGGTCCGATGGACGTCAGGTCGCCGTCAAGATTCAGTACCCCGGCGCCGACCACGCGCTACGCGCCGATCTAAAGACGTTGTCGCGGCTCGCCGGCCTGATCCAGAAGATGGCACCGGGCACCGACGTCAAAGGGATGATCGACGAGTTGATCGATCGGACCGAAGACGAGTTGGACTACCTCGCGGAGGCCGAGAATCAGCGGGCATTCGCCAAGGCTTTTGCCGGTGATCCCGACTTCGTCATCCCCAAGGTCGTCGCGAGTTCGCCGAAGGTCATGGTGTCGGAGTGGCTCGATGGCGTTCCACTATCGAAGATCGTCGCCACCGGTACCCAAGAACAACGCAACGACGCCGCTCTGAAAATGGCCACCTTCGAGTTCAGCTCGCCGGTGCGCGTCGGGTTGCTCCACGGTGATCCGCATCCGGGTAACTTCTTTATCGCCGACGACGGCCGCTTCGGCGTTCTCGATTTCGGTGCCGTTGGCCATTACGAGGGCGGATTTCCCCCTGCGACCGGTCGAATCTTGGCCCTCGCGCGCGATAAGAAATACGACGAACTCCGCGAGCTGATGGTCCAGACGAATTTCATCCAGCGTTCCCATGTCGACAAGGTGTCGTCGGAGAATATCGCCGCGTACCTCAAGCCGTACGTCGATCCGCTGTACACCGAGTCGTTCCATTTCACCCGCAAATGGCTGCAGCGTGCCGCCGGACAAGCCACCGACATGCGCGGTGAGGTCTACAAGACCTCGCGAAATCTGAACGTTCCGACCGACTACGTGATGGTGTTCCGTGTCCTGATGGGTTGTGTCGGTATCGCCTCGCAGTTGGAGGCGTACGCGCCCTACCGCGCGATCCTTGAAGAGTGGGTACCCGGCGTAGCCGAAGACTCCTGATCGCTTCCCTCACATACAAACTGCCCGCCGTCGTACACCTTCGTGGTGTGTGACGGCGGGCAGTTTGTCCCTCCCCCGGGTTTCGCCCCTGCGGCGAAGTGGCTCACGCCACGGTCTTACGCGGGCGGCCACGTGGACGCTTGCGCGCGATGACCGCGCCCCGCTCCAGGATCTCGCCGCCCCACACGCCCCACGGCTCGGCGCGGTTGAGTGCCTCGGCCAGGCATTCGGCCCGCAACGGGCAGGTCCCGCAGAGCGCTTTTGCCTGTTCGAGTTCACGTGGGTTGTCCGCGAACCACATGTCCGGGTCAGCGACCTGACATGGGACGTCGAGGCGGCCGGCGAGGTTATCCGTGGTTTCGGACGTGCCGTAATCGGTCTGGTCTATACAAGGTTCGAGAACGCAAGTCATTTGGGTCTCCAAGTGTGGTGTTGAACGGTTTCGTTTCTCGACCCGAGACTGCTGAAATGGCTTGCGGTGACTGCCAAAACAAAAAGGTCACGGGTCTCGCTTTCGCGATTCGCCCGTGACCTTGAGGTCTGTAGCCAGCCTGTGGGATGTCTGCTAGACCAGACACCTCCCACGGAGGGTTACGTCGGGGAATCGCTGCGGCGCTCGCGCTACGTCTGCCGGTGCGCGCAGTGCCGCGAGCGTGAAGCCTTCGGCCTTCGGGCGCGCCGTAGCGCTTGGTGCCAGATGGGTGTACGCAGCCCAGGAATGGACGCGTGCGGTCGCCACAATTTGCTCGGCGATATTCATTGATCCGTTCACGACTCCACTCCTTTCTGCGTATCCCGGGGCCACCAGCGGCAAGCAACTGACCCGATTCCGTTTCAACCAGACTGCCACACGCATGCGACAGTTCCGCTCGAACTTGACGCTAACGAGACTAGCGGCAAGCCCATAATTCGCACAACCTATTTTTGACCTGCGGTTTTGGTACGTCGGCTAGTCACCCGACGCCGCCTTCACAATCTCCACTACGTCGGCGCCATACGACTCCAACTTCGACGACCCCACGCCGCTGATCTTCCCCAATTCGGCGATCGTCGACGGGCGGGCGGTGGCCATCGCGATCAAGGTGCGGTCGCTGAATACCACGAATGGCGGTTTCGCCTGTTCACGCGCCTGATCCAGACGCCATGCCTTGAGTGCGTCGAATAGTTCGGTATCGGCCGGTGACAGCTCGGCGAGAGCCTGGACGCGGGCCTGTTTGCGAGCGGCCTTATCCGACGTCGCGCGGGCGGCGGCTGGTCGTTCATCCTCGGGCGCGATGCCGTTGAGGAATCGTGACCGGCGCCGGCCGCGTCGGCCCCCCTCGTTCCGCGACAACGCCCACGAGAGGTTCAAGTGTTCTCGGGCACGGGTGACGCCCACGTAGAGGAGGCGTCGCTCTTCCTCGATATCTTCGGCCGAGCCGTTAATCGCCTGACTGATCGGCAGCGAACCGTCGGTGACGCCGACGAGGAACACCGCATCCCATTCCAGGCCCTTCGCCGCGTGTAACGACGACAGCGTGACGCCCTGCACGGTCGGTGGATGACGCGCCTGCGCTCGGGCGGACAGTTCGGAAATGAGTTGTCCCAGAATAAGATTGGGACTTTCGGTGACCATGTCGTCGGTCAGGACCGACAGCGCGCGCAACGATTCCCAGCGCGCTCGCGCCTCGGCACCCGACGGCTGCTCCTCGGTCAGCCCGAGCGGCGTAAGCACTGCGGCGACCACCTCTTTCAATTCATCTCCCGACGGACCGGGCGCCGCCGGATCGACCTGGCGGGCAGCGACGTCGAGCTGACGCAGCGCCTGCCGGATCTCGGTCCGCTGGAAGAACGCGTCGCCGCCGCGCACCTGGTACGGGATGCCGGCTTCGGTGAGCGCCTGCTCGAAATTCTCCGACTGCGCGTTGACGCGGTACAAGATCGCGATCTCGGCAGGTGCCACACCTCGCCGGATCAGGCTTTTGATCTCCGCAATCGCGCCAACCGCTTCGGACGGCTCGTCGTCGTATTCGGTGAATGTGGGTTCCGGCCCGGAATCGCGCTGCCCGATCAATCGCAACCGAGTGCCCGCGATTCGCCCGCGAGCAGCGCCGATGACACGATTGGCCAGGTCGACGACCTCGGGCGTCGAGCGATAGTCGCGTTCGAGTCGCACCACCTCGGCGTGCTCGAACCGTCGGGAAAAGTCGAGCAGGTATTTCGGGGTGGCGCCGGTGAAGGTATAGATCGTCTGGTTCGCGTCGCCGACGACGGTGAGGTCGTCGCGCTCGCCGAGCCACATATCCAACAGTCCCTGCTGGACGGGGGTTACATCCTGGTATTCATCGACGACGAAACACCGGTAGCGCGAGCGGAACTCCTCGGCCACGCCGGGCACATCGCGCAGGATCTGCGCTGTGTAGATCAACAGATCGTCGAAGTCGAGATACCACTCGTCCGGATCTGCTTGTTTGAGTCGCTCGTAGTTCGACCAGACGTCGGCGACCTTGCGTGGTTCGACCGGCGCGTCACGATCGAATCGGATCGCGGCCTCCGCATAGTCCCCTGGACCCAATAGGGACGCCTTGGCCCACTCGATCTCCGACGCCAAGTCGCGGAGCATGTCATTGCCCGTCGCTACCCCAGCACGACGGGCCGCCCCGGCCAGCACGGGTATCTTGCGATCGAGCAGTTGCCAACGCCGATCACCGAATGCCTGCGGCCAGAAGTATCGCAGCTGACGCATAGCCGCGGCGTGAAATGTCTGCGCCTGCACCGCGTTTCCCGCGCCGGCGATACCCAACGATCGCAGCCTGGTACGCATCTCCCCGGCCGCTCGCGCGGTGAAGGTCACGGCGAGCACCTGCGACGGGTTCACCTGACCGGAATCGATGAGATGGGCGATCCGCCGGGTAATAGTTCGGGTCTTACCGGTTCCCGCTCCCGCGAGAACGCATACCGGGCCACGCGGTGCGAGCACGGCGGCCCGCTGCTGCGGGTCAAGATCAGCAAGCATGTCGGAGTCGGCCACGAGCCCAGTGTCCCATCGCGCTATGACAGGGAGGCGGTGCAGGGGTCCCGGCGGGAGCGGCAGCACGACGACGATCGGCTCGCATTGCCATCATTCAGTGAACATATGTACACTGCGAAAATGACCTCATCCGCACGGGGCAACGCCGAAGTACGCGCGCTGGCCGAACTCGGCCTACGCGAGGTTGGAGTCGCCGCCGGGGGAATTCACAACGTGCATCGCGCGATCTCCGACCGCGTTTTCGCGGGAGTCCGCCTGGGCACCGGCAGCGGCGTCGCACCGATCAAAGCGATCCACGACGGCATCACCGACGGGGTCTACCAGTCCATCGAGATCGCGTCACAGGCGGCCAGCGAAGTGGCCGGCCGCGCGATGCCGAGCAAGACGTCCTGGCAGGTCCCGTCGGAAACTGTGCGCGGAGCTGCGGCAATCGGCATTATCAACGGTTTGATCGGCGACAAACTCGACGAAGCCGGCTCACCCCTCGCCGCCGACCCGATGGCCATCCGCGTCGACGGCGTCGTCGTCTCCCCAGGCAGGGACGACCTTCGACGCGCTTTCCCGGAGGCGTCCGGCCACCTCGTCGTATTCCTACACGGATTGGTCGAGACCGAGCACGCATGGCGCCTCGGGGGCAGGCCGACCTACGCGCAACGCCTCACGACTGACCTCGGAACCACCGCGATCGATATCCGCTACAACACCGGCCGTCACATCTCAGCGAACGGACGTGCACTGTCGTATCTGCTTGCCGCTACGGTACGCAATTGGCCGGTACCGGTCACCGACATCACCCTGGTCGGTCACTCGATGGGCGGTTTGGTCGCACGCAGCGCTGCCTATCACGCATCGCGGACCGGTATGGACTGGACCAAGCGGACATCACTGACCGTCAGTCTCGGCACTCCACATCATGGTGCGCCGCTGGAGCAACTGGCACATGTCGGCAGTTCGCTGCTCACCCGCATGCCCGAGACCGCACCCTTCGGACGTCTGCTCCGACGTCGCAGCGCCGGCATCCGCGACCTCCGGCAAGGATCACTCGTCGACCAGGACTGGCGCGGACGCGATGCCGACTCGTTGGCCCGGATCGCCATCACCGAAGTGCCGCTCCTGGCCGAAACAACTCACTGTTTCGTGTCGGCATCGGTGGCGACAAGTCGCCGCAATCCGCTCGGCTATCTCATCGGCGATGGCCTGGTACTGCGAGGCAGTGCCGGCGGGCAGACACGCGCCCGTCGCGTCGGCTTCGAAGACTCGGCCGGTTTCCATCTGCACGGTGCCCATCACCTGGCATTACTCAATCACGATGACGTCTACGAACAATTGAAGACATGGGTGGGCCGGGTACCGAAACCCGCCGCCGACGATCGGGAAATACCTGCGCTCCCAGCGGCGTTAACAACACCGTGAGTACCGATACCGCAGCCCTGACCATGTACACCACCTCGTGGTGCGGCTACTGCAGCCGTTTGAAGGTTGGGCTTAAAAGCCTGGGTGTCACCTGGGATGAAGTCGACATCGAGCAGAATCCCGACGCCGCTGACTTCGTCGGCAGTGTCAACAACGGCAATCACGTGGTCCCGACGGTGAAATACGCCGATGGATCGACCGCGACCAACCCCTCTATCGCCGATGTGAAGAAGAAGCTAAGCCTTTGAGGCTTAGCTAGATTCCGGCCCACGCTTCGATCAGTGTGCGCGCGATCGAGATCGAACCGGGCAACCGCAACCGTGGCCCATCGGCCGAATCATCGACGGTGCCATCGACACGAACCCAATCGTCGCCGCGCACCAACGCTTCGCGTACCTCGTCACGATGAAACCAGTGGGCGTCGCCGATCTCGCCGTCGAGGAAGCGCAGCGGTTCGTCGGGGTCGCCGATGGCGGCGAATCCGCACATCAGCGATCGTGGGAACGGCCACGGCTGACTTCCCAGGTAGCGCTGACTGTGGATCGTGATCCCCACTTCTTCGTAGACCTCTCGGGCGACGCACTGTTCCAGCGATTCACCGGGTTCGACGAAGCCGGCCAGTGTGGAATACCAGCGGTCGGGCCACGTCGCCTGCCGTCCGAGCAGCACGCGGTCTGCGCCGTCGTGCACGACGGTGATGATCGCGGCGTCGGTGCGCGGGAACTCTTCTCGACCACTGTTGGCGTCGCGCCGAATCCAGCCTCCTTTGTCGCTATGCGTTTCGACGCCGGACGACGGTGAAAACTGTGACGTGTCATGCCAATTCAGCATGCCGAGCGCTGTCGCGAGGAGTCCGGCCTCGTCAGCATCGAGATTGACCGCACCTAATCGAGGGTCGGTACTTGGGCCGTCGATCTCGCGAACGCGGCGCGCCCAGAGGTGTACATCGTCGATGCCGAGCAGCACGGCGCTGTCATCGACGTCGCCGCTGGTCACCGCCCACCGCAGATGGCCGTCGTCGGTGATGGGAAACTTGCCCTGGTAGTCGACCTCGAGTAACCGGGCGCCCGCCCAGCCGGCAGCCAAGGCGGCCGGGTCGTCTCGCAAATTATGCGCACGGTCGACCGTCGCACGCGAGAGCAGCGGCAAAGCCCGCAAGATGAAATCGGTCTCGGTCATTTGTCGCCCGGACCGCGACGCACGTACAACAGGCGGTCGCCCGCCTCGATGGCCTCAACCTCGGCGTCACCCACGCGGTACAGCGTTCCATCGCGGACCACGCCCAGGACGATGTCGGCGGTATGCGCGGGCGACCCACCGGTCTCGGTCGGGTCTACCTCACGTTCGGCGATCGCGTACCCCTCGTCGGGGGTTAGCAGATCCTCGATCATCTCCACCACGGTCGGCGTCATGGTGGCCAGGCCCAACAGTCGCCCGGCCGTCTCCGACGAGACCACAACGGAGTTCGCGCCGGACTGCTGCATCAAGTGCGTATTCTCCGAGTTGCGAATCGAGGCAACGATTTTCGCGTTCTTATTCAATTCGCGCGCCGATAATGTAGCCAACGCCGCGGTGTCGTCGCGGCTAGCGGCGATGACGATACTGGCCGCGTGCGCGACGCCGGCCAAGCGCAGCACGTCAGATTTGGTGGCGTCGCCACGGACGGTAACCAATCCATCGGCCGCCGCCGTGTCGAGTACCGCGGCATTCTCGTCGACGACGACGATATCCGCTGGTTTGACTCCGTCCGCGATCATTGCCGCCGCTGCGGTGCGGCCCTTGGTGCCGTATCCGACGACCACGGTGTGATTGCGCAACTTATTCCTCCAACGCTGGATCTTGAGGGCTTGGCGAGATCGTTCGGTCAACACTTCCAACGTCGTTCCGATCAAGACGATCAGGAACAGCACGCGGAGCGGGGTAATAATCAAGACGTTCATCAGCCGGGCGCCCGGCGAGATCGGTGTGATGTCGCCGTAGCCCGTCGTCGAGAGGGTGACCGCCGAGTAGTAGAGCGAGTCGAGGAAGGACAACTCGTTGTCCTGCGCGTCTCGATAGCCGCCCCGATCCAGCCATACGACGATCGCGGTGAAGAACAACGCACACACGGCGAAGACGACGCGACGGCCGATCGCGCGGCCCGGACTATTCTGCGTCTCGGGAATCTTGATGATGCCGACGAGCGCGTACTCGGGACGTTCGGTCAGCGTCTCTGAACCGAAGCGTCGACGCAGGCGCGATGGCATCAGAAATATCTCCCGTTCGGTCGATTCACAAGAATGAAGCCTAGACTCTCACACCGCTACCGACAGCACCGGCGTAAGCCGGATACCCCACTACTTGGCCAGCAGAGCCGCCAATCCGGACGCGTCCGGCAAATCATCGGGCTCCAGGGTGATTCCGCTGCGCACATAGTGGAAGGCCGCGCGTACCCGGCTCGGGTCGACATCCATCAGCTGCGCCCACGCGATCCGGTAGGCGGCAAGCTGGATATACAGCGACTCGCGCTGGGCGGGCTCGGGCACCGCACCGGTCTTCCAATCCACTACCAGCCAGGTAATCGCATCGCCATCGGCGCCACGCTGCTCGAAGACGGCGTCGATGCGTCCGCGGATCACTGTTCCGCCGATGACCGTCTCGAACGGCACCTCGACCTCGATCGGTGTCCTACTGGCCCACGTCGACGCCAGAAACGCTTCTTGTAAGGCGGCGAAATCGTCATCGACGCCGGCCGCCGCGTCGGCAGCGCCCGGTAGCTCGTCGATGTCGAGCAGTCGAGTCGCGCCGAACCGACGCTCCACCCAGGCGTGGAACGCGGTACCCCGCCGGGCCAACGGATTTGGCTTGAAAGGCGTTGGGCGCCTGAGCCGCTCGGCGAAACGCGCCTCGTCGGTGTCCAGGTCGACAAGTTGACTGACCGACAGATGAGTCGGCAGCGATACGGCTATATGCGCCTGATTACCTTGATTGTGCTCGGCCAGCAACGCCGCCACCTCGGCGCGCCAGGCCTCGATGTCGGGGTCATCGTCGGCCTGATCGTGTTCGCCGGCGGCGCCCGGTTTCTCGAAAAGTGACGGCTGGTCCCGCGCCGTGATCGCATCGGTAACCAAAGTTGCTGCGGCACTGATTGTTTCACGCCGACTGCCCAGCACATCGGCCGGCCACGCCGCCGACACGACATGTTCGGCGAGCGGATTGGCCGAAGCGGGCTCAGGCTCGGGTTCGTCGATATCGATCGACAACCCGTCGGACACCGCCGGATCTCCGCTCGCGATGGCCGCGGCGACCACCTCCCGCAGTTCGTCGAAGAACGTCGAACCACCACGGGGCTTTTCGTCGGCCATCGACCAATGATGGGCGGAGATCAGCAATTCCTGCTTCGACCGGGTCAAGGCCACGTAGAGAAGGCGGCGGTCTTCTTCGAGCCGACGCTGGGCGATCGCTTCCTTATGCTCGGCGAGCGCGTCTTCGAGTTCTTTACGGTCGCCGACCCCCGATAGGTCCAGCCGCGGAAACCCCTCGCTCACCCCCGTGGGTCCGACCGGATCAGCAAGATCTCCACGTAGGACCGCGGGCAACTCTCGAGCGCTACCCAGCCAAGTCGCCTCCGACTTCCCGCTGGGAAAGATGTTGCGGCACAGGTGCGGAATCGCAACCACATCCCATTCCAGCCCCTTCGCCGCATGCACCGTCAGTATCTGTACACGTTGCTCGGCGACCTCGATCTTTCCCGGTTCGAGTCCCTTCTCAATAGTCTCGGCCGTCTCTAAGAACGCCAGCAAACCCGGCAACGTCGCGCCGGGCCGGTCGGCGTAGGCGGTCACATAGTCGGCGAATGCGTCCAGATGCTCGCGTCCGGTGATCGCGCCGCGCATCCGACGGGCACGAATCTGCGCCTCAACGGCGACACCGATGCTGTGCTCCACGTCGGCAACCAATTCCGGCAACGGTTGTCCTATCCGACGACGCAACATCTCCAGTTGCCCGCCGAGTGCACGGATCCGGGTGAACCCCGCACTGCTGTACCGCTCCGCAGGTCCGGGATCGATGAGCGCGTCGGCAATTCCGGCTGCATCGACGATCTCGGCCGGGAGTGCGGCATCGAGAGCGGCATTGAGCTCTTCGACGCTGCTCATCGCACCGGTCGAAGCGGCATACTCGACCGCCGCGATATCGGTCGCCCGACGCCACAGCGCGGCAATGTCGGCGGCACCCAATTGCCAACGGGCACCGGTCAATAGCCGCATCGCCGAGGTACCGGCGAGCGGATCGGCGATCAAGCGCAGCGTCGCGACGATGTCTTCGACCTCGGGCACATGGAGAAGGCCACCGATACCGACAACTTCAGCGGGGATACCTCGGCTTTCCAACTCCGCCGCCAACGGCGCGGAATCGTCGTTGCGACGTACCAGAATCGCGGTCGTCGGTGGCGGTCGCCCAGCGTCTTCGGCCGCGCGATAATGAGTTTCGATAGCATCGGCGATCCACGCACGCTCGTCGAGCACCGTCGAAGTGAGTGCTAATCGCGCGCTACCGACCGGTGCGTCGGGCCGGGGACGCAACACGCTCACTGGAATCCCTTTGCGGCGCAACTCTTCCGACGTCTCATTGGCCAGCCGCAAGGCCTGCACACCATTGCGCCAGCTCGTGAGCAGTTCCAACCGATCCGATGGCGTGCCGTCGTCCTTGGGGAAATCGGTGGTGAATCGTGGCAGATTCGCCGCCGAAGCCCCGCGCCAACCGTAGATCGACTGAATCGGGTCCCCTACCGCGGTGACCGCCAGTCCACTGGCGCCCCCACCGAACAATGTCGACAACAGCACGCGCTGCGAATGGCCGGTGTCCTGATATTCGTCGAGCAGTACCGCGCGCACTGATTCTCGTTCGCCGGCAACCACTTCCGGGTTTCCGGTCACCAGTCGTGCCGCCAACGACATCTGCGAACCGAAATCGAGCGCACTCTGTTCGCGCAACCGCGCGATCAGCTCCGCCACCAACGGAAGCAACTCACGCCGCTCGTCGATAACCGCTTGAATGGCCCGCAGTTTCTGCGACGGCTCCTCGCGTTGACGAGGCCCCTTGGGCAACGTGTCGATGAGATCGTAGAGATCATCGCCCGACGACATGAGTTCGTCGAATTCGACTAGATGCTCGGCTATTTCGCCATAGAGCCGCAGAACTGCCTCGGTGACGCCGGCCGGAACCTTGGTGGTGTTCAGTTCGCCGGTCCAGTTACTCACCACCGAGAACGCGAGTTGCCACAGCTCCGTCTCACTGAGCAGCGTCGAGGCTGGCTCGACCGGAAGCAGCAGGCCGTAATCGGCGATGAGTCGCCCCGCGTATGCGTGGTAGGTGCTCACTTCTGGATCGGCGTTTCGCAGCCGGGTGGCCAACGTGCCGTCCGGGTCCCAATTGACCAGTGCCGGTGATGAAGCCAGCATCGACAACCGCCGCCTGATCCGCGCACCTAATTCGCTGGCCGCCTTGCGGGTAAAGGTGAGACCAAGAATCTCTTCGGGTCCGACCAATCGGTTGGCCACCAGATACACCACCCGCGACGCCATCGTCTCGGTCTTTCCCGCACCAGCGCCGGCCACCACCAATACCGGTTCCAGGGGCGCCTCGATCACCGCTACCTGCTCCGGTGTTGGCATCGGAAGCCCCAGTGCCGCGGACAAACTCGTGGCAGACACCCAGGGTGTTGTGCGCAGGTCAGTCATCGACCACCGACTTCCCCCGGAGCCTGGCCGGACAACTGGTGGATAATTGACAGTGTCCACATCCCGGATTCACCGTTGCCGTGAATACCGGGCCGACGCTGGCCTTGGCCGCCGCACGCAGAATGGCCTTCCATTCGTCCACTAAATCCGGTGTTAGAGCGTCTTGTTCGCGTACCGCGGCCCCGGTCTTGCGGTTCGTCTGAGCGACATAGACCAGCCGGGCGCCGCCGGTCTCCACGGCCCCGAGTTCGGGTACCCCGCCAAGTGTCAACGCAAGCTGATAGGTCGCCAATTGGGCGTGGTCAGCTGCGTCATTCGCCGAGATCACCGTCTTTCCGGTCTTTACATCCACGACAACCGGTCGGCCGGCCGAATCGGTTTCCAGTCGATCGATACGCCCGACCAACCGCACCGGAATCGACGTCGGATCGTCGACGTCGGCCGGCAGGTGAGCATCGACCGCCGTCTCGACGCCGTGAACGGTCAATTCCGAACGCGACTGCGCAAGCCATTCCCGGAAATTCGTCAGCATCCCCTCGGCCCGCTCGAGTTCTTTCGCCGAGTACCAGTCGGCGCCGGAGTCCACGCGGTCCCAAATCTCCCGCAATGCCTGCGTCACCTCGGCGGGAGCGATTTGCCCGGCGACAGCCTGCACCAGGGTATGAACCAGCGTTCCGGTAAGCGCGGGCGCCGCGTTACCGTCACGACCGCCGTGCCGTTCCAACACCCAACGCAGCGAACATCGGCTCAGCGATTCGACATTCGACGGCGATAGGAACCGCGGGCCGGCCTCCGGCGTCCACAGCGGCGAATCCGTGGAAGGGCCCGCCAGACCGAACCAATCACGCGGGTGAGCGCCCGGGATATCCGAATCAGCCAGTTGCGCAAGCAATTCGGCGGCGGCCCGGGTACGCGCGTCGGGTACCGCGCCGGCCGCGACACCCGCCGCCACTTCCGATCGCAGTGTCGCGATCAACGAGGGCAACGACAGCACTCGCCCAACGCCGGGGTCCAATTCCACTGTGTCGGTTTGGGTTTCACCGGAGTCGTCGGTGCCGAGTTGCCCGAGCGCCGACGCGATCTCTGGAATGAAGCGCGACGGCGACGACTCGCCGCTGCCGTCTTCGACGGCCGACACCAGCAACCTGCGGCGAGCACGAGTGCACGCGACCAGGAGTAAGCGGCGTTCGTCGGCAAGCGCGATGGAACTGCGGGCCACCGTGTCGACGGCGTCGGGATCGATGCCTTCGAGGATGTCCATGAGTTGGCCGGTCGCCAGCACACTGCCGCGCGAACGCAACGACGGCCATAGACCATCGAGCACACCGGCCACCGCGACGACATCCCATTCCCGACCGGCGGCGGCGTGCGCGGATAAGACGGTCACCGAGTCGGCAGCCGCGTGCGCCACCCGCGAATCACGGGGAATCTGCAACGCGGTGAGATGTCGGACGAACTCTCCGACGCCGGCGGTCGGCAGATTGTCGGTGAAGGACGCGGCGGCTTCGAACATCGCCACCATCGCGTCGAGATCCCGGTCAGATTGCTCACCAACTGGCCCACCGCGCAACGCGCTTGCCGCCCAACGCTTTTCCAGACCCGATGCTTGCCACGCGGCCCACAGTGTCTCCTCGACGCCGCGGTGCGACGAATTGACGCGCACTGCCGCGTTAACCACGTCGAGGGTCCGGCGCAATGGACGTGCCTCCACGTCGGACAGCAATGCCAGGTACCGATCGGCACATTCGGGGTCGGTGAGTGCTCGCCACAGCGAGGCGAGTGAATCGACCTCGGCTCCCGTCGCAGCCTTCTCGTCTATCCGGCGAATGCCTCGTCGCAGGCGGCGCAACGACGCCGGGTCGGCGCCGCCGATCGGCCCGGACAGCAGCGTTACGAGGTCGTCGGCATCGACTGTGTCAGTTACCGCGGCTGAGCCCATCGCTGGGCTGCTGCTCGTAGCGTCGACAACGCGTAGTGCCAAGAGGAAGGCCGCAACCGCGCGCTGGCGATGCAGCGGCAAATCCGACGTCGGGGTGGTCAATGGCACACCCGCGGAACGGAATGCACGCCGCAGTGCCGGCGCGGACAATGCCACCGAGCGAACGATGACGGCCATCGATGACCACGGCACATCGTCGAATAGGTGCGCGCGACGCAAGAGGTCAGCGACCGCGGTCGCCTCTTTAGCCGACGAGGTGAACACCCGCACGCGCGCGGTCTCACCGTGATCGTCAGAAATGGGCTCCGGGTAGCGGTGCGGACGATGCCCGGGTAGCCGTCGGGCCAACGCGGCGCCAACGGCGTTGATCGCAGGGGTGCCACGAAAATCGTTGTCCAACAGGATATCCCGCGGCGATCCTGTTTCGGTCAGAGATTCGACGAATCGTGGACTAGCGCCACGGAAGGAAAAGATCGACTGGTCGGTGTCGGCGGCGATGATGGCCGAGTCCGCACCGGTGCCGATCAGCCGAATGAGTTGGGCGGCTTGCGGATCGAGATGCTGGGCGTCATCGACGAGGAGGTGCCGGATCCGATTGCGTTGTACCGCAAGGAGTTCTGGATCAGTGGCGAAAGCCGACAACGCCGAACCGACCAGCTCGGCCGCGTCGACCGCTGGCGCTGAGGCATGCGGTGCGGCGATACCCACCGCCCCGCGCAGCAGCATATTCTGCTCGTATTGGGCGTAGGCGTGCCCTGCGGCCACCCATTCGGGGTGTTTGTGCGCCCGCCCCAGCCGCATCAATTCCTCTGGACCGACGCCACGTTCGGCCGCTCGCATCAGCAAATCGCGCAGGGCTTGTGCGAATCCGTCGGTCGTGAGTGCCGGGCGAAGCCAGGTCGGCCAGTACTCCGCTCCATCCTCGAGATCTCCCATCAGTAGTTCGCGCAGCACCACGTCTTGCTCAGAACCGGTGATCAGCCGGGGCGGCGGGTTGTCGTGTACGGCGGCCTGCAACCGCAGGATCGCGAACGCATAGGAGTGCACCGTGCGGACTAGCGGCTCACGCAGTGCACCGCCGAGGATCTTGCGGTGCGGGACAGCGTCATCGGCCGTCCCCCGGGCCAGGACCAGTCGGGTGATCTGCTCGCGCAGCGCGGTCGCCGCGCGCCGACTCGACGCCAGCACCAGCACCGATTCTGGATCGACGTCGGGATTGCTCAGCCGCTCCACCGCGGCGTCGACGATCAGCGACGTTTTACCCGTTCCCGGCCCACCGTGGACTCGGTACGGCAGCCACGGCCGTTCGGGGTCGGAGAGCACCATTGTGGAGATGATGTGTTGCGCTGCCGGCACCCAGCGTCGGGGCTCACCTACCTCGGCGGTCGTCGACACCAGCCGGGTCCGCAGTGCGGTACCGGCCATTGCCGAGGAAGTGCGGTGGGCTGCCACGGATCTATCGAAGCATGTCCCACCGACAGGCACGGGCACCCCACTCCCGACCTGCCTGAACCTTGCGCCTACGTGCGCGGAGAGGGGTATCTTCGCCCGACGACGCCCACGTCGCAGGTTGGGTCCGGTCACTCGTCTGTGTGTCAGGGGCGTGCGGCATCATCTCAGGCATGGCACCGCCCTCGCTGAACACCACCGTCTTTCCGGGTATCCCCGGCGCCCCCACCGTTCTCGCGCTGCACGGCCTGACCGGACACGGCTTGCGCTGGGCGCAGCTAGCCACCGAGTATCTGTCCGACGTTCGCGTCGTCGCCCCCGATCTACTCGGACACGGCCATTCATCGTGGACCGCACCGTGGTCGTATGACGCTCACTTGGACGCGCTCGAAGCAGTCTTCGACGACCATATTGACCCGGCCGAGCTGCCTATTGTCATCGTCGCGCATTCATTTGGTGCGGGTTTGGCGATTCGACTCAGCCAGCGTCGCCCCGACGCGGTGCGCGGCCTCGTCCTACTTGATCCCGCGCAAGGACTGCCGCCGGACTGGGCAGCTCAGATCGCCGCGGAATCGATGGCGCACTGGACCTATGCCGACGCCGATGCCGCGCGTGCGGCCAAACGCGCCGAAGGCTGGGCAATGGTCCCCGATGACATTCTCGACGCCGAGATCGCAGCCCATCTGATGGACGTCGCCGGCGGCGTCGGGTGGCGGGTGAGCCAGCCCGCCGCCGCGACAGCCTGGAGCGAGATGGCGCGGCCGGCCGTATTTCCCCTGGCTCACATTCCGACGACGATCGTCGTCGCGGACCGGGTGCGGCCACCGTTCGTCTCGGCCGAATTTCTCGACACTGCATCGAAATCCCTTGATGCCGTGGATATCCGGCATGTCGATTGCGAACATATGGTTCCTCTGATCGAGCCGGAACTCGTCGCCGCGTTGATTCGGGAGAGGCTTTAGCGATGGCATCGGTCACCGAAGACGACGTCGAGCGGGTGCGCGCGCTAGTCGCGGCCATCCCTTCGGGCAAAGTCAGCACCTATGGCGACCTGGCCGACGCCGCGGGCCTGTCCAACGCGCGTATCGTCGGCTGGATCATGCGCACCGACAGCGCCGACCTGCCGTGGCACCGCGTAATCGGTGCCAGCGGACGTCCCGCGCCTCATTTGGCGCGGCGGCAGCTCGAGGAATTACGCGCCGAGGGTGCTCCGATCCGCGACGGTCGCGTGTTGCTGCGGCAATGCCGTTGGGAGATACCAGATTAGACCAGCAACCGCACCAATTCGACGACGCGTTGCAGACCAGGCAGCGCACCCGTCGTCGAACGCGGATGCAGCGCATGAACCGCGAGTCGGAACATGGTGGCGCGCAACATCATCTGCGGCCACTCCGGTTGATCCGACCAACGGTCGACCAGCGCCTCGTCGGCGCCGCCCCAGGCCAGCGAATCCACCACAACCACGGCCGACGCCCATGTGGCCGGTCGGTAGTACGGCACGATGTCGGTGATCCCGGGCGCCGCGGCGCCGGCGAAAAGGACCGTTCCGAAGAGGTCGCCGTGTACCACTTGCGATGGCGTTTCGACCTTCTTGCGAAGCGTGGCAAGGGTTTTCAGCATTTGAACACTGACCTTGCCATCTTCGGTCGTCGGCTCGTCGATTTGCGCCGCCCGTGCCGTTCGTAGCGGGACGTCCTCCCAGGCGGCACGGTCGGCGGCGGTGAACACGTCGACGTCGGTGATTGGTGGCGCCGGCTGCTGCAAGAGGAAACGGGGGCGTTCCAAGTCGGCGATGGCCGCGTGCAGGCGATCAGCAACCTGCAGAACCTCGTCGTGGCGAGGCTCGGGGGCACCTGCGATGTACGTGTCCGCGCGCCAGCCAGACACCACATAGCGACCGTCGGTGGACCGGAACGGCCGGGCGATGCGCAGGCCGTCGACGTAGAGATTTTCGCGCACGGTCGCCGACCATGCGGCGCGCGCGTGGTCGGGAACCATAGACAGCACAACCTCACCGACGCGCCATCCGCCGATCCACTGATCGCCCATGGCGATAGGCGGGTGTGCAGTAAGCCCAAACGTCTGCAAGACGTGCTCGGGTGGTTCAACGCTCGTCACACCTGGGAGGTTACCGAGCGGGGCCGACATAACCGGGGAGGCACGGCATGTGTTGCGCGCCCTGTGATCGAGTTGACGCGGGCGGCTGATCCGGCGGGGTGACTTGGGGTGTCGGGTTACGGGATCTCGATACAGCCTCGGCTGGCGCCTCGGCCACTCGATCAGCGAGGTGGTGACTTCGGCTGGCGCCTCGGCCACTCGATCAGCCAGATGGTGATATCGGCTGGCGCCTCGGCCACTCGATCGTCCAGGTGGTGACATCAACCCCGCTCAGTACACCGGCAGCGTCTTATCTACCTGGTGCGCCCACGCGGTTACGCCGCCTTGCAGATGTACGGCATCGGAGAAGCCGGCTCGCTTGAGCGTCGCCAAGACTTCGGCCGAGCGCACGCCGGTCTTGCAGTACAGCACCGCCTGACGGTTCTGCGGCACCTGTGCCAGCGCGGCGCCGGACTCGAACTCCCCTTTGGGAATCAACGTGGCGCCGTCGATGTGCACGATCTCCCATTCGACCGGCTCACGCACGTCGATCAGCGCGATGGAGTCGCCGGCGTCGATCTTGGCCTTCAATTCCGCGGGTGTCAGCGTGGAACCGGCTGCCGCATCGGCGGCGTCGGTTGACACCACGCCGCAGAAGTCGTCGTAGTCGATCAACTCTGTGACCTCGGCTCCCGCCGGGTCCTTGCGAATCTTGATGGTCCGGTAGGTCATATCCAAAGCGTCGTACACCATCAGGCGGCCGAGCAGCGGTTCACCGATACCGCAGATAAGTTTGATCGCTTCGGTGCCCATGATCGAACCGATTGACGCGCACAGGATTCCGAGCACACCGCCTTCGGCGCACGACGGCACCATGCCCGGTGGCGGCGCTTGCGGATAGAGGTCGCGGTAGTTGAGCCCCCGACCGTCGGGGGCATCCTCCCAGAACACCGACGCCTGGCCCTCGAATCGATAGATGGATCCCCAGACATACGGCTTATGCGCCAGGACGGCTGCGTCGTTGACCAGATACCGAGTCGCGAAATTGTCCGTGCCGTCGAGGATCAGGTCGTAGCCGCTGAACAACTCGATCGCACCTTCGGGTTCGAGTCGCTGTTCGTGCAATACCACCTTGACCAGCGGATTGATCTCGTGGATCGAGTCACGCGCGCTCTGCGCCTTCGACTTCCCGATATCGGACTGACCATGAATCACCTGCCGCTGCAGATTGGATTCGTCGACGACGTCGAAGTCGACGATGCCCAACGTCCCGACGCCGGCAGCGGCCAGATAGAGCAATGTCGGCGAGCCGAGCCCGCCCGCGCCGATCACCAGGACTTTCGCGTTCTTGAGGCGTTTCTGCCCGTCCATCCCGACGTCGGGAATGATGAGATGCCGGCTGTATCGGGCGACCTCTTCTCGGGTCAGATCAGCTGCGGGTTCGACCAGGGGCGGTAGCGACGACACTTCGTGCCTCCAAATTGTGCGAAATCAACACCTAGCTCAACACGCACCGGCCGACGCACATTCC